>JBBIKZ010000070.1:0-12946 GCA_037445185.1 Hydrogenophilales bacterium | reverse complement strand
CCGGTTAAGTCTGCTCACCGGACATGTCGGCGGCCACCGACACCCCAGCCGATCCGCGCGTTCCAGTCTGCGCATTGGCAGCAGGGGGTGATCCGATGCGGCCGTTCGGCAGCAAAAAGTAGCGATATTAATACATTGCAGCACCGAACCAACCCGGATGATGCCCGGACGGCCTGCCGTTCGGGCCAGTGGATAAACCTCCAACCTTGCCCGAGACACACCGAGAAATGACGAAGTCCCAACCCGTCTGATCCCTGCCTCGCTTGAGCTGCCGCGTACCTCGATGACGCGGCGGGGTTTATCGCCCCGGGGCGCCGGTGCGCAGGGGTGAAACATGAAACGCATGCTCTTCAACGCGACGCAGGCGGAGGAACTCCGCGTCGCCATTGTCGATGGTCAGAAACTCATCGACCTGGACATTGAATCCGCCAGTAAGGAACAACGCAAGGGCAATATCTACAAGGCCGTCATCACCCGCGTCGAGCCCAGCCTCGAGGCCTGTTTCGTCGATTACGGGGTGGAGCGGCACGGCTTCCTCCCGTTCAAGGAGATCGCCCGCTCCTCGCTGCCGGGCGAAGTCGCCGAGAACGGCCGGGGACGGGTGCAGGACCTGGTGCGCGAAGGCCAGGAACTCATCGTCCAGGTGGAGAAGGACGAGCGCGGCAGCAAGGGGGCAGCGCTCACCAACTACATCAGTCTGGCGGGCCGCTACCTGGTCCTCATGCCCAACAATCCGCGCGGTGGCGGGGTCTCGCGCCGCATCGAGGGCGAGGAACGCAACGAACTGAGAGACCTACTCGCCCAGCTCGAGGTGCCGCCAGGCATGAGCCTGATCGGCCGCACGGCTGGCATCGGACGCAGCCTCGAGGAGCTGCAGTGGGACCTGAACTACCTCCTCCAGCTCTGGCAGGCCATCGACGGGGCCGCCCGGTCGCAGAGCGGGGCGTTCCTCATCTACCAGGAATCCAGCCTGGTCATCCGGGCCATACGCGACTACTTCACGCCCGACATCGGCGAGATCCTGATCGACAAGCCGGACATCTACGATCAGGCCAAGCAATTCATGGCTCACGTGATGCCCAACAACGTCAACAAGGTCAAGCTCTATAGCGACAGCGTGCCGCTGTTCTCCCGCTTCCAGATCGAGCACCAGATCGAGACCGCCTACGCACGCACGGTGCCGCTGCCCTCGGGCGGCGCCATCGTCATCGATCACGCCGAGGCCCTGGTAGCCATCGACGTGAACTCGGCCCAGGCCACCAAGGGGGCGGACATCGAGCAGACCGCATTCAACACCAATCTGGAGGCGGCGGACGAGATCGCCCGCCAGTTGCGCCTGCGCGACCTGGGTGGACTCATCGTCATCGATTTCATCGACATGGAGAGCCAGAAGAATCAGCGCGAGGTGGAGGAACGCCTGCGCGAGGCCCTGCGTTACGACCGGGCACGCGTGCAGATCAGCAAGATCTCCCGCTTCGGCCTGCTGGAACTGTCGCGCCAGCGCCTGCAGCCGAGTCTGGGCGAGACCAGCTACGTCACCTGCCCGCGCTGCAGCGGCACCGGTCACGTGCGCAGTACCGAATCCTTCGCCCTGCACTTGCTGCGCATGCTGCAGGAGGAGGCAATGAAAGAGAACACGGCCATGGTCCAGGTCCAGGCCCCGGTCGATGTCTGTACCTATCTGCTCAACGAGAAGCGGACCGACATCCTGAACATCGAAGCACGGCACAAGGTGGAGATCGTGCTGATCCCCAACGTGCACTTCGAAACCCCGCGCTACACGCTGGTGCGGCTGCGTCACGATCAGCTCAACCAGGCCGATGTGCTGCTGCCAAGCTACCAGCTCGCGGAAAAGCCGACGGAACAGGAGGCCGAGATCAAGCTGGGCGCCAGCGCCGCCAAGGTCGAACGGCCGCAACCCGTGGTGCAGGGCATCACCCCCGCGCAGCCGGCCCCCACGCCAGTGGAAAAGCCGAACACACTGTCGACGGCCAGCAAGCCAGGGTTGTTCGGACGCATCTTCGGTTGGTTGCGCGGCCTGCAGGCCCCCGAGTCAGCGCCCGTCGAGGAGGCAAAACCGGCTGAACCGGTACGCGATGCGCGTCAAGCGCGTCGGCCGCGGGAAGAACGTGACAGTCGTCGCCCACGCGGTGAACGTCAGGCACGCGGTGAACGCCCAGAGCGCGGTGAGCGGCCCGAGGCAAAGGTCGCCCGTCCTGAGCGGGCGGAGCGCCCCGAGCGACAGGAACGCCGACGTGAGCGTCCGCCCGTGCCACCCAGCGCGGACGCGGTGCCAGCCGCACCCATGCCGGAAACGCAAATGAGTGGCCCCGCGCTTGCAGGCGAGGAACGCGAGGGACGCGGCCGACGGCGCCGACGCGGTCGCCGCGAAGGACGTCCGGAGGTCGCTGCGGCAAGCGCCGGCGAGGTAACGAATACCATGGCCGAGACACCTGCCGTAGCGACGGACGGGCAGGAAGGGGAAGCGCCCATGCCGAGCGCTGAACGGGAAGCCATGAGGCCTGCGACGACTCCTGCCACGACAGAGCCGGGCCGGGCAGTGGCGCCCGCAGGCACGTCTGTCGATGTGCACGAGAAGATGGCCGAGAAGCCAGCGGTCGAAACGCCGCCCCCCGCGCGGCCCGAGTCCCCTGCCCCAACCGAACCCGCGCCCGCGTCAGCCCCGCTCGCCCCGCCGGATCTGAGCGCAGTCGGCCTGGAATTGGTCGAGACCCACGCGCCGGTGGTGACCGAGGCTACCGAGGCAACCCTTGCCGTCCAAACGGTGCAGGAAGCTTCGCCATCGGGCGAACGCAGCAGGCGTCGTCGCCGGCCGAGAATGGAAAGCCCCGGCGAGCCTGAGGCGCCCCTGGTGCTGGTGGAAACCAGCAGACCACCGGAGGACGTCGGCGGCGAGCCGTCAGAAGGCCAACACAGGGCCATGGCCAGCGCGCGTCGCGCACGCAGTCATGCGGAGCAACAGAGCCAGCCCGAACCCCTGGTCATGGTGGAAACGAAGACGCCAAACAGGGATGAGCAGCTGAGCCCCTGAAGCCTCACAGCCCTCCCGCAGTGGGAGGGCTGTCCTCCGCAGGATGCGGCGTACGGACGCGACCCTGTATCCATATTGAAAAGCGCGATCCGCTTCGGAACAGCAGATGTCCCGCATTGCTGTTCGTCTCCATCCGCCGCCGCTCCCCTGTCCCCCTGATCGGTCACCGTCGCCTCTCGCAGCAACTTTTGGGTGCGCTCGACACCGCCGAACCCGGGCCGATGCTCGCGAACATAGCGCGTAGCAGATTGCGCTCCTCGGGATTGGCTGAAGCAAGCTGAGTCGATGTGTTTATGCCACGTCTGGCGGTGATATCGACGCTGAACGGCCGTCCAGCACCAACTCCCTGTGATGCCATCGACTCAACCGCAGTGGTTTCGCGCTGGCTCGTGAGAATCGCGGGGCAGATTGAAAAGAGTCATTGTTCATAACTGCTGAAATCCTAGCTATAATCGACTCGTGCCGACGGTGGCACTTTTCGTAAAGGAGCTACAGTGTCCCGATACAAGGAATTGCAGGAACAAATCGCGGCCCTGCAGAAGCAGGCCGAGGAAGCCCGCAAGCAGGAAATGGCCTCGGTCGTGGCCGAGATCAAGGCAAAGATGGCGGAATACGGTATTACCGTGGACGACCTCGTGCCTGCCGTCCGCGGCAGAGGTCGCAGAATGGCGGCCAGTGGTGCGGCGAAATATCGCGATCCCGCCACCGGCGAGCTTTGGACCGGCAAAGGCCGCAAACCGGGCTGGATGGTGCAGGCCTTGGCGCAAGGCAGGTCGATGGATGAATTCAGGATCTGAAACCGGTCGCAACCGTTTGCTTGGTGAACGGTATGAGCAACCCGGGCATGTCCTGGGTTGCTTTTGCACAGCGGTAGGGAATCGCGCCTGTCAGTCGGAGAAGGTGTCGTTCAGGATGCCTTCCAACTGGGCCTTGTGCATCGCCAGATAGCCGCTGGCGGGTGAGGCGGACTCGGGCCTGCCGACATAGCGTATCGGCAATGTGCTGACCTGGCGCAGGTGATAGGCCATATAGCGCCAGGGTCCCTGGTTTTGCGGTTCGTCCTGCACCCAAAGCAGACGGCGCGCGTTGGGGAAGCGGGCAAGCGCCTGTTTCAATTCCTCGTCCGGGAAGGGATAGATCTGTTCGATGCGCATGATCGCGTAATCGACCCGGCCGCCGCGATGGTTTTCCAGGTCGAAATAAATCCTGCCGCTGCACAGTATGACGGTCTCGACTTCCGGGGCCTCGGTGCGGCATGGCGCCAATACCGGCTCAAAGGCCCCCTCGGCGAGGTCCTCGAGACGGGATACCGAAGCCGGCAGCCGCAGCAGGCTCTTGGGTGTGATCAGTATGAGCGGTTTGCGGTAGGGACGCAGCAATTGGCGCCTGAGCACATGGAAAAGCTGCGCCGGCAGCGAGGGCTGCACCACCTGGATGTTGTCCTGGGCCGCAAGTTGCAAAAACCGCTCGATGCGCGCCGAGGAGTGCTCCGGCCCCTGCCCTTCGTAGCCATGCGGCAGATAGAGGACGAGCCCGTTGAGCCGCCCCCATTTCGCCTCGCCGGAGGCGATGAACTGGTCGATCACCACCTGGGCGCCATTGGCGAAATCGCCGAATTGCGCCTCCCAGATGACCAGTTCGTTGGGTAAGGAACTGGCATAGCCGTATTCGAAACCCAGCACGGCCTCCTCCGACAGGAGGGAGTCCACGACGAGGAAGTGCGCCTGATCCGGGGCCAGATGTTGCAGCGGGATATAGATGCCCGCATCCCACCGCTCACGTGCCTGATCGTGCAGGACGGCATGTCGATGGAAAAAGGTGCCACGGCCGGAATCCTGGCCGGTGAGACGCACCCCATGGCCCTCGACGAGCAGGCTGGCATAGGCTAGGGACTCCGCCATGCCCCAGTCGAGCGGTAGGGTGCCTTCGGCCATCAGCCGTCTCGCCTGCATCACCATGACGACGCGTGGATGCAGCTGGAAGTCTTCCGGCGGGGTGGCCAGTCGCCGCCCCAACGCCTGCAGCCGCTCCAGCTTCACCCCGGTGGCAGCGGGCGTGCGCCAATCCTTGCCGCGATAGGGGCGCCAATCGGCCACATAGGGCGTGTAAGGCCGTTCCGGCATGGCCGGCAGGGTGTCGAGCCCGCGTTTGTAGGCCTCGATCATGGCCTCGGCCTCGGTCGCCGACACCAACCCCAAGTCTGCCAACTTGGCCGCATAAATGCTTCTAACGCGGGGATGTTGGCGTATCTTGCGATACATAATGGGTTGAGTGACCATGGGCTCGTCTTGCTCGTTGTGGCCGAGGCGACGGTAGCAGACCAGATCGATGGCCACGTCGCGCCGGAAGGTCATGCGAAAGGCGAAGGCGATCTGCACCGCCCGCAGTACGGCCTCCGGATCGTCGCCGTTGACGTGCAGCACGGGCGCTTCCACCATCTTCATCACATCCGTGCAATAGAGGCTGGAGCGCGCATCGCGCGGATCCGAGGTGGTGAACCCGATCTGATTGTTGACTACGATGTGGATCGTGCCGCCGGTGGTAAAGCCGCGGGTGACCGACATGTTGAGCGTTTCCATGACCACCCCCTGCCCGGCGATGGCGGCGTCACCGTGGATGAGCACCGGCATGACCAGACCGCCGTCGCGATCGCCGCGTTTTTGCTGTTGCGCGCGCACCCAACCCTGCACGACCGGGTTGACGATCTCCAGGTGCGAGGGGTTGAAGGCGAGCGCCAGCCGGATCGGCCCCTTGAGCGTCTGTACCTGCATGGCGAAGCCCTGGTGGTATTTGACGTCGCCGCTGAGCGCCCCTTCCGGCAGCACGGCCCGCTCATCCTCGAAGAAGGCCAGGGCGGAACGGCCGAGGACGTTGTGCAGCACGTTGAGCCGGCCGCGATGCGCCATGCCCAGCCCGATCTCCTGCACACCGGCTTCGGCCGCCAGCTCGGCCAGATAGTTGAGCAACGCAATGAGGGCCTCCGCGCCTTCCAGCGAAAAACGCTTCTGACCGGTGTAGCGGGCGTGGATCACCTTTTCCAGGGCCTCCGCCGCCGTGAGCTGGGCGAGCAGCCAGCGCCGCCGGTCGTCGTCGATGGGACGCAGACCCGTGCCGGCCTCGAGCCGCTGCTGCAGCCAGCGTTTCTGCGCAGTCTGGCTCAGATACATGTACTCGGCCGCCAGCGTGCCGCAATAGGCCGCCTTCAGACGCGCCAGGATGTTGCGCAGGGTGTCCCGTGGCGGGCCGGCCAGCGAACCCGTCTCGAAGCTGTCGCCGAGGTCGGCTGCGGTCAGACCGTACGCCGCCGGGTCTAGCTCGGGCACGTCCGGCAGAGGACGAAGCTGCAGAGGGTCGAGGTTGGCCCGTCGGAAACCGTGAAAACGATAGGCGTTGATGAGTTGTAGCACCCCGACCTGACGCGCCTCGCATTGCCGCAAGGGCAGTTCGGACGGCGGCACGACCGCACGCCGCGCATGACACTCCGCAACGCCCCCCTCGCCCTGCCCCAGCTGGTCCAGCCCCGGCTGGTGTTGCGCCAGACTGGTCAGGTATTCGAGATTGCCTGAATAGTAGGCACCCTTCTCCTCAAGAGACACGCCGGGCCGTCCCAAGTGTCTCTTCCACCCCCTCGGGGGGCGGGCTGGGCGCAGCCCGGCCCTGGGGGCACAAATCCCTCACACGCCGGGCCGTCCCAAGTGTCTCTTCCACCCCCTCGGGGGGTGGGCTGGGCGCAGCCCGGCCCTGGGGGCACACGACCCTCACACGCCGGGTTATCCCCAATGTCTCACCCACTGCCGCCGGGCATGGAACGTTTCTTTCCCAGGGAGGAAGCTTACGCATCAGCGTAATTCGATCGGCCGGTAGTCCCTGCGTGTCTGCCCGGTGTAGAGCTGGCGCGGGCGTGCGATCTTGTGACCCTCGGCCGAGACCATCTCCAGCCATTGGGCCACCCAGCCGGCGGCGCGCGCCATGGCGAAGATGGCGGTGAACATGGAGGTGGGGATGCCCAGCGCACGCAGCACGATGCCCGAGTAGAAGTCGACGTTGGGATAGAGCCGCTTTTCGATGAAGTAGTCGTCCTGCAAGGCGATCTCTTCGAGTTTGAGCGCGATGCGTAACAAGGGGTCGTCGTGCAGACCGAGCTCGTCCAGGACCTCGTGACAGGTCTGGCGCATGATGGCGGCGCGCGGATCCATGTTCTTATAGATGCGGTGACCGAAACCCATGAGCCGGAAAGGATCGCTCTTGTCCTTGGCGCGCCGGATCACCTCGTCGATGCGCGACACGTCGCCGATGTCCTCCAGCATTTTCAATACGGCCTCGTTGGCGCCCCCGTGCAGCGGCCCCCACAAGGAGGCGATCCCGGCGGCGATGCAGGCGAAGGGGTTGGCACCGGAGGAGCCCGCCACGCGCACCGTGGAGGTGGAGGCGTTTTGTTCGTGGTCGGCATGCAGGATCAGGATGCGATCCAGGGCACGGGCCAGGACCGGGTTGGGATGGTAGTCCTCGCACGGCGTGGCGAACATCATGTAGAGGAAATTCTCCGCATAGCCGAGTCGGTTCTGCGGGTACATGAAGGGCATGCCGATGTTGTACTTGTAGCTCCAGGCGGCGATGGTCGGCAACTTGGCCAGCAGGCGATAGGCCGCGATCTCGCGCTGGGCGGGATCGAAGGGATCGGAGGAGTCTCGATAAAAGGCCGACATGGCGCCCACCACCGCGACCATCACCGCCATGGGATGGGCATCGCGACGGAAGCCGCGGAAGAAGTAGGCCATCTGGTCGTGCAGCATGGTGTGATGCCGCACGATGTTGCTGAAGTCAGCCTTCTGTTGCGCGGTGGGCAGCTCGCCATGCAGCAGCAGATAGCTCACCTCCATGAAGTCGGAATGCTGGGCGAGCTGCTCGATGGGATAGCCGCGGTAATACAGCAGCCCGGCCTCGCCATCGATGTAGGTAATGCTGGAGGCACAGCTGGCCGTGGACAGGAAACCCGGGTCGAATGTGAAGTATCCGTGCGCCCCCAGGCTGCGGGTGTCGATGACATCGGTACCCAGGCTGCCCGCGAGCACGGGCAGTTCGATGACCTGGTCGGAGTCGCTGAAGGTGATCTTGGCGGTACGTTGGCTCATAGCTTGCTCACTTTGCTAGAACGCAACTTTTCCACCACGGATCGCAGATCCGCGGGCGGTTCCTCACGTCCAGCCAGCCATAGATAGAGTTCGATGTCCTGCCGTCCCAGCAGGCGGGAAAAGGCCAGTTGTTCGGACGGGTCGAGCGCCCGGTAACCGTCTTCGACGAAGGCGTGCAACAGGGCATCGAGCTCCAGCATGCCACGCCGGCATCGCCAGCGCAGCCAGTTCGGCACACCCCCGGTCACAGCGTCCTGTTCGCCAGCATGGCCTTGATTTTGCCGATGGCCGCCGTGGGATTCAAGCCTTTGGGACAGACCTCGACGCAGTTCATGATGCTGTGGCAGCGGAACAGCCGATAGGGGTCTTCCAGGAAATCGAGGCGCGCGTCCGTCGCCTGATCACGGCTGTCGGCAATGAAGCGGTAGGCGGCCAGCAGGGCGGCAGGCCCCAGGAAGCGCTCTGGGTTCCACCAGAAAGACGGGCAGGCGGTGGTGCAGCAGGCGCACAGGATGCACTCGTACAGGCCATCGAGTTCGGCGCGCGCCGTGGGGCTTTGCAGGCGCTCGATCTCCGGTTCGGGGTCCAGGTTGATCAGGTAAGGCTTGACCGCCCGGTAGTGGCGATAGAACTGGCTCAGATCCACGATCAGGTCGCGGATGACCGGCAGCCGCGGCAGGGGGCGGATCTCGATCGGTTCGCGCAAGCCCGACAAGGGCGTCACACAGGCCAGCGCGTTGACGCCGTTGATGTTCACGCCATCGGAGCCGCACACCCCCTCCCGGCAGGAGCGGCGAAAGGCCAGGCTCTCGTCCTGCTCCTTGAGCGCCAGCAGGGCGTCGAGGACCATCTTGCCGCGCGGCTCGATGTCGAGCACGTAATCCTGCATGCGCGGCTCGGCATCGTCGTCAGGGTCGTAGCGATAGATGCGCAGTCGCATCAGTAGTGCCGCTCCTTGGGCTGGAAAGGCTCGACCGTCAGCGGCTTGAGTCGCACCGGCTTGTAGTCGAGCGTGTCATGCTCGCGGAAGTAGAGGGTATGCCGCAACCAGTGGTCGTCGTCGCGCTGGGGGTGATCCTCTCGCGCATGGGCGCCGCGACTCTCCGTGCGCGCGAGCGCGCTGACCAGCGTGGCGCGGGCGATGGGCAGCAAGTTTTCCAGCTCGAGGGCCTCGATGCGGGCGGTGTTGAAGACACGACTGCGATCCTCCAGCCCTGCCTGGTCCAGCCTGAGTTCCACCTCCGTCAGTTTGGCGATGCCTTCGCGCAACCTGTCTTCGCGCCGGTAGACGCCACAATAGGTCTGCAGGATCTGCTGCATGTCGCTGCGGATGGCGGCGATGCGCTCGCTGCCCGGCGCCCTATCCCAGCGTGCCAGCCGGGCCAGGGCCAGCTCCGGGCCGCTCTTGGGCAGGGGACGCGGGTAGGGATTGTCGCGCAGGTATGCCAGCATGTGCTCACCCGCGGCCCGGCCGAAGACCAGCAGGTCGAGCAGGGAATTGCCGCCCAGGCGGTTGGCGCCATGCACCGAGACGCAGGCGCATTCCCCCACCGCGTAGAGGCCGGGCACCGCCTCCTCCGGTCCGTAGCGCACCGGCGTGACGACCTGGCCATGCAGATTGGTGGGGATGCCCCCCATCATGTAGTGCACAGTGGGGGTGACCGGGATGGGCGCCTTGACCGGGTCGATGCCGGCGAAGCGGATGGCGAGTTCCCGGATGCCGGGCAGGCGCGTGCGGATCGTCTCCTCGCCGAGGTGGTCGAGCTTGAGCAGCACGTGGTCACCTCGCTCGCCGCAGCCGCGGCCGGCCTGGATCTCCTGAGCGATGGCACGCGCGACGACGTCGCGCGAGGCGAGGTCCAGGGCGTGCGGGGCATAGCGGGTCATGAAACGCTCCCCCTCGCGATTGATGAGGTAGCCCCCCTCGCCGCGACAACCCTCCGTCATCAGGCAGCCGACCTCCGGGATGCCGGTGGGGTGAAACTGCCAGAACTCCATGTCCTCGAGCGGCAGACCCGCGCGCAGGACCATGCCGAGGCCGTCGCCGGTGTTGATGAGGGCATTGGTGGAGTGCCGGAACACCCGCCCTGCCCCGCCCGTGGCGAGCAGGGTGGCACGCGCCTCGAACAGCCAGGGCTCGCCGGTCTCGATCTCCAGGGCCACCACGCCGAGGACATAGCCCTCGGCGTCGCGCACCAGGTCCAGGGCGTAGAACTCGTCGAAGAACTGGGTGCGGGCGGCGATGTTGCGCTGGTAGAGGGTGTGCAGCAGGGCGTGCCCGGTCCGGTCGGCGGCGGCGCAGGTGCGCACCGCCTGCTCACCCCCGTAGTGCTTGGACTGCCCGCCGAAGGGCCGCTGGTAGATCTTGCCGTTGGCGAGCCGTGAAAAGGGCAGCCCCATGTGCTCCAGCTCGTAGACCACGGTGGGCGCGTTGCGGCACATGAACTCGATGGCGTCCTGGTCGCCCAGATAGTCGGAGCCCTTCACCGTGTCGTACATGTGCCAGTGCCAGTGGTCTTCGGACACGTTGCCCAGCGCCGCCGTGATGCCGCCCTGGGCGGAAACGGTGTGCGAGCGGGTGGGAAAGACCTTGGACAGGACGGCGACCTTGTGATCGTGACGGGCCAGCTGCAGGGCGGCGCGCAGGCCCGCACCGCCGCCGCCGACGATCACCGCATCGAAGGTGCGTTTTGGGATCAAGGTGCCAGGCGCCAGAGGATGTCTGCCGCCCAGACCAGGCAGGCCAGGTGGAGGACGGCGAAGAGCAGATACAGGGACAGGCGCAGGGACAGGCGGTGCACATAGTCGATCAGGATCTCCCGCAGGCCGATCCAGCCATGCACCAGCATGGCTGCAGCGCACAGCAGCACGCCGACCTTGGCCGCCAAGGGGGCGAACAGGGCGCGCCAGGACGCGTAGTCGTGCGGCCCCTGCCACAGGACATAGGCCAGAAACAGGGGGAGAAAGAGTGCCATCAGCACGGCGCTCGCCCGCTGCATGAGCCACATCCCGGTGCCGTGCCTGGCCCCCGTCGCCGTGCGCATCACAGCATCCAGATGGCCACAGCGGCGGTCAGGGCGAGCGCCAGGCTGAGGCATGCCAGGGCCGTCTGCCGTGCCCGCGCCCGCTGTTCGCCCCAGCCCAGATCGAAGCCCAGATGGCGCAGGCCGGCCAGGTAATGATGCGCTGCGGCCCAACAGCCCCCCAGCAGGAGGATCGCGCCGTAGCCGCCCCCCAGGAAAGCGGTCAACCGGTCGTAGTCGGCTGCGGAACGCAGGCTCAGCATCAAGGCGTAGAGCAGCACCGGCACGGCCAGGGACAGCACGGCACCGCTTGCCCGGTGCAGGATGGACACCCACGCGCCGACCGGCAGATGGATCTTCAGCACATCGAGATGGACGGGGCGGTCTGCGCGCATGCTCAGGCCGCGGCCGCCACCGCCGCGGGGATGCGTTCGATCAGACGGGGATCGAACGGCTTGGGCAGGATGTAGTCGCGCCCGAACGCGAGCCGATCCACGCCGTAGGCCGCGAGGACCGATTCCGGCACCGGCTCCCGCGCCAGCTCGGCCAGTGCCCGTGCCGCCGCCACCAGCATGGGCCGGGTGATGCGGCGGGCGCGCGCATCCAAAGCGCCGCGGAAGATGAAGGGGAAACCCAGCACGTTGTTCACCTGGTTGGGGAAGTCGGAGCGCCCGGTGGCCATGACCAGATCCGGTCGGGCGGCATGGGCGTCCTGCGGCAGGATCTCCGGGTCGGGATTGGCCAGGGCGAAGACCACCGGCCGATCGGCCATGGAGCGCACCATGTCCGGTGTGACCAGATTGGGACCCGACACCCCGACGAACACGTCCGCGCCGCGCATGGCGTCCGCCAGCGTGCGCCAGGGGGTGTCGCGGGCGAAGGCCTGCTTGAATGGGTTGAGGTCGTTGCGGCCGGCGTGGATCACGCCCCGGCTGTCGACGAGGGTGATGTGCTGGCGCGGCACCCCCATCTCCACGAGCAGATTCATCGAGGCGATGCCGGCCGCGCCCGCCCCCAAGCAGACGATCTTCACCTCATCCAGGCGCTTGTCCTGGATGTGCACGGCATTGATGAGACCGGCACAGATGATCACCGCCGTGCCGTGCTGGTCGTCGTGGAAGACCGGGATGTCCAGGGCCTCGGTCAGGCGCCGCTCGATCTCGAAGCAATGCGGCGCAGCGATGTCTTCCAGGTTGATGCCGCCAAAGGTCGGCGAGATGTTGATCACGGTGCGGACGAATTCGTCGACAGAATCCGCTTTGATTTCAATGTCGAACACGTCGATGTTGGCAAATCGCTTGAAGAGTACGGCCTTGCCTTCCATCACCGGCTTGGCCGCGAGCGGACCCAGATTGCCCAGTCCCAGGATGGCGGTTCCATCCGTCACCACGGCCACCAGATTGCCCTTGCTGGTGTAACGATAGGCGGCTTGCGGGTCGCGGGCGATCTCGCGCACCGGCTCCGCCACCCCCGGCGTGTAGGCCAGCGACAATTCGGCCTGGGTGGCGCAGGGTTTCGCCGACTCCACGGTAATCTTGCCCGGGCGCGGCTGTTCGTGATAGGCCAGGGCGCGTGCTTTCAGGTCGCTCATGCTCTAAGAGATCGTTGCAAACTCATTTAGAATAGCACCTCACCCTCTTACCCCTGCTTGCCCTGCTGCCCATCTCCGACCACGATGCACAACCTCTTCGACACCCGCCAGAATTTCGATGCCGGCAACGGCAAGACCGGTATCCTCT
>JBBIKZ010000069.1:0-13126 GCA_037445185.1 Hydrogenophilales bacterium | reverse complement strand
AGTCGTAAAGGGCAAGGGCGAGCGCAGACTCGCCGTCTTCACCGATCCCGACTGCCCGTTCTGCCGGCGGCTGGAGCAGGAGCTCGCCAAGCTCGACAACCTGACCGTACACGTCTTCCTCTATCCCCTCGCCGACCTGCATCCGCGCGCCCCCCAGATCGCCCGCGACGTCTGGTGCGCCGCCGACCGGGCCCGGACCTGGACGGCCTATATGCTGGAAGGCAAGGCGCCGGAGGCGGTGGCCAACTGTGAGGCGCCGCTCGCTGCGATCGCCGAAGTCGCTGCCCGCCTGGGCGTGGAGGGGACACCGGCCATCTTCTTCGCCAACGGCCGCCGGGTGGATGGCTACATCCCGGCGCACGAGATCGAGGCCATCCTGAAGTCCGGTTCTTAAGCGCTGCGGTTCAACAGATAGAGGTCCAGCGCGATGCCAGCGAACACGGCGGCGCCGAACCAGTTGTTGTGCAGAAAGGCCTTGAAGCACCTGCCCCGGTCGCGATCGCGTATCAGGGTGTAGTGATAGGCGGCCACGCCCGCGGCGAGGAGGAGTCCCGCGTAATAGGCCCAGCCGAGATGGATGCGCCAGCCGGCATAGGCGAGCAGGGCGAGGCTCGCGCCGTAGCAGAGCATCACGGCCATGACGTCGAAGCGGCCGAAGGTGATGGCCGAGGTCTTGATGCCGAGCTTGAGATCGTCCTCCCGGTCGACCATGGCGTATTCCGTGTCATAGGCGATGGCCCAGAACAGGTTCGCCGCCAGCAGCCACCAGGCGATGGCCGGCACCGCGTTGAGGTGCGCGGCATAGGCCATGGGGATGCCGAAGCCGAAGGCGATGCCCAGATAGGCCTGGGGGATGGCGAAGAAGCGCTTGGTGAAGGGGTAGCTCGCCGCCAGGAAGGCCGCCACCACCGCCAGCTGGAGCAGCAGCACGTTTTTCAGCGGCAGGATCAGCAGCAGGGCGAGCAGGGCCAGGCCCGCGGCCAGCGCCAGGGCCTCCTTCGGGCTGATCTGGCCGCTGGCCAGGGGGCGGTTGCGGGTGCGTTCGACATGGGGGTCGAAGTGGCGGTCGGCATAGTCGTTGATCACACAGCCGGCCGAGCGCATCAGCACCACGCCGAGGAGGAAGATCCACAGTACGACCCAATCCGGTTGCCCGCCCGAAGACAGCCACAAGCCCCACAACGTCGGCCAGGCGAGCAGGAGGATGCCGATGGGCTTGTCCAGCCGCATGAGCCTCTCGTAGGCGTTGAGACGTTCGGTCAGGGTCATCGGATACTCCTTGTCGCGTGCTGAGGCGGCGGCAGACGCAGCACATCGGGCAGGAAGACCTCGGTCACCAGGATGGGGTGGTCGTCGCGTGTGAACACCGAACGACGGGCCCACAGGGCGGGCGGTTTGTCGGTCACGTGCGCGATGGCTGCACGATACAAAGGGTGACGATCATCCAGGCGCCGGTAATGCAGGGGATGACGGCGCACCTGGGGGTCTTTGAACAAGGCCTCCCCAAGCGGCCGGTCGCCCAGGCGGGACAGATTGCGCCACGGGCCGGCCAGGCCGGCCAGGGGGATGACGCTGTGGGCATAGACCAGGGGCCGTCCCGCGCAGGTCAGCAGGACATCCCGGATCAGGCTGAGCCGATGCGGGCGCAACGCCAGCGGGGGGCGTTCGTCGTAATGAGGCTTGCCCGGACGCTGTCGCAGGCGCACGACGCACAGATTGGGGCAGCGCCTCTTTAGTGCCTGGGTCAACGAGCCGTTATCAGTTAGCCAGGCTCGGTAGGGAGAGTGACCCACCAGGATCGCTTGCCAGGGGTTCATGATGGTGATGGGTGCAAGCCGTAAATTATGCCATTCACCCAAGCACCGCAGTTGACCACACCCGGCAGCCGGCCGCGAAAGGTGGCTGGCGCGACCAGCCCGAACGGCACGGGACGGCGCGCTGTGCCGGTCCCGAGCGCAGCGAGGAATGGGCCACAGGCCCACATAAGGGGTATCCGTTCATGGCCGGCACAACGCTCGTTCATAGGCAGGGGTGGCCGGTTGGCCATGAACGGTTCGAATTGGGAGCTAGCCGCGCAGGTAGTCGAGACCCTTGGGCAGCCAGCGCGCCAGGTGTCGCTCGACTGCACCGGGGTGATGGTCCAACAGCCAATCCGCGGCCTTGCGGGCGGTGTCCAGCAGGTCGAGATCCGTCTCCGGATCGGCGAAGCGCAGCCAGGGTTGCCCGGACTGGCGTGCGCCCATGAATTCCCCCGGCCCCCTGAGCAGCAGGTCCTCGCGCGCGATGGCGAAGCCGTCGTGCTGCTCGCGGAGGATGCGCAGCCGTCGCCTTGCCGCATCCGACAGCGGTTCGGCGTAGAGCAGGATGCAGGTCGACTCGCGCGTGCCCCGTCCGACGCGGCCGCGCAGCTGGTGCAACTGGGCGAGCCCCATGCGCTCGGCGTGTTCGATCACCATCAGGCCGGCATTGGGGACGTCCACCCCCACCTCGATGACCGTGGTGGCCACCAGCAGGTGGAGCCTGCCGGCCTTGAAGGCGGTCATCACCGCCGCCTTCTCCTCCGCCTTCATGCGCCCGTGCACCAGCCCGACGCCGAGTTCGGGCAGGGCGGCGGCGAGTTCGGCGTGGGCCGCCAGGGTGGCCTTAAGCTGCAGCTTCTCGGACTCCTCCACCAGGGGGCAGACCCAGTAGGCCTGGGCGCCGCCGAGACAGTAGTCGCGCAGGCGCGCGATCACCTCCGGGCGGCGCGTCATGTGGATGACACGGGTGGCGATGGGCCGGCGCCCCGGCGGCAGCTCGTCCAGGGTGGAGACGTCGAGGTCGGCGTAATAGCTCATGGCCAGGCTGCGCGGGATGGGGGTGGCGGACATCATGAGCAGGTGAGGGGTGAGGGCGGGGCGACCCTTGGCACGCAGCGCAAGCCGTTGTTCGACGCCGAAGCGGTGCTGTTCGTCGACGATGGCCAGCCCCAGGCGGGGGAAGTCCACCCCCTCCTGGATGAGGGCATGCGTGCCCACCGCGATCTGGGCCTGCCCGGCGTTGATGGCCGACAATGCCGAGGCCCGGGCCTTGCCCTTGAGCGCGGCGGCGAGCCACACCACCCCGAGGCCGAGCGGTTCCAGCCATTCGCGCAATTTCAGGTGCAGCTGTTCGGCCAGGATTTCGGTCGGGGCCATGACGGCGGCCTGCCAGCCCGACGCGACCACGGGCAGGCAGGCGAGCGCCGCCACCAGCGTCTTGCCGCTGCCCACGTCGCCCTGCAGCAGGCGATGCATGGGGTGGGGACGGGCCAGATCGGCCCGGATCTCCTGCCACACCCGCTCCTGGGCGCGGGTCAGGGCGAAGGGCAGGGCGGAGAGCAGCCGCTGCGCCAGATCCCCCCCAGACTGCATGGCCGGCGCGCTGAGCGTGGCGCGGGCACGGGCATGCCGGCGCAGGGACAGCTGCTGTGCCAGCAGCTCGTCGAACTTGAGCCGCCGCCAGGCGGGGTGGGTGCGCCGTTCCAGCGCGTCGAGGTCGACGTCCGGCGGCGGTGCATGCAACAGTCGCACCGCCTCGGCGAAGGCGGGCAGCGCCAGGCGCTGCGCGAGGGCGGGGGGCAGGGTCTCGCTCAGGTCCGACTGCGCCAAGGCCAGGGAGACGGCCTTGCGCAGCGCCGTTTGCGACAGACCCGCCACCGTCGGATAGACCGGGGTCAGCGTCTCGGGCAGGGGCGTGCCGGGTTTCACCAGGCGGTAGCGGGGGTGCACCATTTCCGCGCCGTAGAAGCCTGGCCGCACCTCACCGTGCAGGCGCAGACGCGCGCCCGGTCTGAGCTGGGCGACCTGGCCCGCGTTGAAATGCAGCAGCCGGAAGAAGAGCTGGGCTGCGGGATGCGCAGCGGTCTCAGGCTCCGCCGCCGCGAGCTCGACGACGAGCTGGCGGCGCGGGCGTGTTTGCAATTCGGCGTGCACGATCACCCCCTCGACGGTCACCGTCCTTCCCGGACGTGCCTCGCGCAAGGGGGTCAGCCGGGTCTCATCCTCATAGCGCAGGGGCAGGTGTAGGACGAGGTCCGTCTGGGTGGCGTAGCCCAGCCTGCGCAGGACGGCGTCCTCAACCTGCGCCTTGGCCATACAGCCGGCCGCGGGCTAGTCGCCAAGGACCAGCACCGCATCCGCCTCCACCAGCGCCCCGCGCGGCAGGCTGGCCACGCCCACGGCGGCGCGGGCCGGGTAGGGCTGGGAGAAGTACTGGGCCATGATCTCGTTGACCTTGCCGAAATGGGCGAGGTCGGTGAGGTAGACGTTGAGCTTGACCACATCCGCCAGGCTGCCTCCCGCCGCCTCGGCCACGGCGGCGAGGTTGGCGAAGACACGGTGGATCTGGGCCTCGATGCCCTCCACCAGTTGCATGCCGGCCGGATCCAGGCCGATCTGGCCGGACAGATAGACGGTGTTGCCGGCCCGCACGGCTTGGGAGTAGGTGCCGATGGCGGCGGGGGCCTGGTCGGTGCTGATGAGGGTCCTGGTCATGGCAGTCTTTCGTTATGCTTGGTCGTTGTGGAAAGCGTTAGCCGTTGACGGCTGGGACAGGTCAGAAGCGGCAGACCTAAGGCCGGCAGGCAGATCCCGGCGACGTGTATCATGCCGCATGGACACCGCCGCCCGTCGCGTGGTGCCGCCCCTTCGTGCGGTTGATGCGCACCACCTCCGGCAGACCGCGCAGGGCCCGCATGAGGCGGGCGAGGTGTAGACGGTTCTGCACCTGCACGGTGAAATAGAGATTGGTGAAGGCACCGGCGGCCTCCTCCATGCTGACGTCGTCGATGTTGGAACCCTCGCCGGCGATGACCGAGGCCACCTGACCCAGCACGCCGCGCTTGTTGGCGACGGTCACCTTGATGCCGACGTCGAAGGGTTTGTCGATGTCGGCCGCCCATTCCACGTCCACCCACTTGTCCGGGTCCTCGCGGTAGTGGCGCACCTGCGGGCAATCGTGGGTATGGATGACGAGGCCCTGCTCCTTCTTGATCTGGCCGATGATGGGGTCGCCCGGTATGGGGCGACAGCACTTGGCCAGACGCACGGACACGCCTTCGGCGCCGCGGATCAGCATGGGGCCGGCGCTCTTGCGGCTCTCCGTGTCGGACTCCCTGGCCAGCAACTGCCGCGCCACCA
The DNA here is from genome assembly GCA_037445185.1 of Hydrogenophilales bacterium. Classification (GTDB taxonomy): domain Bacteria; phylum Pseudomonadota; class Gammaproteobacteria; order Burkholderiales; family Thiobacillaceae; genus JANWZL01. The sequence continues at coordinate 7,967 of JBBIKZ010000069.1, read as the reverse complement.
CCACCCCGAGGCGCTTGCCCAGCCCGATCTCCATCAGCAGGTCCTCCCGGCTGCGACCGCTTTCCTTGACCACCTTCTCCCACTGCGCCTCGCCGACCTGCTCCGGGCGGGTGCCCAGGGCGCGCAGGGCCTGGTTCAGCAGTTGCAGCCCCAGGGCCTCCGACTCCGCGCGATGGGTGTTCTTCAGCGCGCTGCGGATGTGCGCCCGCGCCTTGCCGGTGACGGCGAAATGCACCCAGGAGGGGCTCGGGCGGGCGGATTCGCTGGTGATGATCTCCACCCGGTCGCCGTTCTTCAGCGGGGTGGACAGCGGCATGTAGTCGCCGTTGATCTTCGCCGCCACGCAGTGGTTGCCGATGTCGGTATGCACGCTGTAGGCGAAGTCGATGGCCGTGGCGCCGCGCGGCAGGGCCAGGATCTTGCCCTTGGGGGTGAAGACGTAGACCTCGTCGGGGAAGAGGTCCACCTTGATGTGTTCGAGGAATTCCACCGAGTCGCGGCTGTCGGCCTGGATGTCGAGCAGGCTCTGCAGCCACTGGTGGGTCTTCTTCTGCACCTCGGAGAACGCCGACTCGCCGCCGGTCTTGTACAGCCAGTGCGAGGCGACCCCGGCCTCGGCCACGCGGTGCATCTCATGGGTGCGGATCTGCACCTCCAGCGGCGCGCCGAAGGGGCCGAACAGGGTGGTGTGCAGGGACTGGTAGCCGTTCGCCTTGGGGATGGCGATGTAGTCCTTGAACTTGCCGGGGATGGGCTTGTACAGGCTGTGCAACGCCCCCAGGGCGAGGTAGCAGCTGCGCACGTCCTCGACGATGACGCGGAAGCCGTAGATGTCGAACACCTCGGAGAAGGCGAGCGACTTCTCCTGCATCTTGCGGTAGACGCTGTAGAGGTGTTTCTCCCGGCCGAAGACCTGGGCCTCGATGCCGCAGCTCTTGAGCTTTTCCTCGATGGCCTGCTTGATCCTCTCCACCACCTCGCGCCGGTTCCCCCGCGCGGCCTGGATGGCCTTTTCCAGCACCTTGTGGCGGGTGGGGTGCAGGTGCTGGAAGGCGAGATCCTCCAGCTCCTGATACAGATGGTTCAAGCCCAGGCGATTGGCGATGGGGGCGTAGATCTCGAGCGTCTCCTGGGCGATGCGCGTGCGCGCATCCGGTTTCATGGCGTCCAGCGTACGCATGTTGTGCAGCCGGTCGGCCAGCTTGATGAGGATGACGCGCACGTCCTGGGCCATGGCCAGCAGCATCTTGCGGAAGTTCTCCGCCTGGGCGTGGGCCTTGCTCTCGAACTGAAGCTGGTCCAGCTTGGTGACCCCATCCACCAGCGCGGCCACGGCCGGGCCGAAATTGGCGGCGATCTCCTCGCGCGTCACACCGGTGTCCTCGACCACGTCATGCAGCAGGGCGGCCACCAAGGTCTGCCCGTCCATGTTCCACCCGGCCAGGATCTCGGCCACCGCCAGGGGATGCGTGATGTAGGGCTCGCCGTCCTTGCGGAACTGCCCGGCATGGGCACGGGCGCTGAAGGCATAGGCGCGGGCGAAGGCATCGACCTCGGCGGGCTTGAGGTAGGCGATGTTCTCGGGCAGCGCCCGCGCCAGGGCGAGCACGGGATCGGCCTGGCGCTCGCCTGCCTGGTTGGTGGACGCGGTATCGGCGAGCGCGTTCGGATCGGTCTTCAGCAGGCGTTGCATCCGGGAGGGTATGGCGGGATCAGTGCGGCGCCTTGTGTAGCACCTCGATGCCGGTCTTGCCTGCGGCGATTTCGCGCAGGGCGATCACGGCAGGCTTGTCCCGGTTTTCCTCCACCTTGGGTGTGGCGCCGATGGAGATCTGACGGGCGCGATAGGCGGCGGCCAGGGTCATCTCGAACCGGTTCGGGATGTGGGCGATGCAGTCGTCAACGGTGATACGGGCCATTTTCAGAGCTCAGGTAACAGGTAACAGGTGACAGAACCATCGGCGCGCCCGCAGGGCGCGATGCAAACGGCATTCTAGCCCTAGCCGGGGTCTGTTGCAGCGTCTCCTCCGCCCGGCGGATCGGTGAGCCTGGCGAGCAGGGGGGACAATTCCACCTGCTGCCGGGCCACGCGCAGGCGCTGGGCGCGGACGATCGCGCGCAGATCGGCCAGGGCCAGGTCGAAGCGCTCGTTGACCACCAGGTAGTCGTATTCGAGGGCATGGGTCATGTCCTCCCGGGCGGCGGCCAGACGGCGCGCGATGACCTCGGCGCTGTCCTGGCCGCGGTCGCGCAGACGCCGCTCCAGCTCCTCCAGCGAGGGGGGCAGGATGTAGATGCAGATGGCGGCCGGGAAGATGCGCCGGACCTGGGCCGCGCCCTGCCAGTCGATCTCCAGCAGGACGTCGTGTCCGCGTCCCATCTCGGCCTCGATCCAGGGCTGGGAGGTGCCGTAGTGGTTGCCATAGACCTCGGCGCTTTCCAGAAACGCACCTTGTCCCAGCATCTCCACAAACACCTCGCGGGTCACGAAGTGGTAGTGCACCCCGTCCTCCTCACCCGGTCGCGGTGGACGGGTGGTGTAGGAGACGGACAGGCGCAGCATCGGGTCGCCTTCGATCAGGGCCCGCACCAGGCTGGACTTGCCGGCACCCGAGGGTGCGGAGACGATGTAGAGGTTGCCGGTCATTCGATGTTCTGGACCTGTTCGCGCATCTGCTCGATCAACACCTTCAGTTCCACCGAGATCTGGGCCAGTTCCACGGTGACGGATTTGGAACCCAGGGTGTTGGCCTCGCGGTTGAGTTCCTGCATCAGAAAATCGAGCCGCTTGCCCGCCGCGCCGCCGGCCTGCAACACCCGCTCCACCTCGGTCAGATGGCTCTCCAGCCTGCCCAGTTCCTCGTCCACGTCGATCTTCTGGGCGTAGAGCGCGACCTCCTGCATGATGCGATCGTGATCCGGCGAGGCGAGCAGGTCCGCCATGCGGCGCGTGAGCTTGTCCCGGTAGGCGGCGACGATCTCCGGCAGCCGGGGGGCGAGGGCGGCGGTGTGGGCGCGGATGGCGGCGATGCGGTCGAGCAGGATGGCCTTGAGCTTCTCCCCCTCCCGCGCCCGGCTCGCGTCGAGTTCGCGCAGCGCACGCTCGACGAGGTCCAGGGCCGCGGCGTGCAGGGTCTCCAGATCGAGCCGCGTCTCGCCGAGCATACCCGGCCAGCGCAGGATTTCGGCCACGCTCAAGGGCGCGGCGTCGGGTGCGCGGCGGTGCACCGCGTCGGCGAGCGCCGCGAGCTGATCCAGCAGGACGGCATTGGGCGCCTCCGGCAGACCGGTCGATTCGCGCGGCTGGAAGCCGATGCGGCACTCGAGCTTGCCGCGCTTGACCCGCTGGCCGATGCGCTCGCGCAGGCTGGGTTCGAGCGGGCGGAAGTCCTCGTTCAGGCGGAAGCTCAGGTCCAGATAGCGTGAGTTGACCGCGCGTAGTTCCACCGACAGGCTGCCCGCCGCCAGTTCCGCGGTTTCCACGGCGTATCCGGTCATGCTGTGCAACGCGCCCACTTTATCCGGTATTCTTGCCAATTCAACGATCAGGCCGACATCTTAACGCGGTCGTTCATGGCTTCAAACACCGAACCCCTCCCGTCCGGCTACAGGCTGGGCGAATACATCATCGATCGCAAGATCGGCGGCGGCGGCTTCTCGCTCGTCTATCTGGCCTTCGACCTGGAGGGCCAGCCGGTGGCCATCAAGGAATATCTGCCCGGCGGCGTAGTCAAGCGGGGCAATGGCGGTACGGTGATGCTCACCTCCGACGACAAGCAGACATCCTTCCGCTACGGGATGAAGTGCTTCTTCGACGAAGGTCGGGCCCTGGCCGACATCCGCCACCCCAACGTCGTGCGCGTGGTCAACTTCTTCCGCGCCAACGACACCGTCTACATGGTGATGAAGTACGAGCGCGGCCGCACCCTGCAGAAGCACATCACCACCCTCAAGGAGCCGATGCGCGAGAGCTTCATCCGGCATGTCTTCGTGCAGTTGCTCAACGGTTTGCGTGAGGTGCACGCGCACAAAATCCTGCATCTGGACATCAAGCCCTCCAACATCTACATCCGCACCGACGGCACCCCATTGCTGATCGACTTCGGCGCCTCCCGCCAGGTGCTGACACACGACCTGCAGGTGTCCACGCCCATGTACACGCCCGGCTTTGCCGCACCCGAACAGTACAAGGCGCGCGACTGTCTCGGCCCCTGGACGGACATCTACGCCATCGGTGCCAGCATGTACGCCTGCCTGGCCAAGGTGCCGCCGCCGGCCGCCGACGAGCGGCTGGAGAAGGACCGCCTGGCGCCGACGGTGAAGACCTTTGCCGGGCAGTACTCGCATGCGCTGCTGGAACTCGTCGACAGCCTGCTCAGGCTGGACTACACCCAGCGCCCGCAGAGCGTGTACGCCGTGCAGAAGCGGTTGATCGAGCTGATCAACAAGAGCCAGCGCAGCAAACCCACCCTCCTGTCCCTGATCAAGGAAAGACTCACCCCCACCTCCAGATGAAATACGTCGTTTATCAAGCCAGCCGCCGCGGCGGGCGGGCCGTGAACGAGGATCGGGTGGCCTATGCCTACACCTCGGATGCCCTGTTCATGGTCGTCGCCGATGGCATGGGTGGCCACAATCACGGTCAGGTCGCCTCGCAGATGCTGGTGCAGACCATGACCGGCCTGTTCCAGGCGCGGGCGGTGCCCATGTTGCCGAATCTGCAGGGCTTCCTGCTCGACGGCATCTACGCCGCCCATGACGCCATCAATGAGTATGCCCTGCGCAAGGGCCTGCGCGATCCGCCCCGCACCACCTGTGTGGCGGCCGTCGTGCAGCGGGGCACGGCCTGCTGGGCGCATGTGGGCGACTCCCGCCTGTACCACTTCGACAAGCGCTGTCTCCTCGCGCGCACCCGGGACCATTCCGCCGTGCAGCAGCTTGTCGAGGAGGGCATGCTGGACGAGGACCAGATGAGCCTGCACCCGGACCGCAACAAGCTCTACAACAGCGTCGGCGGTTTCGCCCTGCCCGACATCGAGCTGTCCGAACCGGTGACGCTGAAGGAGGGCGACGTGCTCCTGCTGTGCAGCGACGGTGTCTGGGGCGAGATCAAGGACACGGAGATGGTGTCCACCCTGCGCGCCTATCCCATCGACCGGGCCATTCGGCACATGATGGACCATGCCGAATTCCGCGGCGGCCGCAACTGTGACAACCTGTCCATGGTGGCCATGCGCTATGGCGAGGAGCGGTTCGACGACGACGAACTGGTCCTCGGCGACGACCTGGGTCTGGACGGGTTCACCACCCAGCTCGGGCAGATCGGCCAGCGGGAGGCGGGTAGGCACTCGAGCCGCGAGATGGACATCGACCAGGCCGTGGCCGAGATCCAGTCGGCCCTGGCCAAGTACGGACTGGACAAGGAAAGAACGCCGTGAGCGAGACGAGCAGCAGCACGACCGCTAGACCCTCCGGCCGCGCACCCGATGCCCTGCGGCCGGTGCGCATCACCCGCCGCTACACCAAGCATGCCGAGGGGGCCGTGCTCATGGCCTGCGGCGACACCCAGGTCATCTGCACCGCCAGCGTGCTGGAGAAGGTGCCGCCCCACGTCAAGGGCACCGGCGCCGGCTGGCTCACGGCGGAGTATGGCATGCTGCCGCGCGCCACCCATACGCGCGGCGACCGGGAGGCGGCCCGCGGCAAGCAGAGCGGCCGCACCCAGGAGATCCAGCGCCTGATCGGCCGCAGCCTGCGTGCCGTGATCGATCTGGAAAAACTCGGCGAGCGCACCCTGCACGTGGACTGCGACGTCATCCAGGCCGACGGCGGCACGCGCACCGCCAGCATCACCGGGGCCTTCGTCGCGGTGCACGATGCCGTCGAGTGGCTGGTGCGGGAAGGGAGGCTTCCGGCCTCGGTCGTGCGCGACTACGTCGCTGCGGTATCGGTCGGCATCTACCGCGGGGTGCCGGTGCTGGACCTCGACTATGCCGAGGACGTCGCCTGCGACACCGACATGAACGTGGTCATGACCGGCAGCGGCGGCATCATCGAGGTACAGGGCACGGCGGAGGGCGCGCCCTTCGATCGTGCCCAATTGGAACACCTGCTCGACCTGGCCGAGCAAGGCATACGCGAACTCATCGCCGCGCAACGGGCGGCCCTTGCCACCGAACCATGACACGCAAGCTCGTCATCGCCTCCAACAACGCCGGCAAGCTGCGCGAGATCGGCCAGATCCTGGCGCCGCTCGACATCGAGGCCCTGCCCCAGGGCGCCTTCGGTGTGCCGGACTGCCCGGAACCGCACGTCACCTTCATCGAGAACTGCATCGCCAAGGCGCGGCACGCCGCCGCCCACACGGGGCTGCCCGCCCTAGCGGACGACTCCGGCATCTGTGTGGAGGCGCTCAACGGCGCCCCCGGCGTCTATTCCGCCCGCTATGCCGGCGAGCCCAGGAGCGACGCGCGCAACAACCAGAAGCTCGTCGAGGCGCTCAAGGGGCAGACCAACCGGCGCGCCCACTATTACTGCGTGATGGTCTACCTGCGCTACCCCGACGACCCCGCGCCCATCATCGCCGAGGGGGCATGGCATGGCGAGATCATCGACACGCCGCGCGGCGAGGGCGGCTTCGGCTACGACCCCCACTTCCTGTTGCCAGCGCTGGGCAAGACCGGGGCGGAGCTCACGGCGGAGGAGAAAAACGCCATCAGCCACCGCGGTCAGGCCCTGCGCGCCCTGGTGGAAAAGCTCAGGGCCCTTGGCTGAACACGCCGTCGCCGCCCCCGGCGGGCTGGCCGCACCCCCGCCGCTCGCCCTCTACATCCACATCCCCTGGTGCGTGCGCAAGTGCCCTTACTGCGACTTCAATTCGCATCCGCTGCACGGCGAGCTGCCGGAGACCGCCTATCTCGACGCCCTGGCGCGCGACCTGACCGCCGCGTTGCCGCAGGTGTGGGGGCGCGAGATCGCCAGCGTCTTCATCGGCGGCGGCACCCCTAGCCTGTTTGCCGCCGAGGCGATCGACCGCCTGCTCACCCTCGTTCGCACCCTGCTGCCCGTGCGTCCCTGGGCCGAGATCACCCTCGAGGCCAACCCCGGCACTGTCGAAGCAGCCCGTTTTGCGGGCTATCGGGCAGCGGGGGTCAATCGCCTGTCGCTCGGCATCCAGAGCTTCAATGCTCGCCATCTGGCCGCCCTAGGGCGCATCCACGACGACCGGCAGGCGCACGCCGCTGTCGAGGCGGCGATGACGCTGTTCGATCGCGTCAACCTCGACCTCATGTACGGCCTGCCCAGCCAGACCGTGGAGGAGGTGGCGGCTGACATTGGGACGGCGCTCCAGTACCGGCCCGGCCACCTCTCCGTCTATCACCTGACCCTGGAGCCCAACACCGCCTTTGCCGCGCAGCCGCCGCCGCTGCCCGACGAAGACCTGGCCGCCGACATGCAGGAGGCCGTGGAGGCCACCCTGACCGGGGCGGGCTACGTGCATTACGAGACCTCCGCCTATGCCCGGCCGGGACAGGGCTGCCGCCACAACCTCAATTACTGGGAATTCGGCGACTATCTCGGCATCGGCGCCGGCGCCCATTCCAAACTGAGCTTCTATGACCGCATCGTGCGCGAGGCACGGGTGAAGCACCCCCGGCAGTACCTGGAACTGGCCGGCACACCGCAGGCGATCGCCGAGACGCGACGGCTCGGGAGACGCGACTTGCCCTTCGAGTTCATGATGAATGCCCTGCGTCTGACCGAAGGGGTGCCGAAATCGCTCTTCACCGAACGCACCGGCCTGCCGCTGACGGCGGCCGCCGGGGCGATGGCCGAGGCCGAGGCGCGCGGGCTGCTGGCGCAGGATCACGCTCGCATCTGGCCGACGCAACGCGGCAGGCGCTATCTCAACGACCTGCTGCAGCTGTTTCTGGCTTGAACCCACAAACCGCAGTCGGTGAAATGAT
>JBBIKZ010000068.1:0-13126 GCA_037445185.1 Hydrogenophilales bacterium | reverse complement strand
AGGCCACCCGCTCGGCGTCGGACTTGAAGGCCTTTTTGCCATAGGCCGCATCCACGGCGGCGTCGAGCTTTTGGTGCGCCTTGAGCAGCGCAGCCGGCATGGTGAGTGGGTCGTACAGGTCGGCCAAGGTAGCGCCCCCACCCCCGACCCCTCTGTGGGCCTGCGGTCCATCCCTCGCTGCGCTCGGGGCCAGCATATCGTGCTGTCCTGCGCCCTTTGGGCTGGTCTCGCCTGCGGTAGAGGGGGGGATGAACTGTGCGCGGGCATCGAGCACGGCCTGGGCGGCCGCCTCGATTTTCTTGCGCTGGTCCGCTGAGGGGGATTCGGGCCAGGGAAAGTTGTTGTAGACGATGCCGGCGGAGTAGCGGTAGCGGCTTTCGAGCCGTCCGCACACCGCACGCACCCAGGCTATGTGCATGGCCGAGGTCAGTATGCCGAAGTGGTAGAGGGTGGCGTGGGGGGCGATAAATACGAGATCACTGCTCAAGGTATCAGGCTGCATGAAGCCGATGGGAATGTAATTCCTCCGCTCGGACGAGACCTTGGGAATCAGCAGGTAAGCCGAGTCCGGCATGTTCTCGACGTGAAAGCGCGTCGGTGTGGCGGCGAGTTTGCGGGTGGGGGCGGATTTGCTCGCCAGGCGAAACTGGCGCACGGCCTCCACCCGCTTCAGGGCTTCTGGCATCTGGCGCAGCTCCTCTGGTGGGCAGTCGCCTAGCCACAAACACCAGCGATCGTAGCCGTTGAGGAATTCGTCGGCGCCGAGCCAGCGGCGGAAATATTTGGCCGCGCGCGGCTCGCGCGCGACGAAGGCGTCGCGTTCCGCGGCTGTGAACAGATAGTGGCCGCCATCGATCGGTTTGTTGCCGATACCGATCGCCGGCACCGGGCAGATGGGGCCTTGTCGGTTGTGCAACACCACATCCGGCGCATCCACCAGATAGGGGTTGATGTTGGCTGCCTTGACCGCGTGCGGCTCGCCCTTGATGTCGGCGTATTCGTAGATCGTCTTCTCGGCCACGTCGCCGAGGCCGAAGCCGACGATGACGCAGTGCACCGCCGCCACCCCCTTGGCCTCGTTACGCCACTGGAAGGTGCGGTGCGCGAAGTGGATCTTGACGCCCTGCGCCAGGAGCCAGCCCCACAGCACGCCGACCTGCTCGCCCTGGGTGATGGAGTTGGTGGAGACGAAGGCGGCGCGCACGGCGGTGCGCCCTTCGGCCGCGGCCTGCTCGATGTAGCGCGCCGTCCGCACATGCCAGGCGGCAACGTAATCGAGCAGGCCGGCGTTGGGGATGCCGGCACATACGCGACGTGTTTCCTCCCGCTGTGCGTCGTTCATGAATTTGGCGCCGATGAAGGGCGGATTGCCGAACACGTAGCTTGCCCGCTGCGCCGGCAGCACCTCGTTCCAGTCCAGCCGGAGCGCATTGCCGTGGACGATATGGGGGCTGCTCTTGAGCGGGATGCGGGCGAAATACAGGCCGAATTCTTCGGATACGCGCAGGTTCATCTGGTGGTCGATGAGCCATAGCGCTACCTGGGCGATCTGGGCCGGAAATTCCTCGAGCTCGATGCCATGAAACTGGTCCACGTCCAGTTGGATTTCCTGATGAATGTCGAGGAAGCGCGAACCCTGATTGCGGTGGACGGAACGCAGCACTTCCAGCTCCAAAAGCCGCAGTTCGCGGTAGGCGACCACGAGGAAATTGCCGCAGCCGCAGGCCGGGTCGAAGAAGGTGAGGCTGCGCAGTTTCTTGTGGAATTCGAACAGCCTGTTTCTGTTGTCCTTGACCTTGCGGAACTCGGCCCACAGCGCGTCCAAAAACAGCGGCTTGATGAGCTTGAGGATATTCTCCTCGCTCGTATAGTGCGCGCCCAGGTTGCGCCGCGCCTTTTCGTCCATGATGCTTTGGAACAGCGCACCAAAGATGGCGGGCGAGATGGCGCTCCAGTCCAGCGCGCAGGCGTCGAGCAAGCGCTCGCGCATATGGGCGTCGAAGTCGGCGATGGGCAGGCGTTCCTCGAACAAGCGGCCGTTGACATAGGGGAAGGCGGCGAGCTGCTCGTCAAGGGTTTTCGACCGCTGGTCCTCCGGGGTGTTGAGCACCTCGAACAGGCGCGCAAGCCACGGCCCGAGGTCGGAGCCATCTTCGGCGGTGCGCTCCTCGATGAAGCTGCGTAGTGCCTGTGCGGGCTGGAAGATGCCGGTGTCGTCAGCGAACAGGCAGAACAGCAGGCGCACGAGTAGCACCTCGAGCGCATGCCCTTGGTAGCCGCTTTTCTTGAGCGCGTCGTGCAGCCGACCCATGCGCTCGGCGGCCTCGACGTTGACGGGGTTTTGCGGCTTGATGTCCTGAGTTTCGTAACCCGCGATGAAGCCGAAGTGGCGCACGTGTTTGTGCAGGTCCTCGAGTGCGAACTCGACGTATTCGCCCCCGGCCCCGCTGCCGCGCGCTGGCGCGGCAGCGGCAAGGTCGTAGAGACGGAAGGTGGCGAAATCGCACACGATGAGGTAGCGCGGCAGGTCGCGCTCCTTGATGCCGGGGAAATAGTCCGGTGCCTGAGCAAAGGCGCGGTCGAGGCTCTTGCCGCGTGATTTCTGCTCGACCAGCAGCACGCCGGGCCAAAACAGATCGACATAGCCCTGGCCGCCGCCATATTTCTTGACGGCGTGCTCAAAGGTGGCCACACGCTTGTTGGTAATGCCGAAGATTTCGAAGAAGGCGAGCCAGAAAGGCTTGGCCTGGCTCGCCTCGTCGGCAGCGTCCGCCCACTCGCGCGAGAAGGCGAGCGCGCGGGCTTTGATCTCGTTCCAGGACAGCGGCATGGCTTCGCACTATGCGGTCATGGCAACGCTCAGAGGCTGCTGCGAAAGCGCAGGATGGCGATGCCGTGGCAGAGCGCCGAGAAGGCGAGCAGGCCCAGCACCTCGGGCGCCACGTCGCGCACGCCGCCGCCGCGCACGAAGACGTCCTGGAAGGCATCCAGCCCCCACGACAGCGGCGACACCTGGGCCAGCTCCTGCATCAGCGGAGGCATCACCGTCTTCGGCACCAGGATGCCGCCCAGGGCGGCCATGATCATCACCGTGGCGGAGCTGAAACTGGCCGCCTGTTCGGTGGTGCGGGCATACATGGCCACGGCGATGCCGAAGCCGATGGCGGCGAGGCTCGCGGCGGCGCCGGTGACGAGCAGCGCGAGCGGCGCGTCCCCCAGTTCCAGGGCATCGCCGCCGAGCCAGGGCAGGACGTGCACGCTCACCGCCAGGATGGAGGCCATCTGGATCAGGTTGATGACGAAGAAGGGCACCGCCTTGCCGCCCAACACCACCCAGGCCGGCACGGTCATGGTCTGCAGCCGGAACAGGCTGCCCTGTTCGCGTTCCTTGATGAAGGAGACCGACAGGGGCACAGTGAGGAAGAACATGGCCAGCAGGGTCCAGGCCGGCGCGTTCTGCTGCACGGAGGTGGGGGTGGGCCCGAGCGCCCCTTGCGTCACCGGTTCCGCCGGCAGCGGGGCCAGCAGCCTTGTCTGCTCCATGTCCGGCAGGGGGACGTAGTCCTTGCCCTGGGTGATGCGCAGGGTCTGCGCGAGCTGCTCGCGCGCGAGCCGCATCTCGACCTCGTGCAGGGCGAGATCGAGCACGCCCTCCAACACCTTGCGGTAGTCGGAGCGCAGCGCGGGGTCGACCAGCACGCGCACCGCCACCGCCTGCTCCAGGCGCAGTTCGGGCGGCACATGGGCGAGGATCTCGCCCACCCGGCGCAGGGCCTGCCCGGTGGCCCCGTCGGGGATCAGCACGGCGAACTTGTAGCGCCCCTTGACGAGCCAGCCGCGTACCTGCGCCTCGCTGGCGCGGGCCAGGCGGGTGAGCTGGATGTGGCGGTTGGCACGGAAGCGCGCCTCCACGCTGTCGCCGACCGCCTCGCCCGGCGCGGCGATCAGCAGCACCGGGAAGGTGGCGCCCGGCCGCTCGCCGAAGGCGTCGCGCAGGGCGAGCGACAGGATCAGGACGAACAGCACCGGCATGACGAAGAACAGGACCAGGGCCTGGCGGTCGCGGGCGATGATGCGCGCGTCCTTCATCACGCTGGCGCGGAAACGCGAGAGGTTGCCGTTCATGGCGCGGCGTCCTCGCCGGTATAGGTCAGGAAGATGTGCTCCAGGCTGGCCTGACCATAGTCCAGGGATTCCACCCCGACGCCGTGCTCGCGCAGGGTGCGCAGCAGGGTAAGGACCGCCTCCAGGGGGTGCGGCGCGGTGGCGGTGAGGCAGCGTCCGCTCAGGTTCACGTCACCCACGCCGGACAGGCCGCGCAGGGCCTGCGCCAGGCCGGCCGGAGGGTCACGGTCCAGGCTGATCTGGATGCTGTCGTCGCGGTGACGGGCAAGCAGTTCATGCACCTCGCCCGCCACTGCCACCCGCCCGCGGCTCATGATGGCCACCTGGTGGCACAGCTGCTCGGCCTCCTCCAGGTAGTGGGTGGTGAGCAGGATGGTCACCCCGGCCGCGTGCAGTTTGCGCAATCGCTGATGGATGAGGGAGCGCGAATGCGGATCGATGGCCACCGTGGGCTCGTCCAGGATCAGGATGCGCGGCTCGTGGATCAAGCCGATGACCAGGTTGAGCCGCCGCTTGTAGCCGCCGGAATAATACTCCACACGGCGGTCGGCCTGGTCGCCGATCTCGGCGATCTCCAGGCAGGCCGCGATCCGCTCGGCGAGCCGTGGCCCGCGCAGCCCCTGCATGCGGCCGAAGTATTCCAGATTCTCGCGGCCGGTGAGGGTGGGGTAGACGGCCGGTTCCTGCGGCACCACGCCCAATGCCCGCTTCACCTCGGGCGACAGGGTCTCGTGCCCGGCGAGCCGCACCGTCCCCGCGTTGGGTTTGAGCAGCCCGCACAGGATGGACAGCAGTGTGGTCTTGCCGGCGCCGTTGGGGCCGAGGATGCCGTAGATGACCCCCTGCGGCACGGTGAGGGAGAGATCGTCGAGGGCGGGCGGGGCATCCTCGCGGAAGCGCTTGGTGATGTGCCGGACCTCGATCACCGGCAGATCGGTCGCGGCTTTTGCGCCGAGGGCCGCGGGGGGACAGGCGATCACCATCTAACGGGGGGGCGGACGGCCGGCGCGCCGGCGGGGCCGGTGGGCCGGAGCGGCAAGGGTGGGGCGAGGGGGGCGAGGAGGCTGGGCATGGCGCGTGCGAGGCGTCAGGCTGCGATTGTACTGACCCGACGCCGGCCGAGAAACCTGCGCACCCTGAACTTTCCGGCCAGGCTGCCGATAATCGACAGCGAATCCCTGTTGATGCCGACGAAAGCCGTGCAGGTCGGATTTCACTCGGGTGTCGGTCTCAAGGCCGACCCGGGAGCCGACCCGCAAAGCCAGACATGGCCTCGACAGGGATTCAGCCATGCCGCTCGGATGGGTGGGCGGTGCATTCTTGCAACCATCATGCGAGTCGTCGGTCGATGAACAGAGTTATCGTCTTGCTCGCCAGCCTGGTCCTCATGGGAGGCTGTGATCGTCTGTATGAACGGGCGGGCCTGCCCGACCCGGCCAAGGTGCTGGCCGAAGGCAAGGCCATCGGCGGTGCCTGCCGCCATGCCGGCCGGGGGCTGGAGGATTGCTATAGCCTCAACCCCACGGCGTCCAAAGCGGCCATCTATGAGGGCTGGAAGGAGATGAACGAGTACATGGCGAAAAACGGCCTGGAGGCGATTCCACCGCAGATCGATCCCATGGCGCGGCTCAAATCCGGCAAAAAGGTCGAGGATGACCAGAAGGCCGAGGACGGCGAGACCGAGGGCGAGGACAAGGAAGCGGAGCATGCCAAGGACACCCCCGGCCACGCCGCCGGCAAGGACTGAGGACGCTGGCGCATTCCCCCGGCGGTGCCGCATCGGTAAAATCCCGCGCATGAAACCGACCTTGCGCATCACCTCCTACAACATCCACAAAGGCCTGTCCTTTTTCAACCGGAGGGTGGTGGTGCACGAGCTGCGCGACCGGCTCATGGCCATCAATGCCGACATCGTTTTCCTGCAGGAGGTGCAGGGCCACCACGCCCGCTACATGCATCGCTATGAAGGGTGGCCCGCCTCACCCCAGCATGAATTCCTGGCCGGCGAGATCTGGACGGCATTCGCCTACGGCCGCAACGCGGTCTACGACCACGGCCATCACGGCAACGCCATCCTCTCGCGCTACCCCATCCTGCGTTGGGAGAACGAAGACATCTCCGCCCACCCCTTCGAGAGCCGGGGTCTGCTGCACTGCGAGATGGAGGTGCCCGGCTTCGCGCAGCCGCTGCATGCCATCTGTCTGCATCTGGCGCTGAACGAGTCGGGACGGCGCAAGCAACTGCATCGGCTGTCCCAGCGCATCCGGGGCATGGTACCGGATAGCGCGCCGCTGATCATCGCCGGCGATTTCAACGACTGGCGCCTGCGCGCCGGGCGTTACCTGGCCGTCGAGCTCGGGCTGAAGGAGGTGTTCGAGGCGACGCACGGCCAGCCGGCGCGCAGCTTCCCGGCCGCGCTGCCCCTGTTCCCCCTCGACCGCATCTACGTTCGGGGCTTCGGCGTCGCATCCGCCCAAGTCCTGCACGGCCCCAATTGGCGTCGCTTGTCCGATCACGCCGTGTTGACCGCCCAGCTCAAGCCGGCCTGACCGCCGGCTGCCACGTGCGTATGATCCCAACGGACCCGTTGCGCCGCGCTGGCGGCTTGCACGTTCACCCCATCGTGTGCTGATCCCCGGCAACCGGCTCACCCTGCTGGAGCGCGGGCGCCAGTATTTCCCCGCCTTGCTCGCGGCCATCGATGCCGCCCGGCAGGAGGTCCACCTGGAGAGTTACATCTTCGAGCCGGACGAGACCGGCCGTCGGGTGCTAGACGCCCTCATCCGGGCGGCGAGACGCGGCGTGCGCGTGCGTGTGTTGCTGGACGGTTTCGGCTGCCGCCATTTCCCGGCGCATGAGGCACGGCGCTTGCGCCGGGAGGGCGTGCAGCTCATGTTCCACCGCCCCGAGCTGGGGCTATTCCAGATGCGTCGCCACCGGCTGCGGCGCCTGCACCGCAAGCTGGCGCTCATCGATGCCCGCATCGCTTTCGTCGGCGGCATCAACATCATCGACGATAGGCGCGCCGGCCCGGGCATGGCCCATGACTATGCGGTGCAGGTGGAGGGGCCGGTGGTGGCCGAGATCTGGCGCGCCATGCGGCGGCTGTGGTGGCTGGTGCGCTGGAGCCGGTTGCGCCGCCGGCCGCGCCTCGGCAAGGGGCCGGAACCCAGCCTGGAGCCGGTCGGCGATCAGGCGGCGGAGTTCCTGGTGCGGGACAACCTCAGACACCGGCGTGACATCGAGGAGGCCTATCTCGCCGCGATCCGCGGGGCCCGCAGCGAGATCCTGCTCGCCAACGCCTATTTCCTGCCCGGCCGCCTCTTTCGCCATGCCTTGGTGCAGGCGGCGCGGCGCGGGGTGCGGGTGGTGCTGCTGATGCAGGGCTGCACCGACCACCGCTTCTACCAGATGGCGGCCCGCGCCCTGTACCGCCATTTCCTCGACAACGGGGTGGAGGTCTACGAGTACCACGGCGGTTTTCTGCATGCCAAGGTGGCGGTGGTGGACGAGGCCTGGTGCACCGTGGGCTCGAGCAACATCGATCCCTTCAGCCTGCTGCTCTCGCGGGAGGCCAACCTGGTGGCGCATGACCGACGCTTCACCGCCCAGTTGCGCGCGAGCCTCGATGCCACCCTCGCGTCGGCCAGCCACCGCATCCAGCCTCATGCCTGGCGGCGCATCCCCTGGTACCGGCGCCTCGCCTCCTGGTTGGTCTATGCCGGCGTGCGCATCGGCACGGGGCTCACCGGCTATGGTCGGCTGGAATAGGGCAGGGGGGTCAGGGCAGGAAGTCGGCCACGGCGATATCTCTCATACCCGCCAGGGGAGCCACCCTATGCTGCGCCTGCAACAGGCGGCGCTCGGCATAGGCATCGCCCATCGGCTGCCGGCAGACCTCCAGGGTTGCGGTGTTGAGGTCCAGGATCCAATACTCCGGGATACCGGCGCGGGCATAGGCGGCGAGCTTGCGGATGCGGTCATAGGCGAGGCTCGCATCGGCCACCTCGACGATGAGCACGGCGCGGCTGGGGTGCGCGTCGCGATAATCCCGAGGGCTGCCCGGGACCACGGCGATGTCGGGTTCGGGCTCCGAGCGCTCGTCCAGCGCGAGCGGCAGTTGGACGCGGATGGTGTATCCGCTGCCCATGACGCTACGCAATTGCTCCGCCAGCAGGGTGACCGCGGTGGCGTGACGACTCTTTTGCGGTGCCATGTCGATGATCTCGCCGTCGAGCAGTTCGAGCCTGTCCTCGGGGGTGAACACCCCTGCCTCCACCATCTGCTCGTACTGCGCGCGGGTGAAGCGGTGCCGCGGCAGGGGGGAGTCCAGGACTGCGCTCATGTTCGACCCGATCAGATTGGCTGCCAGGGTAAACATGGCAGACTCTCGGGCAAGACGCAAGCGGCGAGGGATAGATGTAGAGACTATACCGCCCGGACCTGTGGCATCCGTTATCCGGGGCGCTAAGGGTAGATGAGACGCAGCCCGAGTTCCGGGCTTCAGGGCAGGAAGTCGGCCACGGCGATATCTCTCATACCCGCCAGGGGAGCCACCCTATGCTGCGCCTGCAACAGGCGGCGCTCGGCATAGGCATCGCCCATCGGCTGCCGGCAGACCTCCAGGGTTGCGGTGTTGAGGTCCAGGATCCAATACTCCGGGATACCGGCGCGGGCATAGGCGGCGAGCTTGCGGATGCGGTCATAGGCGAGGCTCGCATCGGCCACCTCGACGATGAGCACGGCGCGGCTGGGGTGCGCGTCGCGATAATCCCGAGGGCTGCCCGGGACCACGGCGATGTCGGGTTCGGGCTCCGAGCGCTCGTCCAGCGCGAGCGGCAGTTGGACGCGGATGGTGTATCCGCTGCCCATGACGCTACGCAATTGCTCCGCCAGCAGGGTGACCGCGGTGGCGTGACGACTCTTTTGCGGTGCCATGTCGATGATCTCGCCGTCGAGCAGTTCGAGCCTGTCCTCGGGGGTGAACACCCCTGCCTCCACCATCTGCTCGTACTGCGCGCGGGTGAAGCGGTGCCGCGGCAGGGGGGGGTCCAGGACTACGTTCATGGCCGCTCCGGTCGGATTGGGTGTCGCTGTAAACATGGCAGACGGGCGTCAGACGCGCAAGCGTCTCAGGCCAGGGGCCGGCGTGCCGTCATCAGGAAAACGGGGTAGCTGCGTGTGCCCGCAGCGCCCGCCTTCTCGATGCTGAAGACGGTCGCGAAGGCGACCGCCGCGAACCCTGCCACGGTCGCACGCTGCGCGAGTGCCGCACGCTCGAAGCCGTGGTGCACCTCGACCTCCGGTCCATGGAAGGAGCCGTCCTCGCGGTCCAGGTCGGCGATGGCGAGCCAGCCGCCGGGGTTGAGGAGGTCGTGAAACGCCCGCAGGATATGGTCGGTGTCGGGGATGTGGTGCAGCGTCATCGATGCGTAGATGAGGTCGTAGCGCTCGTCCGCCGGCGGGTCGGTGGCGAGGTCGACCTGGCGCACCGTCATGTGGCGCGCCCCCAGCGCGGCGATCTTCTCGCGTGCCACCGCCAGCATGCCGCCCGAGCTGTCCATCAGGGTAATGCGGCCGAGCGCGTCCTGCAGCGCGAAGGACAACAGCCCGGTGCCGCAGCCGTAGTCCAGGGCCGCCATCTCGCGGCTCAGGGGGATGCGCGCGCGTATGGCCTGGGCGATGCGCTCGGCGCGTTCATGGAAGACGGGGTTTTCGTCCCATGCCCGCGCCTTGCTGTCGAAGTGCGCGGCGTCGAGCACCATCCTGTTCACCGCCGGCCTCCCAGCAGAGAACCCAGCACGCCGCGGACGATGGCCCGGCCCACCTGGCTGCCCACCGAGCGCGCTACACTCTTGGCCAGGGCCTCCACCACCCCCTCGCGCCGCCGTCCGCCCGCACCGGCCGCGCCGCCGAGCAGGTCGCCCAGAAGGCCGCCCCCGCCGGCCGGGCCTGGCGCCTGCGCCTTGCGCGCAGCGGCCTCGGCTTGCGCCTGCGCCGGTTCGGCGGCGAGCTGCTCGGCCCGCGCCTTGAGCCGTTCGTAGGCCGATTCCCGGTCCACGCTCTTCTCATAGACCCCGGCCACCAGGGAACTGGCCATGACCTCGCGCCGTTGCGCTTCGGTCAAGGGACCGAGGCGGCTGCGGGGCGGCACGATCCAGGCGCGTGCCACCACGCCCGGCTTGCCCTTCTCGTCCAGCAGCGAGACCAGCGCCTCGCCCACGCCCAGTTCGGTGATCGCCGCCACCTCGTCCAGGTCGGGGTTGTCGCGCAGGGTCTCGGCGGCGGCGCGCACGGCCTTCTGGTCCTTGGGGGTGTAGGCGCGCAGGGCGTGTTGCACCCGGTTGCCGAGCTGGCCGGCGACACTTTCGGGGATGTCGGCCGGGTTCTGGGTGATGAACCAGACCCCCACCCCCTTGGAGCGGATCAGGCGCACCACCTGTTCGATCTTGTCGACCAAGGCGCGGGGGGCGTCGTCGAAGAGCAGGTGCGCCTCGTCGAAGAAGAACACCAGCTTGGGCTTGTCCAGGTCGCCCACCTCGGGCAGGTTCTCGAACAGCTCGGAGAGCAGCCACAGCAGCAGGGTGGCGTAGACCTTGGGCGATTGCATGAGCTTGTCCGCCGCCAGGATGTTGACCATGCCGCGGCCCCGCTCGTCGGTCTGGAGGAGGTCGGCGATGTCCAGCATGGGCTCGCCGAAGATGCGCTCACCGCCCTGGCTCTCCAGCGCGAGCAGGGCGCGTTGGATGGCGCCGATGCTGGCGGCGGAGACATTGCCGTACTCGGTGGTGAACTGGCGCGCATTCTCCCCGACGAACTGGAGCATGGCGCGCAGGTCCTTCATGTCCAGCAGCAGCAGCCCCGCGTCGTCGGCGATCTTGAAGCTGAGGGTCAGCACGCCGGCCTGGGTCGCGTTGAGGTTGAGCATGCGCGCGAGCAGCAGCGGCCCCATGTCGGAGATGGTGGCACGCACCGGGTGCCCCGCCGCGCCGAAGGCGTCCCAGAAGGTGACCGGGCAGCCCTCGTAGCCGAAGTCGGTGAGGCCCAGTTGGGTCACGCGTTCGGCCACCTTCCTGTTCTCCCCGCCCGGCCGGGCGATGCCGGCCAGGTCGCCCTTCACGTCGGCGAGAAAGACCGGCACGCCGATGCGGCTGAAGCCCTCGGCCAGGGTCTGCAGCGTCACCGTCTTGCCCGTGCCGGTGGCACCGGTGATGAGGCCGTGGCGATTGGCCATGCGTGGGAGCAGATGGATGTCGGTCTCGCCATGTCTGGCCAGCAGCAGGGGTTCGCTCATGGTCTGGTTCCGAAGAATGGGCAGGGCCGGGGACAGGCGACCCCGGGCGGGGCGCTGTCGCTTCGATTGTACGGGGCGGCTCGGGGCACAACAATGGGCCAGCCCGCCCATGGAAGGCACGGCCCGCCCACATGACGAAGCCGGGTTCAAGTCGTGTCGGCATCGGGCCGATATCCGCGCAAGAGGTCGGCCGTTGTCAACGACGGCCTGTAAAAACGCGTAAACCGAGCAGGATGACGCCTTGGACATCGACAACCTGGCTGACGAACCGCGCCACACCGCATCCCCCCTCACCGTGATCGTGCAGGACGACACGGCCTTGGCCGGTGCCATCGCCGAGCGACTGCAGCGGGAGGGACGCGAGGTGCATCGGGGTCGCGTACCGGCGGCGAGCGGTTCCGTCACCGGGCTGGGGCCGCAGGCCGTGCTCATCGTCGACCTGCAGACGGCCGGGGGCGCGGACGATCCCGCCGCGTCGACACCGCTGCGCACCGAGCCGCTGGCCGCGCCGCTCATCTACATCTCGTCGCGCGACGACATGGCGGCCCGGCTTACCGCCCATCGCCTGGGTGCGACGCGTTACCTCACCCAACCCGTGGACATGGACCGGCTCATGCTCATGGTGGATGCCCACCTGTTGCGCATGCCGGAGCGGCCCGTGCGGGTCCTGCTGGTGGAGGACGACGCCGGACGGCTGCGGCGGCATGCGGAAACGCTCCGCGCCGCGGGGATGCAAGTGGAGGCGGTGGCCGAGCCGCGGCAGGCGCATGCGGCGGCCGTGCGCGTGCGGCCGGAATGCATCGTGCTGGAGCGGGGCATGGCGGGCTTGAGCGGCGATGCCTTGGCCGCCATCCTGCGGGCGGACGCCCGCTTCCTGGACACGCCCATCGTTTATCTGATGGGGCCTGCCGACGGGCAGCGCGTCCTGCCTTTGCTGGAGGGCGGCGGCGAGACCTGTCTGCCAGCCGACGTGTCTGCCGACACCCTGGCCGCCTGCGTCACGCTGCGCATCAGACGGGCGCGCAGCCTGCGGCGCACGAACGAGGACCTGCGCGCCGCCTTGCGCGAGAGCCGGTTTTTGCGCCTGGCCCTGGACGTGCACGCCCTGGTCTGCATCACCGATGCCACGGGTGTCATCGCCTACGTCAACGACGCCTTCTGCCGGGCGAGCGGCTACAAGCGGCGCGAGCTCCTGGGGCAGGACATCGATCTGCTCAAGTCCGGCACGCACGGGGAGGCGTTCTATGCCTCCCTCGCCGCCACCCTGCGCCAGGGCGAGGTCTGGCGGGGCGAGCTGTGCAACCGGCGCAAGGATGGCAGCCTCTACTGGGTGGAGACCTCGATCGTGCCCTATCTGGACGATGCCGGGCGACCGACGCGCTATCTCCATGTGGGTTCGGATGTAAGCCGGCTGAAGGCCCTGGAGCAGGCTCTGCCCGGCCATGCCGACGACTCCCACGGTGACTGAAGGAACCACCGACACCGAGACCGATCAGTACCTACTGCCGCGCCACAACGCTGCAGCCAGCGCAGCGGGGCGGCTGCCAGCGTGCCGGGGAGAGGCTGAACGCTGCCCTTGTCCCCGCTTGCGGAGGATCGCGTCAGGGTGTGGGGGCTGAAATCGAGTGTTCGCGCGCCTCATCCCTGCCTGCTCCTCGACAGCGTGTGCCATGTAACACTGAATGCGGTTCAACCCAGATTTGTCAT
>JBBIKZ010000067.1:0-13245 GCA_037445185.1 Hydrogenophilales bacterium | reverse complement strand
ATGTAGCCGTTGGTGACGAAGCTGTTCTTGAGCCCGCGCTCGCGTGCCAGCACCGCCGTGTCGTAGGCGAGTTCATAGAAGATGGTGGGTTCGGTGAAGGTGTAGGACACCGACTGGCAGCCCGACTCGAGCGCGGCGGCGACGATGGTCTCGGGGGTCACGTACTCGCCCGGGACCTCGCCCTGCAGCGCCTCCAGCCGCGGGCAGAGCGGGGTGGCGGCGGTATCGCCTGCGGCCACGTGCTTCGCCAGGTGCTCCTTGGGCCATTGCGAGATCTCCCAGTTCTGGCAGTAGGCGCAGCGCAGGCTGCAGCCGACGGTGGAGATGGAGTAGGCGTAGGAGCCGGGCAGGAAATGGAAGAAGGGCTTCTTCTCGATCGGGTTCACCTCGCGGGCGATGACCCGGTCGTAGACCAGGGTGTAGAGCCGGCCGTCGCGGTTGTAGCGCACGCCGCAGGCGCCGCGCGCGCCAGCAGGGATGTGACAGTCGTGCGGGCACAGGGTACAGACGACCGAGCCGTCGGCCTGGGGCGCATAGAAACGGGCTTCGTGCAGTCGGGTCATGTCTTTCTCCACCTAGCTCCCATGCCACCGCCGTCAGGGCAGGTAGCGATCCGGCAGGCTGGCCCCGCCGGGGGATGACGTGGCCGGCCCGACTGCCGCATCATGCCTGCATCCCGGGCGCGAGCAGCATCGTCTTCACTTCCTCGGAACGCCGTGCACCGCACACCGCATCGGCCAGCGCCCTCGCCGCCGCGGTGTCCGTCTGCCGCGCGCGCTGCGCCAGCCACGGCAGCATGACCGGATCGACGGAGAAGGCACGGTAGCCCAGGCCGATCAGGGCCGGCAGCACGCCGGGCAGCTGGGCGAGCAGGCCGTTGACCTGCACCCGCGCGAGCGCGGCGCCGGCCAACCCTGCCACCTCGCGCAGGAAGCGGTAGATGATGGGCGAAGAGGGATCCAGATAGCCGCACAGCTCGGAACGGTAGCGGTCGGCGGCGAACAGGCATTGCATCAGGTCGTTCATCCCCAGCGCGGCGAAGTCGGCGAGTTCGAGGAACTCGTGCACCGCGAGCGCGGCGGCGGGGGTCTCCAGCATGCTGCCTATGGGCACCCTGACCGATACATGACCGCGAATCTCGGCGTGCAGGCGCTCGTACTCCTCTACGCTGACGAGGTAGGGCAGCAGGATGCGCAGCGGGTAGCGCGCCTCGAGGGCAGCCAGGGCCTCGAGCTGCGCCCGATAGACGCTGCGTACCGGCTCGGTCCCATACAGACGGGCCCCCTGCAGCCCCAGGGTGCCGCCCAGGCCCGGCAGCTTCGGCAGCCAGGGCGGCCGCTTGTCGCCGGCGATGTCGATGAGGCGAAAGGTGACCGAGAGCGGACTGGCCGCCGCGCAGACGCCGGCACAGGCCTCGGTCAGAAAGGCGGTATCCGGCTGGCGGCCATCCTCGGGGTAGAGATATTCGGACCGCGCCAGGCCGATGGCCGCGGCCCCGGCGGCCAGGGCGGCGGCGGCACCACGCGCGTCGGTGACGCTGCAGCGTAATTCGATCGCGACACCGTCACGGGTGGCGACCGACTCCCCGGGCCTGGGTGGGGCGGGTGTGGCACAGGGCGCGTGGGCGTGGTGACTGGCCGGCAGGAGGCGTCCGGTGTGCCCCTCCAGCACGATCTCGGTGTCGTGCGCGAGGGCCTGCGCGGCGGACGACTCGATCAGGACGGTGGGGATGCCCTGGCTCAGCAGGCGCAAGGTGGGATGGGCATAGAGGGCGGCATCCACCAGGATGACGCCGGCCGGTTGCGTGGTGAGCCGGGTGAGCTCGCCCTGGGTGAGCAGGACGATGGCCTCCGGCGTCGCCGCGGCGGCGCCGCAGCGCAGCCGACCCTGCGCGAGACCGGGCACGAAGGGTGTGGCTTGGATCGCTTGCACGAGGACGTTTGCGCGGACCGATGCTCCAAGTTTAGACCGTGCCTATGATGAAGTAGGCGCATAGCCGATGGAGACCGCGATGATCAAGAACGTGCGCGCAAGGCGCGCCTTGTCCCTGGGCTTGCTCGCCCTGGGCGGAACCCTGCTGTTCCTGGCACCGGAGGACATCTGGATCGGCGTCCTGCTGGTGGCGCTGGGCCTCGCCCTCGAGATCATCGGCGCCATGGTGGCGCATCAGAGGCGGTAAGCCGAACGGGGGCTGGGTCCGCGGCCGGTCCGCAAGGCATGACCCGCTCTGGGACGGGCGCTGCAGCGACTCGATGCGCGCCGGCGCCCCGGCATGAGGGCGCAACTCGCGTGGGGATGAGGCGGCCTTCAGGTCGACGCCTCGGGCACCGGCACGCTCTGCCGGGGGTCGGGTAGCGGGCTGGGCCAATGACCGGCCATCTCCAGGATGTCGCGCAGCAGCGGGCGGGGAATGCACAGACCTCGCTCGACCCAAAGTCTGCGCCCCAGCTCATCGGCATCGGCCGGCGGCGGTGACATGGCCAGGATGAAGCTGCCGACGTCCTCGGCCACCGCCCAGGGGTAGATGATCCAGCGCCACTTGACGACCTTTTGCGCGTAGTAGTCGGGCAGAAAGGGGGAGACCACCTTGTGGTGCAGCGCAGCGGTGCGCACTTCGGCCGGCCGGCCGCAGTCTGCGAGGTGCGCCAGGGCGACGCGGAAGGTGTCGCCGCTGTCGCTCACGTCGTCCACCAGCAGCACGCGCCGGCCCGTGAGGTCGGCGTTGAGGGGATAGCGCACCCGTGCCTCCCGCCCCTTGCGGGTGGCGTGGTAGTGCTCGATCTTGAAGCTGGTCAGGTCCATGACGTTGAGGAAGTCGGACAAGATACGCGCAGGCATGTAGCCGCCGCGACCGATGGCCACCAGCGTGTCGGGCCGGAAACCGGAGGCGTGCACCCGGCGGGCGAGTTGGCGCGCCAGGGCGTGGAAGCGGGCCCAGCTGATGAGCTCGCAGCGTGGGTGAGGATGCATGCTCGGGTCCTGTGTTGTGTGCCCGATGCCATGGTAGCGGTCATGGCGACGCGCGCCAGCCCTGCCACGTCAGTAAGCCGGCGGCGGTCTGCGTTCGTGGCGGTCGCAGCGTCAGGGCAATGGATGCGTCGCGGCATGCCGCAGGGCACGGTCCGACCCGCATCGTCCCCGGGAGTACGCGCCCGCGGCATGCATGTGAGCGCAGTTCAGGATCAGTCCGACGCGGTTTCCAGGCTGTAGGTGGCAGACGCATCCTGTGCCAGCCTGTCCGTGAGCCAGGGCATCGCCGCGCTCAGGCCATCCGCCAATCCCCAAGGCGGATTGACCACGAATACGCCGCTGCCGTACATGCCGTGGCCCTGCCTGGATGCGGCGCGCACGCGCAGAGTCACGTTCAGCCAGCGCACACCGGGCAGGCGTTCGAGCCGTTGCGGCAGCTCGCGGGCCTCCAGACGCGGCAGCAGCGGATACCAGACGGCGTAGATGCCGGTGGCGAAGCGCTCCAGTCCCGCCTTGAGGGCGGCGATGACCTGTCGGTAATCGGTCTTCACCTCGTAGGCAGGGTCGATCAGGGTGAGCCCCCGCCGCGGCGGGGGCGGCAGGACCGACCTCAGGGCCGCGAAACCGTCCGCCCTCTCGATCCGGACCCGGCGTGTCAGCTCGGCGAGGCAGCGATGCAGCAGGTCCGCATCGGTGCCGTGCAGCTCGAACAGGCGCAGGCGATCCTGCGGCCGCAGCATGCGGCTGGCGATCCAGGGCGAGCCCGGATAGAGGCGCAAGCGGCCGTCCGGGTTGAGCCCACGCACCACATCGACGTAGTCCGCCACCGGCTGCGGCAGGTCGAGGCGCGACCAGAGCCGGCCGATGCCGGTGTCATGCTCGTGGTTCTTGCGTGCGTAGTCCGAGGCGAGGTCGTAGACGCCCGCACCGGCGTGGGTGTCCACGTACCACCAGGGTTTGTCCTTCTGGTTGAGGTGGGCGAGGATGCGAACGAGTATGAGGTGCTTGAGCACGTCGGCGTGGTTGCCGGCGTGGAAGGCGTGGCGATAGCTAAGCATGGCCTGATAGTACAACACGGCCGTCGTCAGGCCCGGCCATCGCTTCGCTCGCGTTGGCAGGCGGATGGCCTGCTAGCTGGCCAGGCTGCGAGGGGAGGCGTGCCCACAAGACATGATCGCCAGCCCTCGCGCGACGCCAGCCGCTGGCCACGCCGTCCGTCTTCCCTGTCCTCGTGAACATCGGTGCGGAACTGCTAATCTGGGTATTGGAGTCCGTTTCATCCGGGCTTGCGTCTCGCCAACCGGCATGATCACCCCCGAGGAGCTTCCATGACACGCCTGCTGCCCAGCCTCATCCTCGCCTGCACCCCTGCCCTCGCCGCGGCGGCCCAGCCGGCTGCGCCACTCGGCGGCAGCGACAACCGGATACCGGTCACGGTCACCAGCCAGGAGCGCGCCCATGTGCTCGCCGAGATGCGTACCTTTCTGCAGGGGTTGCACAACATCTTCAACGCCCTGGCGCGCAGGGACATGAAGGCGGTGGCGGTGGAGGCCAAGCCCTTGGGCAAGGTCCTGCACCACATGCCGCAAGCGATGCGCGATCGCGTCCCCCTCGCCTATGTCGAGATGGGTCTGGGGCTGCACGAGGTGTTCGATGTCATCGCGCGGGACGCCGAGGCCAAGGCGGATCCGTTCCTGACCCTGAGCCAGCTGGGCGAGGCCATGACCTACTGCTCGGGTTGTCACGACACCTACCGGCTTCAGGTCGGGCGCGTGCCCAAGCCCTGACCTGGCCGCCTGCCTGGCTACGGCTGCTCGGGCTCGAAGGTCAGCGAGATCGAATTGAGGCAGTAGCGCAGACCCGTCGGCGGCGGGCCGTCGTCGAACACGTGGCCGAGGTGACCATCGCAGCGGGCGCAGCGGATCTCGGTGCGCAGCATGCCGTGACTGGTGTCGCGCAGATAGCGGATGTGATCGGGATGATAGGGCGCGGTGAAGCTGGGCCAGCCGGTACCGGATTCGAACTTGGCCGCGGAACGGAACAGGGGCAGGCCGCAGAGCCGGCAATGGAACACCCCTGGCCGCTTCTCGTTGAGCAGGCTGCCGCAGAAGGGCCGTTCCGTGCCCTGATGCAGGATCACGCGGCGTTCCTCGTCACTGAGGCCGGCCGCGAGGGCGTCGCGCTCGGCCGCGGTGAGCGGGGTCAGGTCATGGGGCGACGGGGGATGTTGACGATCCTCGGCCATCAAGCGAGCTCCTTGGGCAACGGAAAGTTGACCTTCTCCTCTATCCCTTCCAGCGGCAGGACCCGCTGCGCACCCAGCGTGCGCAGCCGCGCCACGACGCCTTGGACCAGGATCTCGGGGGCGGAGGCGCCGGCGGTGACGCCCACATGCCGCCGGCCGGCGATCCATTCCGGCCGGATCTCCTCCGCGCTGTCCACCATGTAGGCCGGTGTGCCCATGTTCTGCGCCACCTCGCGCAGCCGGTTGGAATTGGAGCTCGAGGGCGAACCGACGACGATGACCACGTCACAGGTCTGGGCGAGCCGTTTGACCGCATCCTGCCGGTTCTGCGTGGCGTAGCAGATGTCGTCCTTCTTGGGGCCGACGATGTTGGGAAAGCGCGCCCGCAGGGCCTCCACCACCCGCGCGGCGTCGTCCACCGACAAGGTGGTCTGGGTGACGTAGGCCAGCCTGTCCGGGTCGGCCACCTGCAGGTGGGCCACGTCCTGCGGGGTCTCCACCAGATACATGCCCCCTTGCACCTGTCCCATGGTGCCCACCACCTCGGGGTGGCCGCGATGGCCGATCATGACGATCTCATAGCCCTGTTCGTGCATGCGCTTGACCTCCACGTGCACCTTGGTGACCAGCGGGCAGGTGGCATCGAAGACCCTCAGGCCGCGTGTCTCCGCCTCGCGCCGCACCGAAAGCGGCACACCATGGGCGCTGTAGATGAGGGTCGCACCCGGTGGGACGTCGGCGAGGTCCTCGACGAAGATGGCCCCCTTGGCCTTGAGGTCATCCACCACGTAGCGGTTGTGCACCACCTCGTGGCGCACGTAGATCGGGGCGCCGAAGCGTTCCAGCGCCCGCTCCACGATGGCGATGGCGCGATCCACTCCGGCGCAGAAGCCGCGCGGGTTGGCAAGCAGGATGTCGGTCATGGGCAGCCCCTTATTCGATGGCGAGGATATGCACCTCGAAGGTCACGGGCAGCCCCGCCAGGGGATGGTTGAAATCCACCTCCACCTCGGAGTCGTCCACGGCCAGGATGGTTCCGTGCAGGGTCTGGCCGCTGGGCAGGCTGAAGTCCACCGTGTGGCCCACCAGCAGCTTGAGGCTGGGATCGAATTCTTCGCGCCCGAGCCGTTGGACGAGCGCCTCGTCGCGTTCGCCGAAGGCCTGGCCGGGTCCGAGGGCGATGGTCGTGTGCTCACCGGTCTTCAGGCCCAGCAGCAGGACCTCCAGGCGCGAATCGATCTCGCCGCTGCCGAGGGTGAAGGTCTCCGGGGCGTGGCCGAACGTGCTCACCACCTCCTCGCCGCCACACGTGAGCCGGTAGAGCAGGGTGACGCGGTCCCCCATGCGCACGACGCGCCCCGTCACCTGCCCCCCTTCCTGGCCCCGTCCCCCCAGAGACCGTCCCAGATGAGCAGCACCGCGCCGACGGTGATGGCCGAATCGGCCACGTTGAAGGCCGGCCAGTGCCAACCGGCGACATGGAAGTCGAGGAAGTCGATGACATGGCCGTAGGCCAGGCGATCGATCACGTTGCCCAGGGCGCCGCCGAGGATCAGGGCGAGCGCGATGCAGAACGGGGCACGCCCGTGGGTGCCAAAGAGCAGCCAGAGGATGACGCCGCTCGCCACCAGGGCCACGGCCAGAAAAAACCAACGCTGCCAGCCGGCCTGGTCGGCAAGCAGGGAGAAGGCGGCGCCGGTGTTGTGCACGTGCACCAGATTGAAGAAGGGGGTGAGCGCGACCACGTCCTGATAAGGGGCGAGGGTGGCCATGACGGCGAGCTTGCTCGCCTGATCGACGATCAGAACCACGGCTGTCAGCCACAGCCACCACAGCCCACCCCGCTGCTGCCTGACCGCTGACCCCTGACCGCCGACGCTAGGCATGCGTGCGCGCCTCGCCCGGGCCATACAGGTTGCTCAGGCAGCGGCCGCACAGTCCCGGCCGCTGCGGATCGGCACCGACGTCGGCGCGGTAGTGCCAGCAGCGTTCGCACTTGGCATGGCCGCTTGCCACCGCCTCGACGCGGGTCGCCCCGGGGGCGCGCACCACGCGCGCGCCGGAGGTGATGAGCACAAAGCGCAGGTCCTCGCCCAGGCCGGCGAGCAGGTCATAGTCGGCGCCGTCGGCATGGTAGGTGACCTCGCCCTGCAGCGAGGAGCCGATCCCGCCCTGCACGCGCAGTTCCTCCAGCCGCTTGGTGGCGAGCGCCCGCAGTTCGCGCAGGCGCTGCCATCGCGCGAGCAGCGCGTCCTCGCCGTCCTGCGCGGGCAGCTCGTGCCACAGCTCGAGGAACACGCTCTCGCTCTTGCCCACCAGGGCCCAGATCTCCTCGGCGGTGAAGGAGAGCACGGGGGCGATCAAGCGGGTGAGGGTCTGCAGCACGTGCCACAGCGCCGATTGCGCCGAACGGCGCGCGCGCGAGCCGGCCGCCGTGGTGTAGAGGCGGTCCTTGAGGATGTCGAGGTAGAAGGCGCCCAGGTCCTCGGAGCAGAAGTTGTGCAGGCGCTGGATGGCGGTGTGGAAGCTGTAGGCGCGGTAGTCGGCCAGCGTCTGCGCCTGCAGCCTGCGCGTGAGCGCCAGGGTGTAGCGGTCGATGGTCAGCCACTCGACGACGGGCAGGGTGTGCGCGGCGGGGTCGAAGTCGGCGGTGTTGGCGAGCAGGAAGCGCAGGGTGTTGCGCATGCGGCGGTAGGCCTCGACCACGCGCTTCAGGATCTCGTCGGAGATGGACAGCTCTCCCGCGTAGTCCGTGCTCGCCACCCACAGGCGCAGGATCTCCGCACCCAGGCTGTCGCAGACCTTCTGCGGGGCGATGACGTTGCCCCTGGACTTGGACATCTTGTGCCCCTGGCCGTCGACCACGAAGCCGTGGGTGAGCAGGGCGGCGTAGGGGGCGTGGCCGTCGGTGGCGCAGCCGGTGAGCAGCGAGGACTGGAACCAGCCGCGGTGCTGGTCCGAGCCCTCCAGGTAGAGGTCGGCCGGGTGCTTGAGGCCCGCGCGCTGCTTTAGCAGGCAGGCGTGGGTGACACCGGAGTCGAACCACACGTCCAGGGTGTCGCCCACCTTCTCGTAGTGCGCCGCCTCCGGGCCGAGCAGTTCGGCCGGGTCGAGGCTGAACCAGGCCTCGATGCCGGCCTGCTCGACCCGGCGCGCCACCGTCTCCACGAGCTCCAGGGTGCGCGGGTGCAGCGCGCCGGTCTGCCGGTGCACGAACAGCGGGATGGGCACGCCCCAGTTGCGCTGCCGTGAGACACACCAGTCGGGGCGGCCCTTCATCATCGCCGTGAGCCGCTCGCGCCCCCACTCCGGATAGAAACGGGTCGCCTCCACCGCCCGCATGGCCAGCTCGCGCAGGGTCTTCTCGCCCCCCTCGCCTGTGACCCGACCCCTGGTGTCCATGCCGATGAACCACTGCCGCGTGGCGCGGAAGATGATCGGCGTCTTGTGCCGCCAGCAATGGGGGTAGCTGTGCCGTGTGGTGGCCTGGGCGAGGAGGTGGCCGCGGCTGGTCAGCGCCTCGATCACCCGCTTGTTGCCGTCCCACACGGACAGGCCGCCCACCAGCGGGGTGTCGGCATAAAACCTGCCGTCGCCGCCGACGGGGTTGTCGACCGCAAGGCCGTAGCGGGTGCCCACCACGAAGTCGTCGTGGCCGTGGCCGGGGGCGATGTGCACCAGCCCCACGCCGGTGTCGGTGCTTACGAAGTCGGCCAGGATGACGGGCACCTGCCGGTCGTAGAAGGGGTGCTGAAGCAAAAGGCCCTCCAGCACCCGGCCCGGCACCTGGGCCATCACCTCGACGGTCTCGAGGCCATAGCGTGCGATGGCCGACTCGGCGAGTTCCCGCGCCAGGATGAGCACCCCCTTGGGCGTGCGCACCAGGTCGTAGACGAAGTCCGGATGCACCGCCACCGCCTGGTTGGCCGGCAGGGTCCAGGGGGTGGTGGTCCAGATCACGGCGTAGGCCGGACAGTCCCCGCCCGCGCCGAGCCCCAGGCGGCGGCCGAGGTCGGCGCAGTCGGCCACCGGGAAGGCGACGTCGATGGCCGGCGAGGTCTTGTCCTCGTACTCGACCTCGGCCTCGGCCAGGGCGGAGCCGCAATCGACGCACCAGTGCACCGGCTTGGCGCCGAGGTAGAGATAGCCGTTCGCCTGGATCTTGGCCAGCTCGCGCATGATGTCCGCCTCGAAGCGGTAGTCCATGGTGAGATAGGGGCGGTCCCAGTCGCCCAGCACGCCCAGGCGAATGAAGTCGGCGCGCTGGCGCTCGACCTGGCTCATGGCGTACTCGCGGCACAGCTCGCGAAAGCGCGCCGGCGGGATGGCCTTGCCGTGGGTCTTCTCGACCATGAGCTCGATGGGCAGGCCATGGCAGTCCCAGCCCGGCACATAGGGCGCGTCGAAGCCGTCCAGGGTCTTCACCTTGACGATGATGTCCTTGAGGATCTTGTTCACCGCGTGACCGATGTGGATGTCGCCGTTGGCGTAGGGCGGGCCGTCGTGCAGCACGAACTTGGGCCGGCCGGCGCAGTGGGCGCGGAGCTTTTCGTACAGCCGGCGCTCCTGCCACTGCGCAATCCAGCCCGGTTCCCGTTTGGCGAGGTCGCCGCGCATGGGGAAGGGGGTGTCGGGGAGGTTCAGGGTCGTTCTGTAGTCTGACATGGTCGTCTTGGTTTTCGTTCGCTGTGCAGGACGCTCGTCAGCATCGCCCCGGCGGGCCCACCGCTAGGCACGACAGCCGCGCTGCGTCAGGCATTGAGCAACTCCCGCGCCCGCTGGGCATCGCGGTCGATCTGCGCGACGAGCGCCGCCAGGCTGGCGAACTTCGCCTCGTCCCGCAGCTTGTGCAGGAACTCCACCCGCAGGTGGGCGCGATAGATGTCGCGGTCGAAGTCGAAGAGATGGACCTCCAGTGTCGGGCGGCCGTTGGCGTGCACCGTGGGCCGCGTGCCCAGGCTGGCCACGCCGGGCCAGTCGGGGCGCTCCAGGCCCTGCACGCGCACGGCGAAGATGCCGGTGAGCGGCGGGCGGTTGTGCTTCAACTGGATGTTGGCGGTCGGGTAGCCGATGCGGCGGCCGAGCCGGTCGCCGCCCACCACGCGGCCGGAGATGGAATAGGGTCGCCCCAGCAGCTGGGCGGCTGTGGCCGTGTCGCCGGCGGCCAGGGCCTCGCGCACGGCCGTGCTGGAGGCGCGCATCCCGGCCGCCTCGACGGTGGGCAGGGCCTCGGCCTGATAGCCGTAGCGCGCGCCGAGCTCGCTCAACAGCTGAAAATCGCCGCTGCGGCCGGCACCGAAGCGAAAGTCGTCGCCCACCAGCACATAGCGCGCCTTGAGCCCCTCCACCAGGATGCGCTGCACGAAGTCCGCCGCGGAGATGGCGGCGAAGGCGCGGTTGAAGCGGCAGACGTGTACATGCGCCACGCCCAGGCCGCGCAGGATCTCCAGCTTCTCGCGCAGGCTGGTCAGCCGCGTGGGGGCGGCCGCCGGGGTGAACACCTCGCGCGGATGCGGCTCGAAGGTGAGCACCGTGGGCAGCCCGCCGACCGCCGCCGCCTGCGCCCTCAGGCGCGCCAGCATGGCCTGGTGCCCCAGGTGCACGCCATCGAAGTTGCCGATGGTCAGCGCATTGGGGCGCAACGCACGGGGCCAGCCGTGGGTGATGAGCATGACGGTTATCTGCTTGAAAAACCTGGCAGTTTAGACGTGCGGCGGCGGGGCGTCTATGCAGCGCGGCGCTTGAAGTCACGCAGACGGAAGCCGAGCAGCCACAAGATCAGAAAATAGAGGCCGGCACCGCCGGTCACAAGGCCCGTCAGATGCAGGACGCGCTCGCCGGCACGCGCCTCGAGCCAGTGCGCCTCGCTGCCCATGGCGACGCTCAGGAACAGGCCCATGGCGAGCA
Organism: Hydrogenophilales bacterium; assembly: GCA_037445185.1. Classification (GTDB taxonomy): domain Bacteria; phylum Pseudomonadota; class Gammaproteobacteria; order Burkholderiales; family Thiobacillaceae; genus JANWZL01. Next base: position 2,123 of record JBBIKZ010000067.1, on the reverse strand, counting down.
GGGCGAGCCCTAGCCTAGCGAGATAGCCGCCCCAGCCGGGCTGGGGGCGGTAGATGCCCTTGCCGCGCAGCTTGTGGAACAGGATGGCGGCATTGAGGCAGGCACCCAGGCCGATGGCGAGCGCCAATCCCGCATGTTGCAGCGGCCAGATGAAGACGAGATTCATGGTCTGGGTGGCGAGCAGGGTCAGGATGGCGATTTTCACCGGCGTGCGGATGTCCTGCCGGGCATAGAAACCGGGGGCGAGCACCTTGACCAGGATGAGCCCGACGAGCCCGACGCTGTAGGCGATGAGGGCCTGGCGGGTCATGGCCACGTCGTGCGGGGTGAATTCGCCGTAGTGGAACAGCGTGGTGATGAGCGGCACGGCCAGCACCCCCAGCCCCACCGCGGCCGGGGCGGCCAGGATCAGGGTCATGCGCAGCCCCCAGTCGAGCAGCCGCGAATACTCGCCGGGGTCGTCATCGGCATAGTGCTTGGCCAGCGAGGGCAGCAGGATGGTGCCCAGGGCCACGCCCAACATCCCGGTGGGGAATTCCATCAGCCGGTCGGCGTAATACAGCCAGGACACGCTGCCCGTGGTCAGGAAGGAGGCGAACAAGGTGTTGATCAGCAGCGACACCTGGGCCACCGACACGCCCAGGGCCGCCGGCGCCATGAGCTTGAGGATGCGCCGCACGCCTTCGTCGTGGGGGTGCCAGTCCCAGCGCGGCAGAAAGCCCAAGCGCTTCAAGGCGGCGAACTGAAGCGTCAGCTGCAGCACACCGCCCAGGAAGGCGCCCCAGGCGAGCGCCAGCACCGGCGGGTCGAAATACGGCGCCGCCACGGTCGCCGCCAGGATCATGGCCACGTTGAGCAACACCGGCGTGAAGGCCGGCAGCATGAAGCGGCTGAAGGTGTTGAGGATGCCGGCGGCGAGCGCGGTGAGCGAGATGAACAGGATGTAGGGGAAGACCACGCGCGTGAGCTCCACCGTGAGCTGGAACTTGTCCGGCGTGGCTACGAAGCCGGGGGCGGAGACGAGGACGATGAGCGGGGCGCCGGCGACGCCCAGTGCGGCGACCACGGCCAGGGCGATGAACAGCACGGTCGCCACCCGGTCGATGAGCAACTGGGTGGCCGCCTCGCCGCGGCGGTTCTTGTATTCCGCCAGCACCGGCACGAAGGCCTGGGAGAAGGCCCCTTCGGCGAACAGCCGGCGCAGCAGGTTGGGCAGCTTGAAGGCGACGAAGAAGGCATCGGTCATGGCCCCCGCGCCGAAGGCCCGGGCGATGATGGCGTCGCGCGCAAAGCCCAGGATGCGCGAGAGCAGGGTCATGGCGCTGACCGAGGCGAGGGCCTTGAGGAGGTTCATGGCGGAGGTTCTGGGAAAGGAGCGGGGTGCGCCTTGTCAGGCGTCGACCAGGTGGCTAATATATCCGTTTTCTCTGCATCGTCCCGAGGAGTTCGAGCATGGCCAACACCGCCCAGGCGAGGAAGCGCGCCCGGCAAAACGACAAGCAGCGTCTGCACAACATGGCGCTGCGTTCGCAATACCGCACCGCCGTGAAAAAGGTCCGCAAGGCCGTCGAGGCGGGCGACAAGGCTGCGGCCCTGGCTGCCTTCCAGGTGTCCATGGCCGTCATCGACCGCATCGCCGACAAGAACATCGTGCACAAGAACAAGGCCGCCCGGCACAAGAGCCGGCTGTCCGCCGCCATCAAGGCGATGGCCTGAGCGCCGGGCCGGTCTGGCTCACGTGCTCGGTGTGGTCGATCGACCCCGCGGCGCCCTCCTGCCCTCGACGACCTCGAGGTCGTTGTCGCGGGCGAAATCCATCAGGAACTTGAACACCATGGGGTCCTCGGTCTCCATGGCCTTGTTCACCACCACGCAGACCGCGCCGTCCCGGCTGATGGGATAGACGTAGGGTGAATAGCACGTCCGATTGTTCGGGCCCATCGTGGCGAACAGGCTGCACAGGCGCTCGGCCCAGTCGCTGGGCCTGAATTTGCGGCCGGCATGGGTTTCACCGCGGATGACGTACTCCTCGAACTCGGCCATGAGGGGGCTTCCGTGCAATGATCCGGCGGCAATCATGCCATAGCTGGCCAGCGCCGTTGCATGGCCGCTCGCTATAATCC
>JBBIKZ010000066.1:0-13552 GCA_037445185.1 Hydrogenophilales bacterium | reverse complement strand
ACTAGTTCTCAGCGCAGATAGGCCTCGGCGGCATAACGCCGCATCATGCGGTGGCTGTTGAAATAGGCCGCGTTCTTGCTGATGGCGCCCTTCATGACCGCGATCCAGCCGGCGCGGTTGCCGTACCACAGCGGCAGGACCACCTGCTCCAGCTTGTCGTACATTGAGGCGGCATCGCTGCCGTTGGCGCCCTGGCTGTCGTCGCCGATGGCCCAGCCCGTCACCCCCTCCAGGCAGCCCTCCACCCACCAGCCGTCCAGCACCGAGAGCTGGGGCACACCGTTGAAGGCGGCCTTCATGCCGCTGGTGCCGGAGGCCTCCAGCGGCCGCAGGGGCGTGTTGAGCCAGACGTCCGCGCCCGACACCATGGCCAACGCCAGGCTCATGTCGTAGTCGGGCAGGAAGGCCATGGGGATGTCGCCCGCCAGTTCGCGCATGTGCCCGTGCAGGGCCTGGATCAGCAGCTTGCCGCCCGCATCGCGTGGATGGGCCTTGCCGGCCATGACCACCTGGAAGGGATGGCGGGCGTTGATGGCCCTGAGCCGAGCCAGGTCGCTGAACAGCAGATCGGGCCGCTTGTAGGCGGTCATGCGCCGGGCGAGCCCGAGGATGGGCCTGTCCGGATCCAGGCGCACACCGGTCATCTGCCCCACCCGCGTCACCAGATCCTGCTTGGCGTGCAGGTGCGCCTCCCAGAGCCGGTCGTCCGGGATGCGGTCGGCACGCGAGAGCAGCTCCGGTTCGTGACACCAGCCCGGCACGTAGTGGTCGTACAGGGCGCCCAGGTGCAGACTGGTCCAGGTGGAGGCATGCACGCCGTTGGTGACGGCCTGCACGGCATAGCCCGGGAACATGCGCCGCGAGGTCTCGGCGTGCCGCTTGGCGACACCGTTGACGTATTCCGACAGGTTGAGCGCCAGCCGCGTCATGTTCAGTCGCTCCGCCCCGGCCAGATGCCGCACCGTGTCCAGCTCGGGCAGGTCGCCGTAGATGCGGCGCACCAGCGCGTAGTCGAACTGGTCGTGGCCCGCCTCGACCGGCGTGTGCGTGGTGAAGGTGCACAGATCGCGCACGCGCGGGATGTCGTAAGGGATCTCGCCCGGCCGCAGGTTCTTGGCCGCGTAGGCGTAACGGCGCAGCAGGGCCAGGGTGAGGAAGGCCGAATGGCCCTCGTTCATGTGGTAGCCGATGAGCTTGAAGCCCAGCGCCTGCAGCATGGCCACCCCGCCCACGCCCAGGACGAGCTCCTGCTTGATGCGGTAGCCCTCGTCGCCGCCGTAGAGGTAGTGGGTGAGCTGGCGGTCCTCGGGGTGATTGACCGGCATGTCGGTATCGAGCAGCAGCACCGGCACGCGCCCGTTGCGGTGCGACCTCACCACATAGAGCCACCCTCCCACCCAGACCTGACGGCCTTCCAGCTCGAGCGCCACGGCAGCGTTGAGCCGGCTGGCGTGCTCGGCCGGCTCCCAGGTATCGGCAAGCTCGATCTGCCGGCCCTGGGCGTCGATCTCCTGGCGGAAGTAGCCGGCGCGCGAGACCAGGGTCACCCCCACCATGGGCAGTTCCAAGTCCGCCGCCGTGCGCAGGGTATCGCCCGCCAGCACGCCCAGGCCGCCGCTGTAGGTCGGGATGTCGTTGGCCAGTCCGATCTCCATGGAGAAATAGGCGATGCGGGCCTGGGGCAGAAAATCGTCGAGACGCTCGGCGGGCGGCATAATGTCGTGTCTGGGCAAGCGGGAGGACCCGTCAGCTTACACCGGTGAGGTTACACCTTCCTTACTGGCCAGGCTGCTCAGCCGGTCCAGCTGCGCACCCGGCCGATGTCCACGTGCACGAAACCCGAGGCCGGATAGAGTCCCACGCCGCCGGCCCACAGGCCGAGGGCAGCCCGGTGCAGCTCATCGAGGGGACGCTCCGGCAGCCGGATATCCGCCGCCATGCCGCGCACGTGCAGGCTGTTCCTGGCCACGCCGCTGGTGTTCTGCGCCAGCCAAGCGTTGGAGGCGGGGGAACGGTAGGCGGAGACGATCTCGATCGGGCCGGCGGCATCGAGGCGCACCGCCAGCTCGTGCAGCAGATCGAGCAGGGCGGGCGCCATGGGCCCCGTCTCACCGCTGCGATGGTCGCGCAGCACCCAGGCGAGCTCCGCCACGGCCGCGTCGATGTAGTGGCCCTCGGCCCAGTAGACGGTGTCCACGGTCTCGCCGGTATGCAGGTTGTGGACCGCGAGGCGGCGTTCCGGCCTTTGGGCCAGGGCGGGCCGCGTCAGGGCCAGGGCGAGCCCCAGGGTCAGAAGGCGTCTGCGGTCAGGGTGCAAGCGGCTTCTCCAAGCTGCCGGGCGGTCCGACCGGCCTGGCTATACCCTCCTGACGAGCCAGGACGGCATCCGCCAGCGTCTGGTCCACTGCCAGGCCGGTGCGTGCGGTCAGTTCGCGCAGGCGTTGTCGGTAATCCATGCCGCGATTGTATACGTCCCGGTGTGCCTCCAGGTGGACGACCCCGTCCGCGTCCGCGGCGAGGAGCACGGGTTCGTAGCGGATGTCCACCACCTCCCCCACCCGCACCCGGTCGAACAGATCGGCCGCGTCGTCCGGATGCAGGCGGATGCAGCCATGGCTCTGGAAGTGGTAGATGCTGGCCGGGGCGATGGTGGAATGGATGCCGTAGACCCCCGGCGCCAGGCCCATCCAGTGCCGTCCCAGGGGGTTGTCCGGCCCCGGCGGCACCCGCTCCAGCACCGGCTTGCCTTTGGCCGCCATCTCGGCCTGGATCGAGGGCGGCACGATCCAGGTCTTGTCCACCGCCTTTTCCCGGATACGGTAGCGGCCCACCGGTGTAGGCCAGTCGGGGCGGCCCAGGCCGACCGGATAGTGCGCCTGGAGACGCCCGTCCCGGAAGAGGAAGAGCAGGCGCTGGGGGAGGTTGATGACGATGCCGTCCTGCACCGGCTCGGGCACGACATGGCGGTTGTCGACCCGGAGCCTCTGGCCGGGGTGGATGAGGCCGTGCCAGTCGAGCCCGTTCTCCTGCGCGAGCAGGCGCGGCTCCACGCCATGGCGCGCACCGATGAGGGTGAGGGACTCGCCGCGTCGCACGATGTGCTCGAACACCCCGCCGACGAGGGTCTGGGCGCTGGCCTGGTGCGCAAGCAGGGCAACCAGGACGAGCAGGCAGGCGCGCAGCCGGACGGCGGACATCGGGAGGTCATCAAGCTGAGCGATGGCCGCCATTGTGCCCTACCATAGGCCGCCATGAACGACGCCGTCCTCGTCCTCAACGCCGGTTCCTCCAGCATCAAGTTCGCGCTCCACCGCGTGGCGCTGGGGCAGACGTCCGTGCTGCTGCGCGGCATCGTCGAGGAGATCGGCGGGACGAGCCGCCTGCGCCTGATCCAGGGCAATGGGCAGGGGCAGCGCCAGAATCCCGTCCCCTTCCCGCCGGCAGCGACCCATGCCCAGGCCCTGGCCGGGTTGCTCGACTGGCTGGCCCCTCACCTGGCCGGCGTCCGACTGCTGGGCGCCGGGCACCGCGTGGTGCACGGCGGCAGCCGCTACATGGGCCCCACCCGGGTGGACGCGGAGGTGCTCACCTACCTGGACACCCTGGTCCCCATCGATCCCCTGCACCAGCCGCACAACCTGGCCGGCATCCGTGCCCTGCTCCGGGTCCGCCCGGACCTGCCCCAAGTCGCCTGCTTCGACACCGCCTTCCACCACACGTTGCCCCCGGTGGCGCGGCATTTCGCCCTGCCACGGGCGCTCACCGAGGCCGGGGTCCTGCGTTACGGCTTTCACGGCCTGTCCTACCACTACATCGCCGAGGCCCTGCCCCGCTACCTGGGCGCGGCCGCCGAAGCCCGGGTGATCGTCGCCCATCTGGGCAACGGCGCCAGCCTCTGCGCCCTCCGTGCGCGGCAGAGCGTCGAGACCACCATGAGCTTCACCCCCTTGGACGGTCTGCCCATGGGCACGCGCTGCGGCGCCGTGGACCCCGCCCTCCCCCTCTACCTGATGCGGGAACGGGGCATGGACGCGGACGCGGTGTCGGACCTGCTGCACCGGCAATCGGGCCTGCTGGGCATGTCGGGCATCAGCTCCGACATGCGCACCCTGCTCGAGAGCCAGGACCCGCGCGCCGCCGAGGCGGTGGCGCACTTCGTCTACCGCGTCGCCCAGGCCGTCGGCGCCCTGGCCATGTCCCTCGGCGGGCTGGACGCCCTGGTGTTCACCGCCGGCATCGGCGAACACGCCGCCCCGGTGCGGGCCGCGATCTGCCAGCGCTGCGCCTGGCTGGGTCTCGATCTGGACGACCGCGCCAACGCGGCGCACGGCCCGCGCATCAGCACACCCCGCAGTGCCGTCTCCGCCTGGGTGATCCCCACCGACGAGGAGGCCCTGATCGCCCGTCAGACGCTGGAGCTGCTCGGCGCTGCCGGAGGGGGGTCTGCCGAGCATTGACCCGCATGGCGGTCTTGGCATGCCCGTGCAGCCCGGCCTGTGTCCGATACCTGACACCGCTCGGCGGCACCAGACGCAATGGATTGACTTGTACGGCCCCGCGCGCTCGGCTACCATGCGGCCGCGGCTGTCATAGCGCAGTAACCATTTCCTTGGATGGAGGATAACGATGCGACTGAAGCGACACGCCCTGGCCCTTGCCCTGGCCGGCATTGCGGCCCCCGCCACCGTATGGGCGACCAACGGCTACTTCTCTCACGGCTACGGTATGAAAGCCAAGGGCATGGCAGGCGTAGCAACCGCGACCGCCAGCGATACCTTCGGCGGCGCGAACAACCCCGCCAGCATGGTCTGGGTTGGCAACCGGATGGATCTGGGCGCGGACGTGTTCAGCCCGCGGCGGGAGTTTGCCAGCACAGCCGGGGTAGCCATCGACAGTGAGGACAAGTACTTCCTGATCCCGGAATTCGGCCTAAACCGCATGCTGCGGCCCAACCTCTCCCTGGGGGTGAGTGTGTATGGCAACGGTGGTATGAACACCGATTATCCCAACGGCGCCCAGTATTTTGGTGGAACGGGTGACCTGGGCGTGGACATGATGCAACTTATCATCGCGCCGACCCTGGCGTACAGGATCGACGAACAGCATTCCGTGGGCATCGCGCCGCTCATCGCGGCCCAGCGTTTCGCCGCGCAGGGGCTGCAGGGCTTCGTCGTGAACAACCCCGGCTACGATACGGCCTGGGGCTACGGCGTCCGCATTGGCTGGATGGGCAAACTCACCGACAAGGTCACGGTGGGCGTGGCCTACAGCACCAAGATACTCACGGACGAATTCGATAAGTACAGCGGCCTATTCGCTGAGCAGGGCGACTTCGACATCCCCTCCAACTGGAGCCTCGGGGTCGCGGTACAAGCCACCCCTCAAGTCAAATTCGCTCTGGACTATCAACGGATCAATTACAGCGACATCAAGTCGGTCAATAATCCCTCGAGTAACATTTTTAACTGCCCTGGTTTTGGAGGTTCGAACCCCAACGCCTGCTTCGGCGGCAGCGCCGGTCCAGGCTTCGGTTGGAGGGACGTGGACGTCTGGAAGCTCGGCATCGAGTATGCCTACAGCAAGAACCTGATCTTACGCGCTGGCTGGAACCATGGCGACAATCCCATCACCCCGGCCGATGTCACCTTCAACATCCTGGCGCCAGGCGTGGTCAAGGATCATCTAACACTGGGCTTTACCTACACCTTCCCTAGCGGCAATGAGCTGACCATGGCCTATATGCATGCCTTTGAAGAGTCGGTTACCGGAGCCAACCTGCTTGGCGCACCATTCACCGAGACCATCAAGATGCACCAAAACTCGCTCGGCATCGCCTACAGCTGGAAGATGTGATCCTCAACCTCTCAGCGAGAAAAGGCCGGGCTTGCTCGGCCTTTTCTCTTAGAATCCATGCTGATGTATTTGCATAAGGTCTCCGGTATGTCCCGCCTGATCATCCTTCCAGTCTTTTTGCTTTGGTCCTCCCTGGCCCTGGCCATCTCCCCCTACCTGTACGGCGAGCGCGTAGCCGGGGGGGACATCAACAACGTGATGACCGCGGTCGAGTCCAAGCTCACGCGCGCCGGCTTCCAGGTCGCCGGCAAGTACGCGCCGCCCGGACTCACCGGCTACGGGGTCATCGTGGTGACCCACCGCGACCTCATCAAGGCGATCGAACACCTGGGCGGGGCGAGCATCGTCGGCGCCGGCATACGCGTGGGGGTGAAGAGCGACGGCACGGTGTCCTACATGAACCCGGACTACTGGTACCGGGCCTTCTTCCGCAAGCAGTTCCGGCTCGCCGAGAAGAACGTGGCGGCCATCCAACAGCGGCTCGCGCGCGCCCTGGGCCGCGGCCAGCCCTTCGGCGGCGACGTGGCGGCGAGGGACCTGCCGGACTATCAGTACATGTTCGGCATGGAGGGCTTCGAGTCGGACAAGAACCTGCTGATGGAACACCTCTCCTTCGAGGACGCGGTCAGGACCATACAGGACAACCTCGCCAAAGGGGCGGGTAAGACGGCCAAGGTCTACGAGGTGATCCTCCCCGAGAAGAAGATCGCCGTCTTCGGCGTGGCCATGAACGACCCCAATCAGGGCGAGGGCTGGTGGGTGAAGGTGATCGGCAGCGAGCACATCGCCGCCCTGCCCTACGAGATCTACGTGGTCGACAACCGCGTCAACCACCTCTTCGCCCGCTACCGCATCGCCCTGGGCTGGCCCGCCGTGGGCATGGGCACCTTCATGCGCATCGTCGATGCGCCGGGCATCATCCGCGACACGCTGAGGGCCGTGGCGGGGGATACGGTCACCCCCTAGGTCGACCCACAGAGCGGACCGTCGGCCGATCAGCGCCCGCGGCGCAGGCGGCGCAGCAGGAAGCGGGCAGGGTCCAGGGCGTCGGCGAGATCCGTCTCCACCGGCAGGGGTTCCCCCTCCAACCGGCTCGCCAGCAGTTCGGCCGCCAGCCAGGCCCAGGTGAGCCCGCGCGAGGCGAGCCCGAGCAGGGCATGCGCACCGGCCAGACGCGGCACGTCGCGCAGGCGGGCCTCGCGGTCTGCGGGCAGGGCCTCGGCCAGGGCCCCCACCACCGGCAGCCGATCCGGCGGCACGCAGCGAAAGCCGACGCGGCCGTCCAGGCGGGCGGCGTCGATCCCGCCGCCAGCCCCGGGCAGCATCTGCGCCAGGCGCAGCAGATTGCCGGCGTGGCTCTCGGCGCGCGGCAGCGGGTCGTCATCGAAATCGTAGGAGGCCCCGACGCACGCGAGCCCATCCATCGCCGGGGTGAGATAGCCCTCGCGGCAAAGCGCCAGCCGGATGTCCGGCAGTTGTCCGCTCGGGAGGTGGCTGACCTGTCCCCGCACCCTACGCACTGGGAGGGCGGGCGCGTCCGCCGGCCAGAGGGCGCCGGCGCCGCTGGCCAGGATCAGGACCGGCGCTTCGGCCAGGATCCGTCCGCTGTCGTCCACGGCCTGCCACCGCTCGGCATGTCGCCGGAGCGCCGCCGCTGCCCGACCGTAATGGGTCTCCAAGGCGTCGCCGGAGCCGGCCAGCAGCGCGGCACACACGCTGCGGGGGGATGCCCAGCCGCCGCCGGGGAAGTGCCAGCCGCCTTCGGCGAGGGGCCAGCCGACCAGGGCCGAGGCCTCGGCGCGATCGAGGTAACGCACATAGTCGGACGGATAGGCATGGGTCGCCACCACCTCGCGCTGGTGTTCTGTGTGCGCGGCATCGCGGGCGATCTGCAGCACGCCGCAGGCGGCCCAGCGTGGCAGTGGCGCAAGACGCGCCCAGGCGCGCAGGCTGTGCAGAAAGGCCGCGCGGGTGAAGCGGGAGGCGATGTTGTCGTCCAGGGACAAAAGCGGCCGGACGATGCCCGCCAGATTGCCGGACGCCTCGCGCGCGGGCTGCCGGTGGCGTTCGAGCAGGGTCACGCGCCAGCCGCGCCGGGCCAGGCGCTCGCTCACCGCGCTGCCGGCCAGTCCGGCGCCGATGACGAGGGCGTGCCGCGCCGGTGCCGGCGTGGCCGTGGCCCCCGTCGCCCCGCCGGTCGGCAGCCAGCCCGTGAGCATCTCCCGTTTGCGCCCGAAGCCGGGGCACCGCTGGCATTGGAAGCCGGCCGCCACCAGGCCGGCGCGCACCGTCGCCGCCACGCTCCAGGTGGCCAGGGTGGCCTTGGGCACGGCCAGGCGGGCGAGTCGCCTGCACAGGGCGGGCGACCACATGTCCGGGTTTTTGCGCGGATCGAAGCCATCGAGGTAGAAGGCATCGACCCGGGCCGCAAGGCGCGTGAGCAAGTGCAGCGCCTCGCCGAAGAGGAGGGTGAGGACGAGGCGCCCGCCTTCGAGCTCGATGCGGTGCAGCCCGGGCGTGAGTGTGGGCCATTGCGACCGCAGGCGCTCGGCCAGGGGGGCGTAGTCGGGCCAGCGCCGGTGCAGGGTGGCGAGGTCGGCGGCGGCGAAGGGATGGCCTTCGACCGAGAGGTAGTGCAGCCGGCGGCAGGCCAGCGGGTCGGCGCGCCAGGCAGCCCAGGTGGCGAGGAAGTTGAGCCCGGTGCCGAAACCGGTCTCGAGGATGACGAAGCGCTCGCGCCCCTGCCAACGCCGCGGCAGGTCGTTGCCGCGCAGGAAGACGTGTTCGGCCTGACCGGGACCGCCGTCGGCCGAGTGGTAGACATCGCCGTAATCCGGCGACCAGGGTGTGCCGTCCTCGCTGTAGGCCAGACGGGCGGGAGTGAGCGGCATGGGGAATGGTCAGTTCGCCACTGACGCCCACAGAAGAGGCAGGAAGACGATGAGGCCGATCACCGCTGCGCCGAGCGCGGAGAGCAGGACGGCGGCGGCGGCGAGGTCCTTGACGCGGCCGATCAGGGGGTCGCGCTCCGGGCTTATCCGGTCGGCGAGGCGCTCCACGGCGGTGTTGAGGGTCTCCATGCCCAGGACCCAGAAGACGCACAGAACGAGCAGGGCCCATTCGACAGCGCTGACGCGCAACAGCCCGCCCGCCAGGAGGACGGCGACGGCCGCCGCCAGTTCGACGCGGAAATTGCGCTCGGCAGCGGCCGCCGCCAGGCCGCGCCAGGCGTGGCCGAAGCCGGCCACGAAGCCATCCAGACCCCTGGCTGCCTTCATACTTGGCGCTGATAGGTCCCCACCAGCTCGGCGCGGGCGAGGATATGCCCCTGCATGGCGGCCTCGAGCTGGCGCATGGTGGGCGCACCCATGTCGCCGAGGCGGCAATCCAAGGCATAGAGGGTGTGGAAATAGCGGTGCCGCCCTTTCGGCGGGCAGGGGCCGCCGTAGCCGATGCGGCCCCAGTCGTTTTTCCCCTCCCGTGTACCCGGGGGTAGGCTGCCCACGGCCTCGGCGAGCCCTGGGCAGTCCGCCGGCAGGTCGTACAATACCCAGTGCACCCAGATGCGCTTGGGGGCATCGGGGCTGGGCACGTCCGGGTCGTGCACGATGAGGGCCAGGCTCTGCGTGCCGGCGGGGATGTCGGTGAAGGCGAGCGGCGGCGAGATGTCGCGGCCGTCGCAGGTGTAGACGCGCGGGATCTCGGCCAGGTGGGCGAATGCGTCGGAGGTGATGCGCATGGCGGGGCTCCTTCACGTGGTTGTGAACAGGCTGTCGAGGTCAGCGGCCTCGATCGCATACTCCTGGTTGCAAATCTCGTCGTAGATGCGTATCACCCCCTCCGCGGCGAGGATGGCCTCGCATTCGCTCCGCCCTAGGCTGCGCAGCATGTGACGGACCTTGTCCCAGTCCCTGGGGCAGTAATGGGCGACCGGGCGGGGGTCGTAGACGCGGATGTCCTCCTCCGGAAAGACGCGGGTCAAGAGCTTGATGGTGGGCAGTCCGGTGAGTTCCTCCGCGCGCAGGGTCTGGGCGAGCTGGGTGATGCGGTTCCAGCCGTCCGGATCACGGCTGTCGGCATGCGGGAGTTTCTGCAGCATCAGGCCGGCGGCCACCGCCGGCGAGGCGGCGAGGAACAGGCGTGCCGGCTGTTGCTCGGAGCGGGCGAGGTAATGCTCGAACACGGCGGCGATCGTGTCGCCGTCGAGCGGCACCAGGCTCTGGTAGGGATGACGCATGCCCGGCACCTCCAGGGTGAGCGCGAGCTGGCCATGGCCAAGCAGGGCCGGGACGGGGGCGGCCGCCGTGTCGGGCGCGCAGCGGGCCATGCCCCTCAAGCGCAACTGCGCATCGCAGTCCAGCACCAGCAGACCGACGGGGCCCTCGCCCTTCAACTGGAAGGTCATGCGTCCGGGCTGTTTGAGGTTGGCGGCGATGAGCACCGTCACCGCGGCCATCTCGCCCAGCAGTCCGACCACCGGGGCGGGGTAGCCCCGACCCGCGATCATCTGCCGCCAGGCGTCGTGCAACTGGACGAAGGCGCCGCGGATGTCCAGCCGCTCGAAGAGGAAGGCGCGGAAATAGTCTTGGACGGCAGGTTGGGACAAGGCCGACTCCATGCGTTGGTATGTGTATTCTAGCCCCGGCGCAGGATGGGCTTATCATCTTCATGATCATCTTCATGGGGCAGCGAGGGGAGCACGAGATGAAACTGCTGACCTGGAACATCCAGTGGGGCCGCGGCATGGATGGGCGCGTCGATCTGGCGCGCATCGCCGCCGAGATCGAGGCCATGGGGCCCTTCGACGTCATCTGCCTGCAGGAGGTGGCGGTGAATTTCCCCGGCCTGCCGGGCAGCCGGGGCGAAGACGGCTTTGCCGAGCTGAGCGCGCATCTGCCCGGCTACACGGCCGTCTATGCACCCGCGACCGACCTGCCGGACGGACGGGGCGGCCGGCGGCTGTTCGGCAACGCCCTCTTTTCCCGCCTCCCGGTGGGGCAGGTCTGGCGCCACCTGCTGCCCTGGCCGGCCGACCCGGCGGTGCCCAGCATGCAGCGGGTGCTGCTGGAGGCGGTGATCATGGCCCCCTTCGGCCCCGTGCGGGTGATGACCACGCACCTGGAGTACTACTCGCGGGTGCAGCGCCTGGCCCAGATCGACGCCATCCGGCGCCTGCATGCCGAGGCCTGTGCCCATGCCGCCCGGCCTCGCCTGGGCAAGGGCGAGGAAGGCGGCAGCTTCGAGGTCCTGCCCCGCCCGGCCGCGGCGCTGCTGTGCGGGGACATGAATATCCCCGCCTGGGCGGAGGAGCGCCCCCGCCTGCTGGCCTCCTTCGGGGATGACACGCCGGCCTTCCTGGATGCCTGGCAGGTGCTGCACGCAGATGCGCCGCATGCCCCCACCGTGGGCATCCATCCGGTGGATTTCGTCGAGCGGCCGGAATGCTACGACTTCTGCTTCCTGACCGAGGACCTCGCACCGCGTCTGCGCGCGCACGGCGTGAATGCCACGACCGAGGCCTCGGACCATCAGCCGGTGTGGGTGGTACTGGACGCGGTCTGAGGCACGGCGCCGCCCTGACCGCAGCGCCCCCATGTGTGGGCCGCGGCGCTCAAGCCCCCCCCTTACACCCGCCTTCCGCCCCCCGCCCGCATGCCGAGGCTCCTCAAGCACGCCTCAGGGCGCGTTCGATATAACCGATGGCCGCCTCGTATTTGGGACGAACGGGCGAGTCCTGCGGGATCTTGGTCAGTACCAGGCGGAGATCATCGACCAGTGCGCTCATCTCGGCCCGCTCCCTCGCCATGGCCTCCTCGCGTGTGAGCTGCGGATCGGACGGCGCGCTGCCGCGGATGTGCTGCTGCAGCCGCCGTTGCGCCGCCTCGGCCACTCGGTAGGTCGCTTTCAGCGTCAGATACTTCATCACGAACAGGCCCGCCGGGATGCCCAGAGACAGATATAGATAGGTCTGCGCCGCATCCAGATCGCGCGTCAGGATGTTGAGCACGCCGAGCAGGAAGGACAGCAGGGACAGGCCCAGCAGCAGGGCGCTGGCCCACTTGTCGGGCACGAGTCGCAGCAGTATCCGGTTCATCCCTAGCGGACGATGCTCACGCGGCCTTCACGTTATCGGTCGGACTGGGCCACGGCTTGAACCGGTCGGCCTGGTGACATTACTGCGGGTAGCGCGGCGCACGCCGGGGCCATTTCCTTCCGCGCGCGGCTGCCCTATATTTGCTGCTGCTGCCGTCAGGATCGCTAGCCATGGTGCATGCCGCGCTCACCCTGCCCAACGTGCTGACCGGATTGCGCCTGGTCCTCGTGCCGGTGGTGGTGTGGCACATCCTGGCCGCGGACGAGTGGGCCGCGTTCTGGTGGTTCGTCGTCGCCGCCGTGACCGACCTGCTGGACGGCAGCCTGGCGCGTTGGCTCGATCAGAAGAGCGTGCTGGGCGCCTGGCTGGACCCCATCGCCGACAAGGCCATGTTGTTGTCCACCCTGCTCGCCCTGGCATGGATCGGCTCGCTGCCTGTGTGGCTGGCGATCGTGGTCGTGGCGCGGGATGCCGTGGTCCTCGGCGGCGCCGGCGCCTATCGCGTGCTCACCGGACGCCTGGAGGTCGCCCCCACGTTGTCCGGCAAGGCCGCCACCTTCGCGGAATTCACCCTGGTCAGCCTGATCCTGGTCGACCTCGCCTTGGGGCCCGGAGTCATCGCCTGGCTGGAACCCCTCATCGTGCTGACCGCCATCCTGGTGGTGGCCTCAGGTCTGCACTACGTCGTGCTCTGGGCGCGCAAGACGCGCGACTTCCTACGCGCGCGCCAAGTGTCCGGCCCTCACAGCCTGAACTGACCCACCCCCACCTGCAATCCGTCGGCAATGGTTTGCACCTCCTCGCCCACGGCCTTGACCTGTAGCGCGGCGTCGGCGGCCTCTCGGGCGACATCGCTGATACCGTCTATGCGTTGGCCTATGCTGACGGCAGCCTTGCCCTGGGCCTGCGCCGCCGCCGTCACCTGATCGGCCATGGCGGTGATTTGACCCACGGCGCAGGCGATCTCGGTCAAGGCTGAGGCGGTTTGCTGCACGTGCTGCACGCTGCATTGCGAGCGTTGCTCGGCGTCGTGGATGACGGCGACCGCCTCCTGGGAGGCCTGCTGCACCTTGCCGATGATGCGCTCGATGTCGCCCGTGGCGTTGTGCGTGCGTCCGGCCAGGGTGCGCACTTCGTCCGCCACCACGGCGAAGCCGCGCCCCTGCTCGCCGGCACGGGCCGCCTCGATGGCCGCATTGAGGGCGAGCAGGTTGGTCTGCTCGGCAATCTCGCGGATGAGGCCCAGCACCCGCCCAACCTCGCGGCTGTCGCTCTCCAATCGCTGCATCACGGTCACCGCGTCCTTGAGCTCGCCGCTCATCGCCTCGATGGCGCTCAGGGCCTCACCGGCCGTACCAGCCCCCGCCCGCACCTGGGCATCGGCCGCCTTCGCCGCGGTGGCGACCTCGCCGATCTTGACCGCCACATCTTGAGCGCTGCCCGCCATCTGGTGCAGTACATCCGCCAGTGCCTGGGTGTCTTCCAACTGGCGGACGGCACCGGCGTGGGCTTGCGCTGCCGTGGACACCAGACGACGGGTTGCCTTGTTCAACCTAAAAACCTCAGTTGAACGCGCCCGAAGGCGGGTTTGTGCGTGTGGGGGGC
>JBBIKZ010000065.1:0-13561 GCA_037445185.1 Hydrogenophilales bacterium | reverse complement strand
ATTCAGGATGATGATCAAGTCCGCCAGCACCGAGGACACGGGGCTCAGGCTGTGGCTGGAACCGGCCACCCGCTTCAGCGGTGACCTGCTCATCGCCAGCCGTTCCCGCTTCGGGCAACTGTACGTGTTGCACGCGGATTGCATGGGCCACGGGCTCACGGCGGCCCTGCCCCTGCTGCCCATCGCCCAGATCTTCCGCTCCATGACCGAGCGCGGCATCTCCCTGCCGGTCATCGTGCACGAGATGAACGCCTCGCTGCAGCGGCAGATCCCGCACGGATTTTTCGTCTCCGCCACGCTGGCCGCCATCGACCGCCGCAATCGGACGGTGGAGGTGTGGAAGGGCGGCAACCCCGCCGCCCTGCTGGTCGACGAGCGGGGTGAGGCGGTGCGCCGCTTCGAGTCGGACCACCTGCCGCTGGGCATCCTGCCCCCCGAGCGCTTCGAGGCCGATACCCGCATCTGGCAGGTCCAGTCCGGGCGGGCGAGCCTCATGCTCCATTCGGACGGTCTGGCCGAGGCGCGCAACTCGGCGGGTGAGCCCTTCGGCGAGGCGCGTCTGCTCGCCGCGCTGCGACGGGGCGGTGACTGGGTCGAGGCGGTGATCGCGGCGGTGCGGGACCACCTCGGCGGTGAACGGGGGCACGACGACATCTCTCTGGTCTGTGTCGACTGCCGGGCACATTGATCCCCCCGCCCACCCCTGGGCGGTCACGCCCAGGGAGGCCATGGCCATCCAGGACGAGTTGCGCACACGGGTGGAGACCGTCGACCGCCTGCCGCCGATCCACCACGTGGCCGGTGTCGACGTGGGCTACGAACAAGGGGGGCAGGTGACCCGCGCGGCGGTGGTGGTGCTGACCTACCCCGAGCTCCAGCCGATGGACAGCGCCCTGGCGAGGTTGCCCACCGGCTTTCCCTATGTGCCGGGCCTGCTCTCCTTCCGCGAACTGCCCGCCGTCCTCGCCGCGATCGAGCGCCTCCAGGTGCGCCCCGATGTCTATCTCTGCGACGGCCAGGGTCGCGCGCATCCGCGCCGTTTCGGCATCGCCTGCCATCTCGGCGTGCTGCTCGACGTCCCCACCATAGGCGTGGCCAAGAGCCGGCTCATCGGCAGCCATGCCGAGCCGCCGCGCGAGAAAGGGGGCTGGACGCCGCTCCTGGACGGCGCGGAGGTGATCGGTGCCGTATTGCGCACCCGCGCGGGCGTAAAGCCCCTCTATGTCTCCATCGGCCACCGCGTGTCCCTCGACACCGCCATCCGACTGGTCCTGGCCTGCACCGGCCGCTACCGCCTGCCCGAGACCACCCGCCTCGCCCACCGGTTTGCCTCGGCGGGCGAGATCGGCCGTCCTCGCCCAGCGTAGACATGGATCTGTCATCTCCTCATAATACACTCACGGTCGACCCCCTCGAGCCGCCTGCCATGTGCCCCGATACCGTACGCCCTCAGTTGCAGGCCGTGCTCGACCGGCGCGCCCTGCAGGTCCTGTTTCAACCCATCCTGGATCTGGTCGATGGCCGTATCTTCGGTTACGAGGCCCTGATCCGCGGACCCTCCGACAGCCCGTTGCATGCCCAGGACGCCCTGTTCCGGGCGGCCGCCCTGCTCGATCGGGTGCCGGAGCTGGACTCGGTGTGCGTCGAGACCATCCTCGCCGCGGCCGTCGAACGGCGGCTGTCCGGTCTGCTGTTCGTCAACGTCTCCCCCATGAGCCTGCTCGCGCCAGAACTATCGAAGCGGGCCATCCTGGATCTGCTGCAGCGGCATGGGCAGGTGGCGGGCCAGGTGGTGCTGGAGCTGACCGAGAGCATGCCCGGTTTCGAATACGCCTCGCTGCGCGAGACGGTCGAGCGTCTGCGCGGTATCGGGCTCGGCATCGCCGTGGACGATCTCGGCGAGGGGTCATCCAGCCTGCGGCTGTGGTCGGAGATCAAACCGAGCTACGTCAAGCTCGACAAACACTTCGTCGCCGGCCTGCATGAGGACCCGCACAAGGTGCATTTCGTCCGCTCCATCCATGAGCTGTCGGAGAACGCGGCCGCCCGGGTGATCGCCGAGGGCATCGAGCAGGTGTCGGAGCTGAGATTGCTGCGGGAGATCGGCATCCGCTACGGGCAAGGCTATCTGATCGGCCGCCCCGCCACGCTGCCTGCCCGTGTGCCCGGCGCGGAGGTCATGCGCTGTCTGGAGGACAACAGCATCGCCATCATCCCGGAGGTGGCGGCCTACACGCAGGGCCAGGTGCGGGCAGAAAAGCTGCTCATAGAGGCACCCGGCGTCAATCCCACCACGCCCTGCGAGACGGTGCTGGAGCTCATGCTCAAGCATCCGGACCTGCATGCCGTGGCGGTGGTGGACGACGAGATGCCGGTCGGCATCATCGATCGACCGGTCATGCTCAACCGTTTCATCCGCCTATACAGTCGCGAGCTGTACGGCCGGCAGCCCTGCCGCGTGATCATGGATCCGGATCCCGTGGTGGTAGACAGGCGGACCTCGATCCAGGAACTGTCCGAGCTGGTGGTGCGCAAGGGCAAGCAGGCCTTCACGGGCGGCTTCATCATCACCGACGCCGGCCGCTATCTCGGATTGGGCTCGGGCTTCGACCTGATGCGGGAGGTCACCGAACTGCAAATCATCGCCGCCCGCTATGCCAACCCGCTCACCGGCCTGCCGGGCAACGTCCCCATCCAGGAACACATCGAACGCCTGCTGGCGGCGCAGGTGCCGTTCGTGATCGCCTATGCCGACCTCAATCAGTTCAAGCCATATAACGACGTCTACGGTTTTCGCCAGGGCGACGGCATCATCCGTCTGGTCGCCCGCCTGATGACCGAGACCTGCGATGCCCAGCTCGATTTCGTCGGTCATCTGGGCGGCGATGACTTCATCATCCTGTTCCAGAGCCCGGATTGGGAGGCGCGCTGTCAGGCACTACTCGAGCGCTTCGACGCGCAAAGCATGGCCTTCTTCAGCGCGGAGCACCGCGCGGCCGGCGGTTATGTGAGCGAGGACCGGCGTGGGAATCTGCAACACCATGAGCTCGTCACGCTCTCCATCGGTGCCGTTCAGATCGATCCCACGGCTTTCCACCACTACCAGGAGGTGACCGATTCGGCCACGGCGGCCAAACGCGTCGCCAAGCGCCAGGCCGGTAGCCGCTTGTTCGTCGACCGGCGTCGATCGCCGCCGGGACGAAAAAGCCCGCAGGCACTCGAGCGCTGATCCACCCGCCCGTCCGCCGCGTGCCCGCAGGATGCGGCGCGCCCGTCTACAATCCGGAGTGTGACGTCCGCAAAGCGGGGGCAACATGACGCAGCATCTCACCATCGACGGCAACGAGGCGGCGGCGCGCATCGCCTACCTCACCAACGAGGTCATCGCCATCTATCCCATCACCCCCGCCTCGCCGATGGGGGAGCTGGCCGATGAATGGGCGTCGCAGGGGCGCACCAACCTGTGGGGCTCGGTCCCGCGGGTGATCGAGATGCAGAGCGAGGCGGGCGCCGCGGGGACGTTGCACGGGGCGCTCACGGGCGGGGCGCTCGCCACCAGCTTCACCGCCAGCCAGGGCCTGCTGCTGATGATCCCCAACATGTACAAGATCGCCGGCGAGCTCACTCCCTTCGTCCTGCACGTGTCGGCCCGGGCCATCGCTACTCACGCCCTGTCCATCTTTGGCGACCACAGCGACGTCATGGCCTGCCGCGGCACCGGTTTCGCCCTGCTGGCCGCCAATTCCGTGCAGGAGGCGCAGGACTTCGCCCTCATCGCGCAGGCCGCCAGCCTGGCCGGACGCATCCCGGTGCTGCACTTCTTCGACGGCTTTCGCACCTCGCACGAGGTGGCCAAGATCATCGGCGTCGATGACGCCACCGTGCGCGCCATGATCGCCCCCGACTGGGTGGCGGCCCACCGCGCGCGTGCCCTGTCGCCAGAACACCCGGTGATCCGCGGCACCTCGCAGAATCCGGACGTCTTCTTCCAGTCGCGTGAGCGTGCCAACCCCTGGTACGACGCCTTCCCCGATGTGGTGCAGGCGGCCATGGACCGTTTCGCCGCGCTCACCGGACGCCAGTACCGGCTCTTCGAGTACGTCGGCGACCCCGAGGCGGAGCGGGTGGTGGTGCTCATGGGCTCCGGCGCCGAGACGGCCGAGGAGACGGTCGAGCATCTCCTCGCCACCGGGGAGCGCGTGGGGCTCGTGAAGGTGCGGCTGTACCGCCCCTTCGATGCGGCGGCGCTGATCCGGGCACTGCCGGTCACGGCGCGTACGGTGGCGGTGCTCGACCGCTGCAAGGAGCCGGGCGCGGCGGGCGAGCCCCTGTACAAGGACGTCCTCACCGCCCTGGCCCGGGCCGCGGCCGACGGCCTGAGGCCGATGCCGCGCGTCAGCGGCGGCCGCTACGGTCTCGCCTCCAAGGAGTTCACCCCGGGCATGGCCAAGGCCGTGTTCGATGCCCTGAACGAGACAGCAGCGCGCCCCGAATTCACCCTCGGCATCCACGACGACGTGACCGGTTTGTCCCTGCCCTGGGATGCGTCGTTCCGCACCGAGGCGGCACGGGCCAGCCAGGCGGCGGTGTTCTGGGGCCTGGGCTCGGATGGGACCGTGTCGGCCAACAAGAACTCGATCAAGATCATCGGCGAGGCGACCGACCTTTTTGCCCAGGGCTATTTCGTCTACGACTCCAAGAAGTCCGGGGCGGTGACCGTCTCCCACCTGCGCTTCGGCCCCCGGCCCATCCGCTCGGCCTATCTGGTCGGCGCCGGCGAGGCCCGCTTCGTCGCCTGCCATCAGCCGGTGTTCCTCGAGCGCTACGACGTGCTCGAGCACGCCGGCCCAGAGGCGGTCTTCCTCCTGAACCATCCGGCGCCGGCCGAGGCGGTCTGGGCGCAGTTGCCGGCGCGCGTGCGGCAGGCGATCCGGGACAAGGGCCTGAGCCTCTACGCCATCGATGCCTATCGCGTGGCGGATGAGGCCGGCATGGGGCGGCGCATCAACACCATCATGCAGACCTGCTTCTTCGCCATCTCCGGCATCCTGCCCCGCGAGGCGGCCATCGCCGCCATCAAGCAGGCCGTGGACAAGACCTACGGCAAGAAGAGCCGGCGGCTGGCGGAACTCAATTACCGCGCCATCGACATGACGCTGGAAAACCTGCGCCGCGTCGAGGTCCCGCAAGACGAAGCGCAGGCCGGACCGCAGCCAGGCGAGGCCTGCCTGTCCAACGCCGGCGAGCTGCCCGAGTTCGTGCGCCGCGTCACGCTGCCCATCTACCTGGGCCAGGGCGACCGTCTGCCCGTCTCGCTCATGCCGCCGGACGGCAGCTTCCCCACCGGCACGGCGAAATACGAGAAGCGCAATCTGGCCCTGGAGATCCCGGTCTGGGACGAGGCCTTGTGCACCCAGTGCGGCAAGTGCGTCTTCGTCTGTCCGCACAGCGCCATACGCGCCCGCGTCTTCCCCGCCGAGGCGGCCGCCGGCGCACCGCCCAGCTTCAAGCACGTGCCGGTGCGCAGCAAGGACTACCCGCCGGGCTTGCACATCGGCTATCAGGTGGCGCCGGAGGACTGCACCGGCTGCGGCAACTGCGTCGAGGCCTGTCCCATCCACGACAAGTCCAACGTCTCGCACCGCGCCCTCAACATGGCGCCGCAGGACCCGCTGCGGCTGCAGGAGCGCGAGAACTACGCCTTCTTCCTCGGTCTGCCCGAATACGACCGCCTGGCCATCAAGCAAGGCACCCTGCCGGGCGCCATGCTGCTCGACCCCCTTTTCGAGTACTCCGGCGCCTGTGTGGGCTGCGGCGAGACGCCCTACATCCGGCTGGCCACCCAGCTCTTCGGTGAGCGCATGCTCATCGCCAACGCCACCGGCTGCTCCTCCATCTATGGCGGCAACCTGCCCACCACGCCCTACACCACCAATGCCGAGGGGCGGGGGCCGGCCTGGAGCAATTCGCTGTTCGAGGACAACGCCGAGTTCGGACTCGGCATGCGTCTGGCGGCGGATTTCCTCATGGACCACGCCCGCGCCCTGGTGCGCGAGCTGGCCGGCGACATCGGCGCCGACCTGGCCGAGGCCCTGCTGACGGCAGAGCAGCGCGACGAAGCGGCGATACGCCGGCAACGCGAGCGGGTGGCCGTTCTGCTGGACAGGCTGCGCACGCGCACCGATGCGCGGGCGGGGGAGCTGGCCGGCGTGGCCGAATGGCTGATCCGGCGCTCGGTGTGGATCATCGGCGGCGACGGCTGGGCCTACGACATCGGCTACGGCGGGCTCGACCACGTGCTCGCCCTGCCTTACGACGTCAACATCCTGGTGCTGGACACCGAGGTCTATTCCAATACCGGCGGGCAGACCTCCAAGGCCACCCCGCTGGGGGCGGTGGCCAAGTTCTCCGCTGGCGGCAAGCCGACCGCCAAGAAGGACCTCGCCCGCCTGGCCATGGACTATGGCAACGTCTATGTCGCCAAGGTCGCCTATGGGGCCAAGGACGTGCACACCCTCAGGGTCTTCCATGAGGCGGAGAGCTATGTCGGTCCCTCGCTGATCATCGCCTACAGCCCGTGCATCGCCCATGGTGTCGACCTGGAGCACAATCTGCGCCAGCAGGACCTGGCCGTGAAGACGGGCCACTGGCCGCTGCTGCGCTACGACCCGCGGGCGGCGGCCCAGGGCAACCCCCTGCGCCTGGATTCGGCCGCACCGAGCAGACCGCTCAAGGACCTCATGGACAGCGAGACCCGCTTCGCCATGCTCTGGCGCAGTCATCCGGAGGCCGCAGCGGCCTTCCTGGATGCCGCCCAGGCCGAGGTGCGGCGGCGCTACGCGGCCTATCAGGCCATGGCCGCCACCCCGGCTGCCGCCGCCGAACAGGGCGCAGGCCTGCATCCGGCCGACGCGCACAAGGCAGGAGACTGACATGATCGACCTCTCGACGGATTACGTGGGCCTCAAACTCAAGAACCCCCTCGTCCCCTCCGCCTCGCCCCTGACGCGCGACGTGGACAGCGTGCTCAGGCTGGAGGACGCCGGTGCGGCGGCAGTGGTCATGTATTCCCTGTTCGAGGAGGAATTGCAGGCCGAGGACGAGCAGGCCATGCGCTTCCTGTTGCACGCCGAGCTGGGACACGGCGAGGCGGCGTCCTTCCTGCCCGAACCCGCCCGCTATCGCAGCGGACTGGATGCCTATCTGGAGCGGCTCACGCGCCTGAAGCGGCGTCTCGACATCCCGGTAGTGGCCAGCCTCAACGGCACATCGCTCTCCGGCTGGGTTGAACTGGGCCGGGAGCTGGAGCGTGCCGGGGCGGACGCCCTGGAACTCAATGTCTACCACGTCGCCGCCGACCCGCTCGTGAGCGGCCTGTCGGTCGAGGCGCGCTACCTGAGCCTGCTGGCCGAACTGCGCGCGCGGGTCGCCATCCCCATCGTCATGAAGCTCTCGCCCTATTTCTCGTCCCTGCCGCACTTCATACGGGAACTGGAGGTGGCCGGCGCCCAGGGGGTGGCCCTGTTCAACCGGTTTTACCAGCCCGACATCGACCTGGAGCATCTGCGCATCTCGCATCGACTGCACCTGTCGCATCCGGACGAGGCCCTGCTGCGCATCCGCTGGCTGGCCATCCTGCACGGACGGGTGGACCTGACCCTGGCCGCGACAGGAGGCGTGCACAGCCATCAGGAGGCGCTGAAGATGCTGTTGGCGGGTGCCGACGTGGTGCACCTGGCCTCGGCGCTGCTGCAACACGGTCCTGAACGGCTCGGCGAGATCCTCGCGCACATGCGCGCATGGCTGGAGGAGAAGGAATACGCCTCCGTGCGTCAACTCAAGGGCAGCATGAGCCAGCAGCACCTGCCCGACCCCACGGCGCTGGAACGGGCCAATTACGTGCGCGTGATCCAGGGCTACGTCCCCACCTTTTGGGAGCAGCGCGAGTAGGGGGACGGAAAATCGGTCAACCGGACCATGACGTCTGATCTGTGCAACAGGGCCGAGCCACCGGCACCAGCGAGCGGGGGGTACTAATGTAATATCCGCATGCAATGATACATTTATACAGTCCTGACCCGAAACCACACCTGACGGAGGCAGCACATGAAACTCAAGACCCTGACCCTCTCCCTCGCCCTGTCCGCGGCCGTCGCCGCCCCCCTGAGCGCGACCGCCCAGCAGCAAGCCGCCCCGACGGCCAATATGCCCCAGACGCCGGAGCAATGGGCCGCCACCATGTGGGACTTCACGCGCAACCCCATGATGCTCAGGGACCCGAAGGCCTTCGTGCCCTGGTTCAGCGCCGCCCTGGAACCCAGTTTCTACACCGCCCTGGGCATGCAGTCGCTGGATCCCGCCATGTGGGGCTACATGTTGAACACCATGATGAACCCGGCCGCCTTCAGCGCCTGGATGCCGCTCATGACGGATCCCAACATCTACATGCGCTGGCTGACGGCCTCCATGGACCCCAACTTCTACACCGCGCTGCTCACCCAGCTCACCGATCCGGGCAAGATGATGCGCTGGGCCTTGGCCCCCATGGACCCGAAGGTTTGGGGCCTCATGCTGCAGGGCCTCAACCCGGCCGTGTACATGAAGTGGATGATGGCCCCGCTCGATCCACGGTGGCTGCAGGCCATGGTCACCCCCATCAATCCGAACGTGTACATGGGCTGGCTGGGCGCCATGATGAACCCGGCCTCTTACGGCGACCTGTGGAAGGGCTTCCTGACCCCCACCACCACCCAGACGCCGACCTATGCGGCACCTGCCGCGCCGGCGGGCAGCCAGCCGCAAGTGTTCAACCCCTTCGACCCCAACGTCTGGGCGAAGATGTGGACCGTACCCGGCACGACCGCACCGTCTGTGCCGGCCGCGCCCTCGGCCGCTGCCCCCGCCGCCCCGGCCCAACCCTACATCTTCAACCCCTTCGACCCGGCGTCCTGGGCGCAGATCTGGCAGGTCCCCGCTCAGCAGCCGGCCGCGCCCGCTCAGAAATAAGCTGGCGATCGCCGCACACGATGGAGGCGTCCGCGAGGACGCCTTTTTTTGTGCCCGGCTCTTCCCCGGCGCTCATTCCAGTCCGATCTGCTCCACCCAGGCGAGGGCCTTGAGGTGGGCCTCGTTCACCTGCTCGGGCGACAGGAAGAGGGACTCGGCCAGGCTGGCGATGCGTTTGGCCTCGCCGCTCTCGCAGGCCTCCGCCAGGGACAGGATGGGGCCGTAGATCCCGGTGCGCGAGAGCAGGGCGTCGGCCACGCTCTCCGCTATGGTGAGCCGTTCGAGCACTTGTTCCATCGGGGTTTCCAGCAGGGCGTCAAGCATCGAGAAGACGCCGGTGATGAACAGGTTGTCCTGTTCGCTTTTCGACAGGTGATACGCCCCCAGGAGCTCGCACAGGCGTCCACGCGTCACGGCGGTGCGGGAGAGGACGGGGGCCATGGGTGAGGGGCTCGCGGTGGCCAGCAGCAGGGTCAGCCACTTGGTGAGCGGTTGGTAGCCCAGGATGCTGACCGCATGGCGGATGGACTGGATCTCGCAGGTGAGGCCGAAGGCGGCGGAGTTGATATAGCGCAGCAGCTTGAAGGTCAGCGCCACGTCGCGTTTGAAGCCTTCCTCGATCTGTTTGACGTCCGCCTCCTGTCTTACCTGCTCGATGAGCTGGATGACCGTTGCCTGGGTAGGGTTGAACGCCTTGACGGAGACATTATCCGGGCGGGCGAAGTAATAACCCTGGAAGTATTCGAAGCCCAGTTTTTTGTACTGTTCGAATTGTTCCCGCTTTTCCACCTTCTCGGCCAGCAGCTCGATGCCGAGCTTGCGGGCGGCCTTGACCGTGGTGACGAAGCTGTCGCCGGTGTTGGCGAGCACGTCGAGCTTGACGTAGTCGGCCAGCGGCAGCAGATCTACCCGCTCCGGCGTATAGACATAGTCGTCCAGGGCGATACGGAAACCGGCCTGCTTGAGGGATTTGAGCCGATCCACGAGTTCCGGCGTGACCTCGACCGTCTCCAGCACCTCCAGCACCACCTTGTCCGGTGGCAGCAGGGTGGAGAAATCGCTCATGAGCATCTGGGTGTCCATGTTGATGAAGGCCAGCTTGCCCTTGAGCAGCCAGTCCATGCCCATGTTGCACAGGGTGTTGCAGATGACACCTATCCCCGCCGCAACCGTGTCCTCGATGCGGGCGGCTGCCGCATGGGGGACATCGCGGAAGAGCAGCTCGTAGGTGACCAGTCGGTGATGGCCGTCGACGATGGGCTGGCGGGCGAGGTGAGCGTTCAAGGCCATGGTCGGGGTCGGTTGGGGTCAGGCCGCACGGGCGAACAGACTGCCGGGGGTGTCGGCGGGGGCGTTGCGCAGTAGTTCTTCCATGTCCAGCACCAGCACGATGGAGCCATCGCCGGACAGCGTCGCACCGGCGATGCCCTTGGGTTTGATGTCGGCCAGGGGCTTGATCACCACGTCGTCGCGGCCGACGAAACCGTCCACCGCCAGGATGAAGGTGGATTCGGCGGCGTGCATGAGCACACCGTAGGCGGGTGGCTGGCGCGCCTCCCAGCCTATCATCCGGGCCAGACTCCTGACCGGCAGGACCTCGTCGCGCACCACCATGGTGGCACGGCCGGAGACACGCTGCAGGTCGTCGGGCTTTATGGGGATGATCTCCCGCACCAGCGACAGGGGAACGGCGAAGGATTGATTGTTCAGCCGTACCACCAGCACCGGCAAGATGGCTAGCGTCAGCGGCAGGGAGATGGTGAAGGTGGTCCCTTGGCCGGGCACCGAGAGCACGTCGATCTTGCCGTTCAACTTGGTGATGTTGGTCTTCACCACGTCCATGCCCACCCAGCGGCCAGAGACGCTGGAGATTTCGTCCTTGGTGGAAAAGCCCGGCAGGAAGATCAGGTGCAGGGCCTGACGGTCATCCAGACCGTTGGCCGTCTCCGCGTCGATGACACCCTTTTCCACGGCCTTCTGACGAATGATGTCGGGGCGCATGCCTCTGCCGTCATCGGCGATCTCGATGAAGACGTGGTCGCCGACCTGGCTTGCCGACAGCGTGACCAGGGCCTTGGGCGGCTTGTTGGCGGCGATCCGGTCCTCGGGCGACTCGATGCCATGATCGACGGCGTTGCGCACCAGGTGGACGAGGGGATCGTTGAGGTCCTCGATCATGGTCTTGTCGAGTTCCGTCTCCTCGCCCGAGAGCACCAGCTCCACGTCCTTGCCGAGCTGGCGTGCGAGGTCGCGGGCGAGGCGCGGGTATTTCTGGAACAGACGGCCGATGGGCTGCATGCGTGTCTTCATCACCGCGTTCTGCAGGTCGGACACCAGTAGAACGAGCTGATTGACAGCCAAGTCCAGGGCTTTGAGGGTCTCCGCGTCGATTCTGCCATGCAGGATCTGACTCCTGAGGTTGGCGATCCGGTTCTTGGTCAGACCGATCTCGCCGGACAGGTTCAGTACCTGATCCAGTCGCGCGGTGTCGACCCGGATGGTCGTCTCCTTCTGCAGGCTCTGCTGTGGCCCGACGTTGCCACCGGCGCGGCTGGGTGCGGGCAGATCCTGGCCTGAGGACGCTAGAGACTCCTTGGCCTAGGCTTCCTGGGCCGCAGGGACCGGCGTCACGGGGGCCGTGCGCGGGGGGCTGGCAGGGGCAGCCTCCGGCGTCGGGATGGCTGCTCCGGTCAGTGCGGCATGCAGCACGTCCCAGTTGATGTCGGCGATGCCGGGGTGCTGCGTATTTTGCACAGGCGCGCTGTCCCTCGCTGCCGTGCCGGGAACGGGTGTAGCGGCCGGACTCGCCGACGTCGATGGGGGCAGCTTGCCGGCCAGTGCGGCATCCAGCTTGGCCAGCAGAGCGGGATCGGCGGCAGTGGGCTGCACACTCTGGGCGAGACTGTCGAACATGTCCCGCACCGTCGCCGTGGCGGCCATGATGATGTCCATCAGCTCCGGTGTCAGGGTGATCTCGCTGTTGCGCAGCTTGTCGAACAGGTTTTCCGTGCGGTGGCAGAGGGTGACCATGTTGTCGACGTTGAGGAAGCCCGCCCCGCCCTTGATGGTGTGAAAGCCGCGGAAGATGTCGTTGAGCAACGCCTTGTCGTCGGGCCGCTTCTCCAGCTCGACCAGCTTGTTGTCCACCTGGCCGAGCAGTTCTCCGGCTTCCATGAGGAAATCCTTCAGCAATTCTTCCATCCCGGCGAAGTCACTCATGTTGTGCTCCTTCAGAGAGGGTGAGGGGAGAGGGATGAGGGGCGAGGCGCAGACCGTTCTCGCCCCATGCCGCCACGCGGCTCACGCCCGACGCCTCACGGTTAAAATCCCAAGCTCTCCAGCAGTTCATCGACCTGTTCCTGGTTGGTGGCCACGTCTTCGCGACCGGCGGCGTTGATCACCGGCCCCTCGAGCAGATCGGGACGCACCGCTTGACGCTTCACCTCCGGCGTGGTCTCCAGGAGCAGGGCGAGCAGCTCCTTTTCCAGGTTCTGGGCGGCTTCCAGGACCTTCTTGATGACCTGCCCGGTGAGGTCCTGGAAGTCTTGGGCCATGATGATTTCCATCAACTGGGCATTGGTCGCCTCGGTCTGGCTGGGCACCAGCTTGAGGTAGTTGTGCGTGTCCTGCACCAGCGACTTGAACTCGTTCACGCCCAGCTGCTTGTCGAACAGCCGATCCCACTGGGCCGCCAGCGTCTTGGCGGTCTCGCCCAGGCTCTGCTGGATGGGCTGCGCGTTCTCCGCGGCGTTGAGGGTGCGTTCGGCGGCCTGGGCGGTCATGGCCGCGATGTAATTGAGCCGCTCGCGGTTGTCCGGGATCTCCTTCGCGACCTTCCGTAAGGCACAGTCGAGCCCCAGTTCGCGCAGGAGGTTGTGCAGGCTGCGGGTCATCTGGCCGAGCTTGGCGTGCACATGCTCCGGGCAGATCCCGGACTCGCCTTCCCTGGCGGCACCCTCATGACTGACGGCCGCGGAGATGCTGTCGAACAGGGCCTCCAGTTCTGGCGTGTCAGCATCCGCCTTCTGCTTGTGTGCAGCCGGCGGAGGATCGCGATAGGCGATACTGTCGAACAAGGCTTCGAGTTCCGGTGAATCACCGTTCATGTGTCACTCCAGTTCAGGTGGCGGGCATGATGGGGCGGCTGGCGGGGCGGCGTCCTAAACTTCGACGGATGTTTTTGAGGACCAACCAACGTGCAGAGCCACTACATCCCAAATTTGTCGAAGATTTTGTTGAGCTTCTCCTCCAGGACGGCAGCGGTGAAGGGCTTGACGATGTAGCCTGACGCACCGCTCTGGGCGGCCTCGATGATGTTCTCCTTCTTCGCTTCGGCGGTGATCATCAGCACCGGCAGGGACTTCAGTTCGGCGTCGGCGCGTATCGACTTGAGCAGCTCGATGCCGGTCATGTTGGGCAAGTTCCAGTCGGTGATGACAAACTGGTAATGCCCGTTTTTGAGTTTCTGTAGCGCCGCCACGCCATCCTCGGCCTCGTCCACGTTGGTGAAGCCCAGCTCCTTGAGCAGGTTGCGAACGATTCGGCGCATGGTGGA
>JBBIKZ010000064.1:0-13615 GCA_037445185.1 Hydrogenophilales bacterium | reverse complement strand
TTGGCCGGTTGCGGGGGTTACCAGACGCCTAGGAGCCTGTCGGACTTGAGCGATCGTAGCGAGCCGGGTGGGAGAGCGAGGACAGTTTTTCACGATTTCGAGGCGCATAGTGGGCCTATGCAACGAGAAATCGGGGGAAAATGGACCGCTCTTCCCACCGGCGCAGTAGATCAGTCTCAAGTCCGACAGGCTCCTAGGTACTCCAGCATCCCCTTGGCGGCCTCGCGGCCTTCCCAGACGGCGGTGACGACGAGGTCTGAGCCGCGCACCATGTCGCCGCCGGCAAAGACCTTGGGGTTGGCGGTCTGGTAGGCGTGTGTCTGGCCCTTGGCCAGCACGCGGCCGGCCGCATCGGTGGTGATGCCGAAGTCGGCAAACCACGGCTGCGGGTTGGGGCGGAAGCCGAAGGCGACGATCACCCGGTCGCAGGCGATGATCTCCTCTGAGCCGGGAACGACGACCGGCGTGCGCCGACCGCGGGCATCGGGCGGGCCCAGCTCGGTGGTCACGAGCCGGATGCCCTGCACCTTGCCGTCGCCGATGACCTCGACCGGCTGCCGGTTCCATAGGAATTGCACGCCCTCCTCCTTGGCGTTGGCCACTTCGCGCCTGCTACCGGGCATGTTGGCCTCGTCGCGGCGGTAGGCACAGGTCACGGCGGCCGCGCCCTGGCGGATGGCGGTGCGGTTGCAGTCCATGGCCGTGTCGCCGCCGCCCAGCACCACCACGCGCAGGCCCTTCATGTCGATGTATTCGTCGCCCGGTTTTTCCAGGCCCAGGCAATGCCTCACATTGGAGATGAGGAAGGGCAGCGCCGGGATGACGCCGGGCAGGTCCTCGCCCGGGAAGCCGCCGCGCATGTAGGTGTAGGTGCCCAGGCCGAGGAAGACGGCATCGTACTCGTCGATGAGCCGCTGGAAGGGGATGTCGCGGCCGACCTCCGTGTTCAACCGAAATTCGATGCCCATGCCCTCGAAGATCTCGCGGCGCCGGCGCATGACCCATTTTTCCATCTTGAACTCGGGGATGCCGAAGGTGAGCAACCCGCCGATCTCCTCGTAGCGGTCGTAGACCACGGCCTTGACCCCGTTGCGCGCCAGCACGTCGGCACAGGCGAGCCCCGCGGGACCGGCGCCGACGACGGCCACGCGCTTGTCGGTCGGCACCACCTGGCTCATGTCCGGCCGCCAGCCCTGGGCGAAGGCGGTCTCGGAGATGTAGCGCTCGATCTGGCCGATGGTCACCGCACCGAAGCCGCTGTTCAAGGTGCAGGCCCCCTCGCACAGCCGGTCCTGCGGGCAGACTCGGCCGCAGACCTCGGGCAGAGAGTTGGTCTGGTGCGACAGCTCCGCCGCCTCGATGAGGCGCCCCTCCTCGATGAGCTTGAGCCAGTTGGGGATGTAGTTGTGCACCGGGCACTTCCACTCGCAATAGGGGTTGCCGCAGGCGAGGCAGCGCCCGGCCTGCTCGCGCGCCTGGTCGGCGTCCATCTGGGCATAGATCTCGCGGAATTCGCGCCGGCGCACCTCGGCCGGGGTCTTGGCGCCGTCGCGGCGGGGGATGTTGAGGAACTGGAAGACGTCAGACATGGCATCAATCCTTGAGCAGGCTGTCCAGGGTGAGGGCCTTGGGCTTGACGAGCCAGAAGCGGTCCACCACCTCGTCGAAGTTCTCCAGCATCCAGCGGGCACGCACGCTGCCGGTATAGAGCAGGTGTTTGTCCAGCCGCTGGCGCAGGAAGCTGCGGTATTCGTCGGTCTTCTCGTCGTTGATGGCGTTCATGTCCACCAGCTCGTTGTTGATGCGGTGCACGAACTGGCCGTCTTCGTCGTAGACCAGGGCGAATCCGCCGGTCATGCCGGCGCCGAAGTTGAGCCCCGTCATGCCCAGCACGACGATGTGGCCGCCGGTCATGTACTCGCAGCAGTGCTCGCCGACCCCCTCGATCACCGCCTCGGCGCCGGAGTTGCGCACGCCGAAGCGCTCGCCGGCCATGCCGGCGGCATAGAGCTCGCCCCCGGTGGCGCCGTACAGACAGGTGTTGCCGACGATGATGGCCTTGTGCGCCTCGAAGGCTGAACCTTTGGGCGGGTAGATGACGATGCGGCCGCCGGCCATGCCCTTGCCGACGTAGTCGTTGGCATCACCCTCCAGCTCAAGGGTGAGCCCCCTGTGGTTCCACACCCCGAAGCTCTGGCCGGCGCTGCCGGTCAGCTTGATGTGCAGGTAGTCCTCCGGCAGGCCCTCCGCCCCGTGCGCACGGGCGATCTCGCCCGAGAGCCGGGCGCCGATGGAGCGGTTGACGTTGCGGATGCGGTATTCGAGCCGCTGCGGCGTCTTGTCGAGGATGCCGGGCAGGGCGTCCTGTACCATGCGCTCGGCGAGCTCACCCTTGTCGAACGAGGGGTTGGAGGGCTCAATGCAGTAACGCGGCTCGTCCTCCGGGATGTTGCCCTGAGAGAGCAGCAGGTCGAGCTTCAGCCGCCGCTGCTTGTCCGTCTGGCCGTCCACGAGGTCCAGCAGGTCGGTGCGGCCGATGAGGTCCTCGAAACGGCGCACGCCCAGGCGCGCCATCCACTCCCGCGTCTCCATGGCGACGAAGGTGAAGAAGTTGACCACCATGTCGGGTAGCCCGATGAAGTGCTTCTTGCGCAAGGTCGCGTCCTGGGTGGCTACCCCGGTGGCGCAGTTGTTGAGGTGGCAGATCCTGAGGTATTTGCAGCCCAGGGCGATCATCGGTGCGGTGCCGAAGCCGAAGGACTCCGCCCCGAGGATGGCTGCCTTGACCACGTCCAGCCCGGTCTTGAGCCCGCCGTCGGTCTGCACCCGCACGCGGCCCCTCAAGCCGTTGGCGCGCAGCACCTGCTGCGTCTCGGTCAGACCCAGTTCCCACGGGGTGCCGGCGTATTTCACGCTGGTGAGGGGGCTCGCGCCGGTGCCGCCGTCGTAGCCGGAGATGGTGATCAAGTCGGCATAGGCCTTGGCCACGCCGGCGGCCACCGTGCCCACGCCGGGCTCGGCCACCAGTTTCACGCTGACCAGGGCCTCCGGGTTGACCTGTTTCAGGTCGAAGATGAGCTGCGCCAGGTCCTCGATCGAGTAGATGTCGTGGTGCGGCGGCGGCGAGATGAGGGAGATGCCGGGCTTGGTGCAGCGCAGCCGGGCAATGAGTTCGCTCACCTTGTGGCCGGGCAGTTGCCCCCCCTCGCCGGGCTTCGCCCCCTGCGCGATCTTGATCTGCAGCACCTCGGCGTTGACCAGGTAGTGCGGCGTCACGCCGAAACGGCCGGATGCGACCTGCTTGATCTTGGAGGTCTTGATGGTGCCGTAGCGGGCCGGGTCCTCGCCGCCCTCGCCGGAATTGGAGCGGCCGCCGATGCGGTTCATGCCTTCCGCCAGGGCCTCGTGCGCCTCGGGCGAGAGCGCCCCCAGGCTCATGCCGGCGGAATCGAAGCGCTTGAGGATGGACTCGATGGGCTCGACCTCCTCGAGCGGGATGGGCTGGGGCGCCTCCTTGAGCCGCATCAGGTCGCGCAGCATCGCCACCGGCCGGCCGTTGACGACCTCGGCGTACTGCTTGTAGGCCTCGTAGGAGCCGGTCTGCACGGCGCTCTGCAGGCCCTGCACCACGTCCGGGTTGTAAGCGTGGAACTCGCCGCCGTAGATGAACTTCAGGAGCCCGCCGGCGGGGATGGGCCGCAAGGGGTTGAAGGCGGCACGCGCCAGACGCTTCTGATCGGCCTCGAAATCCTCGAAATTGGCCCCGGACACGCGCGAGACCGTGCCCTTCAGGCACAGGCCCACCACCTCCTCGTGCATGCCCACGACCTCGAACAGCTGCGCGCCGCGGTAGCTGGCGATGGCGGAGATGCCCATCTTGGACATCACCTTGAGCAGACCCTTGTCTATGCCCTTGCGGTAGTTGGCCAGAGCCTTGTGCGCCGGCAGCTTGATCTCGCCCGAGCGGACCATCTCCAGGATGGACTGGTAGGCGAGATAGGGATAGACCGCCGTGGCGCCGTAGCCGATCAGGGCGGCGATCTGGTGCGGGTCGCGCGCGGTGGCGGTCTCGACCACGATGTTGGCGTCGCAGCGCAGGCCCGCGTCGATGAGGGCGTGGTGCACGGCGCCGGTGGCGAACAGGGCATGGATGGGCAGCCGATTGCGGTCGATGCGGCGGTCGGAGAGCACCACCACCACCTTGCCGGCGCGCACGGCTTGCACGGCAGCGGCCGCGAGTCTTTCGATGGCGGCCTTGAGGCCGCACTGCGCCGGGTCGTAGCCGAGGTCGAACGTAACCGGGGCATAGGCCGGCTCGCTCTGCGTGGTCACCGCGACGAAGGCGTCGTGCGAGAGCACCGGCGAATTCACGCCCAGGCGGGCGGCGTGCTCGGGCGTCTCCTCGAACAGGTTGCGCTCGCGCCCGAACACCGTGTGCAGGCTCATGACGATGGCCTCGCGGATGGGGTCGATGGGCGGGTTGGTCACTTGCGCGAACTGCTGGCGCAGGTAGTCGTAGGGGGAACGCACCTGGCTGGAGAGCACCGCCATGGGCGTGTCGTCGCCCATGGAGCCCACCGCCTCCTGGCCGTCCTCGGCCAGCACGCGGATGACCTGGTCCAGCTCCTCGAAGCTCACGTTGTAGAGCTTCTGGTGCGTGGCCACGCTGGCCGCATCCATCTGCGGGCAGTCGGCATCCTCCTCGGGCTTCGCCTCCACCTTGCGGCTGTGGGCCTTGAGCCACTCGCGGTAGGGCCGCTGGCCCTTCAACATCGCGTCGATGTCCTCGGGCAGCAGGAAGCGCCCCGTCTCCAGGTCGGCCGCCACCATCTGGCCCGGGCGCACGCGACCCTTGGCGAGCACGTTCTCCGGGCCGTAGTCCCACACCCCCACCTCGGAGGCGATGGTGACGATGCGATCCTTGGTGATGACGTAGCGGGCCGGTCGCAGGCCGTTGCGGTCGAGCAGGCACACCCCGTAGCGGCCGTCGGTCAGCACGATGCCGGCGGGGCCGTCCCACGGCTCCATGTGCATGGAGTTGTACTCGTAGAAGGCGCGCAAATCCGGGTCCATGTGGGTCACGTTCTGCCAGGCCGGCGGCACCATCATGCGCAGGCTGCGGAACAGCCCCGCCCCGCCCATCACCAACCCTTCGAGCATGTTGTCGAAGCTCATGGAGTCGGAGCCGCGATCGCTCACCATGGGGCGCACGTCCTCCATGACCGGGATGTGGGGGGAGGCGAACTTGCACTCGCGCGCCCGGCTCCAGTTGCGGTTGCCTTGCAAGGTGTTGATCTCGCCGTTGTGCGCCAGATAGCGGAACGGCTGGGCCAGCCGCCACTGTGGCCAGGTGTTGGTGGAGAAGCGCTGGTGGAACACCGCCAGGCTGGAGGCGAAGCGCGCGTCGTTCAAATCCGGGTAGAACACCGGCAGATAGGCCGGCATGACCAGCCCCTTGTAGGCGATCAGCCGGCCGGACAGCGTGGGCACGTAGAAGGTCGGGTCATCCGCGGCGAGGGCCTTCTCCACCCGTCGGCGGGCGATGTAGAGCCGGCGCTCGAAGATCTCGGCATCGACCGCATCGGGGCAGTTGACGAAGAGCTGTTCGATCACCGGCAGGCTCGCCCTGGCGTATTCGCCCAAGGCCGATTCGTCGGTGGGTACGGGGCGAAAGCCGAGCGGTTCCAGCCCCTGGGCGTGCAGCTCCTGCACGAGCAGCGCACGGGCGCGCTCGGCCTTGTCTGCCTGGCGGTTCAAGAAGACGAGACCGGCGGCGTAGCGCGCCTTCAGGCGCCAGCCCATGTCCTGCGCCACGGCGCGCAGGAAGGCGTCCGGCTTCTTGAACAGCAGGCCGCAGCCGTCGCCCGATTTGCCGTCGGCGGCGATGGCGCCGCGGTGGGTCATGCAGGCGAGCGAGGCGATGGCGGTCGCCACCAGCCAGTGCGAAGGCCGGTCATCCAGCTGGGCGATCAGTCCGAAACCGCAGCTATCCTGCTCGAAGTCGGGGCGGTAGAGCGTGCCGGCGAGACGGCCTTGTCGATCTTCCATGGTCCAGAGCGCCGCGTGAAGGTCTGTGCAAAAAGGGCGGGAATTCTAGCGCGGACAAGGGGTTGCCGCCAACCGTACGCGCATCAGGGGGATAGAGGCTGCACTTTCCGTGGTAAGGACCGATTCGGTCCCGAGAGGTTCAGGCGGCGGCCTTCGTCGGCTTGCGCGAGGCCCTGGCGGGGCGCTTGGCCGGCGCCCCCGTCTTGGCGGCGAGCAGGTCGAGTGCGACCGCCAGGGTCACCTCCTCCGGCTTCACGGTCTTGGGCAACGTGGCGTTGACCTTGCCGTGGGCGACATAGGGGCCGTAGCGACCCTCCCTGAGGATGACCGGCGCGCCGTCCGCCGGATGCATCCCCAACTCGCGGCCGGCGGCGGCCGGTTTGCCCTCGCGGGCCTGGCGCGGCGCGCGGGGCTCGAAGGCGAATCCGATCTTGCCGTCCGCCTCGCGTACCAGGTAGGCGGCGAACTTGCGCCGGGTGCGGGCGGAGACGAAGCCGGTCAGGAGATCGGTCCTGCCCTCGGTGAGCAGCTTCTGCATCTGGCTGTGTGCCACCGGCTGCTGCAGGATCAGCTTGCCGCTGCGGAAGTCGCAGCTGCGGCCGGGGCCGACGCTGCGCGCGCAGACATAGGCAGTGCCCAGCTCGTAGACCGGGCCGCCGCATTTGGGGCAGGGGCCCAGGGGCTCCTGGCCGGTGAAGTCCACCGGCGCCTCGGCCTCGCCCTCCCGTGGCTGGTCAAATTCGAATTCCGGCTGTTTGGCCTCGTTCAGTCTGATCTCGGCCTCGAAGGGGCGGCCCTGCTTGTTGCGGAAGCCCTTGAGCGGTCCCACCCTGCCCTCGGTGAGGAGCTGCTCCATCTCCGCCACCTCGAACTGGCGGCCGGCGACGATCTTCCAGGTGCTCCAGTCGCAGGCCTGGCAGACGAACTTCTTGTAGGTCTCCTTCACCACGCCGCCGCATTGGGGGCAGGGCGCGGCGAGGGTGGCGAAGTCGCCCGGCACGGTGTCGGACTCGTAGCGCTTGGCCCGCTCGACGATCTCGCGCGCGAGCGCCACGATGTGGGCCATGAATTCGTCGCGGGAGAGTTGGCCGCGCTCCATCTGCGCGAGCTTGTGCTCCCATTCGCCGGTCATCTCGGGCGAGGTGAGCTCGTCCACCCCCAGGCCGCGCAGCAGGGTGATGAGGGAGAAGGCCTTGGCGGTGGGGACGAGCTCCTTGCCCTCGCGCAGCAGATAGGCCTCGGCGATCAGGTTCTCGATGATCTGCGCCCGGGTGGCCGGTGTGCCGAGGCCGCGTTCGGCCATGGCGGCGCGCAGCTCCTCGTCCTCGATCATCTTGCCCGCACCCTCCATGGCGGTGAGCAGGGTGGCCTCGGTGAAGCGGGCGGGCGGGCGGGTCTGGCCGGCCTTGATGTCCACGGCCACGGTGGAGAGGGTCTCGCCCGGCACCAGGGGCGGCAGGGAAGGACCGCCCGCCTCGCCCTCCACCTGTGCCTCACGGCCATAGACCGCGAGCCAGCCGGGGTGCACGAGCACGCGCCCCTCGGTCTTGAAGGCGTGCTCGGAGGCGTTCTCCCGCACACGGGTGATGCGTGTGGTGACAGAATATTCCGCCGCCGGGTAGAACACCGCCAGGAAGCGTCGCGTGACCAGGTCGTAGAGCTTCCCCTCCAGCTCGTTCAGATGCTTGGGGCTGACGCCGGTGGGGATGATGGCGAAGTGGTCCGAGATCTTGGCGTTGTTGAAGATGCGCTTGTTGGGCCGCACCCAGCCCTCCCGCAGGATGGTGTGAGCGAAACCGGCATAGTCCTCGGGCAGGTTGCCGAGCACCTCCTTGACCGTGCCGAGGTAGTCCTCGGGCAAGGCACGTGCGTCGGTGCGGGGGTAGGTGAGCACCTTGTGCTTTTCATAAAGGGCCTGGGCCAGGCCCAGGGTGGTCTTGGCCGAAAAACCGAACCGGCTGTTGGCCTCGCGCTGCAGGCTGGTCAAGTCGTAGAGCAGGGGCGAGAGCTGGCTCGCGGGCTTGGTCTCCTCCGTCGCCTCGGCCGGCCGGCCGAGGCAGGCGGCACGGATCGCCTGCGCACGCGCCTCGTCCCAGATCCGGTAGGCGTTGGCCTGGTCGTCGTCCTCGGGTTTCTTGAAGCGTTCGTCGAACCAGCGGCCGGTGTACTCGCCTTTCTCGCCGCGGAAGCGGGCCTCGATCTCCCAGTAGGGGCGCGGGACGAAGCGGCGGATGCGCTCCTCGCGTTCCACGACGATGGCGAGCGTCGGGGTTTGCACGCGGCCGACGGTGGTGAGGTGGAAGCCGCCGGTCTTGGAGTTGAAGGCGGTCATGGCGCGGGTGCCGTTGATGCCGATGAGCCAGTCGCTCTGCGCCCGACACACCGCCGCGGTACGCAGCCCTTCCAGCTCGGCGGCGCTCCTCAGGGCGGCAAAGCCCGCGCGGATCGCCGCCTGGGTCATGGATTGCAACCACAGGCGCTTGACCGGCTTCTTGGTACCGCTGTGCTCGACGATGTAGTTGAAGATCAGCTCGCCCTCGCGCCCGGCGTCGCAGGCGTTGATGAGGCCGTCGACATCCTTGCGCTTGATCAGACGCTCCAGCAGTTTGAGCCGGTCCTGGGTCTTTTCGATGGGCAGCAGGGCGAAGCGGGGCGGGATCACCGGCAGATGGGCGAAGGACCACTTGCCGCGCTTGACCTCGTATTCCTCCGGCACGGCGAGTTCCAGCAGATGGCCGATGGCGGAGGACAGGACGTACTCGTCCGACTCGAAGTAGTCCTTCTCCTTGCGAAACCCGCCCAGGGCCCGGGCGATGTCCTGGGCGACCGACGGCTTCTCGGCGATGATGAGCTGCTTGCCCACGGCGATCAGCAGGGGAGGAACGCGCGGGAGACAGCCTGACGGCGACCGGGCTGGGCGATGACGGGTAGCGGTGACCGACAGCCGGCCCGGCCTGGCGCAGCGGGACGACCGGCCATGGGGCTAGTGCAGGGTGACGGGATCGTCGTCATCTTCCCGCACCAGGTCCTCGAGCCACAGCGCGGAGAGGGGGCCGCCCAGTTTCCACAGGGCGAGCAGCGCGATCCACTTGATCTTCTCCGCCGGGACCACCTGCTCCTCCAGGGCCAGCGCGCGCTCGATCACCCATTCGCGCGCATAGGCGGAGAGCAGGCCGGCGTTTTCCAGGAAGGCGAGAAAACCGCGCCCCTCCGGGGCGAGTCGCTGCAGCTCGGCCTCGTTGTACAGACGCATGCCGCTGTGAGAGAGGCCGGCCTCGCCTTCGGGGTCGAGCGCCGACAGGCCATCGAGCCAGGTCAGGGCCTGTTCGATCTCCTCCCGGTCGAAACCGGCCGTGGACAGCTTCAGGGCCAGGACTTCGGCGTCAGGGTAATGGTCGTCCACCAGATAGTGGTCGTAGAGGTATTGGATGATGTCGAACATGGCGGGAGACCTGGAAAAACGTTGGGCGTAGCTCAATGCAGACGCTGGTAGAGACCGCCGGGCAGCGTACCGATGCGGCCATCCAGCTCAAGCGAAAGTAGCATCGCCGAAAGGGTATCCACCGTCAAGCCGGTGAGGCTCACCAGCGTGTCCAGTCCGACCGGCTCAGGCCCCATCAGTTCCAGCAGCGCATCGACGGCCGGCTCACCGGCTGGAGCAGCCGGTGGCAGCGGGGCAGACCACTGCCAGGCGAGCTCCTCGAGGATGTCGTCGACGCAGTCCACCAGCTTCGCCCCCTCGCGGATGAGCCGATGGCAGCCCTTGGACAGCGGCGAGTGAATGGAGCCGGGCAGGGCGAACACCTCCCGTCCCTGCTCCGCCGCCAGCCTGGCGGTGATGAGCGAGCCGCTGTCCACGGCGGCCTCCACCACTAGCACCCCCAGGCTCAAACCGCTGATGATGCGGTTGCGACGCGGAAACTGGCCGGGACGCGGCGGCGTGCCCAGGGGGAACTCGGACACGATCGTGCCGCGGGCAGCGAGCCGATGCGCCAAATCCCTGTTGCGGGCCGGATACACCCGGTCGAGCCCGGTGCCCACCACGGCCACGCTGGTGCCACCGCTAAGCGCACCCTCGTGCGCGGCGGTGTCGATCCCCAGGGCCAGCCCGCTGACGATGACGAGCCCGGCGCCCGCCAGTGCCTGGGCGAAGGCCGCCGCGTCCCGGCGCCCCTGCGGGGTGGCGTTGCGGCTGCCGACGATGGCCAGCATGGGCCGCCTGAGCAGGGCGCGCTCGCCCTTGACATAGAGCCAGGGCGGCGGGTCCGGCAGGCTCTTGAGGCGTTCCGGGTAGTCCGGGTGGGTGATGGGGATCAGGTGGTTGCCAGGCTGGGCCAGCCAGTCCAGGGCGGCGCGATGCCGTTCGGCTGCGACAGGCTGGGTCAGGGCCTCGGCCAGGCGCTCGCCCACCACGGGGGCGAGTTGACCCCGCGCGGCGGCGAGGATGGCACAGGGGTGGCCGAAGGCGTCGAGCAGCCGCCGCACACCCTCCGGGCCCAGGCCGGGGACGGCCTCGAGGGCGAGCCAGCAAAGCGCCTCGTCCTCGGTCAACACGGGCGATACGTGGTCTTCCCCGCTCACGTCCGAGTCCACGACTGGCGGCCGTGCAGGGGGATGCGGGGCGGCAGCCGCCGCGCCGCGAAGTTCGCCGGCGGGCGTGGTCCACCGGCCGGCGGCGGGCCGTCAGGGGTTCCTGGCCACATCCCGAATGTAGACCGGCTCCTCGCTGTTCATCACTAGGGCGTAGGCGACCCGGTCGAACACCCGGTAGACGAAGACGAGCCCGATGCGCCGCTCGGGCAGGGCGCTCATGTCGTTGTTGTCGGGGACGCAGTCGCTGGCGGCCTGCAGCCCGCCGGCGAGGAAGGCGAGCTTGCCGGCGCGCAGACAGCGGGGGTCGGCGACGGAACGGCCGGCCTTGAACAGACCCAGGACGTGCCCGACTTCGATCCCGTCGCGACGCCCCTGGTTGAGCAGCACGGTGGTGTAGGGGCCGGCGCCCTCGACGCCCCCGAGGGTGGCCATCACCCGCGCCTCGACCGCCTTGTCGGGGGCGCGGGGCGCGAACTGGATGTCGCCGCCCTCGGTCAGGGGCAGCAGGCGGTCGCGCTCCAGGACCTCCTGCTGGGCGTGCACGATGCGCAACAGCTGCGGGCTGCCCGGCTGCAGGGTACGGGCCTCGCCCACGTGGATCAGCTCGAAGCCCAGCGTCTCACCCGTGACGGGGTCCTGCAAGGCCGCGCCCTGGCGCACGATCTGCCAGTCGCGCGCCTCGCCGGCGTCGGCATAGACCGTGTCGTGCGCGCCGAAGATCACCCGCTCGTCGCTGGAGCCTAGGATGCGCGGCGCCCGCGTCAGTTCGTCCGCGCCGATCACCCCGCCCCGGTTGAGGAAGGGGGCGATGGCCTCGCGCGGGATGCTGGGGATGCCGGGCTCTGCCCGGGCCAGGGGTTCGGCCCGCACCTGGGGCGAGAGCCTGACGGTGGGGATGCCGCGTTCCAGCACTAGGCGGGGGCGCTCGCCGCGGATGAGGCGGATGCGGTCGCCCGGGTAGATGAGGTGAGGATTGCGGATCTCCGCCTTGTTCAGCTGCCAGACCTCGGGCCATTTCCACGGATCGTTGAGAAAGCGGGCGGCGATCCCCCACAGCGTATCCCCCTTGACTACCGTGTAGCTGTCGGGGGCCGTGTCCTTCAGGGTGACGTCATCCGCCTGCGCGCTGACGGCGAACAACAGGGCGAGGAACAACCGGGTCATGAACGAAGCGCGAACACGCATGGTCTCACCTGTTAATAGGGGTTTGCTTTTAATCGGCTCGGCGCTTAACTTAATTTAAATTGTTGGTTTTTGCACCCTGTTGTTCGATGGCTTTGCTGAAGATCCTGCATTACCCGGACAAGCGGCTGCACACCGTGGCCAAGCCGGTGGAGGTGGTGGACGACGCCATCCGTCAGCTGGCCGCGGACATGGCCGAGACCATGTATGCCGCGCCGGGCATCGGTCTAGCCGCCACCCAGGTAGACCGCCACATCCAGATGATCGTGGTGGACGTGAGCGAGAAGCGCGACGACCTCAAGGTCTTCATCA
The DNA here is from genome assembly GCA_037445185.1 of Hydrogenophilales bacterium. GTDB lineage: Bacteria > Pseudomonadota > Gammaproteobacteria > Burkholderiales > Thiobacillaceae > JANWZL01. Next base: position 1,480 of record JBBIKZ010000064.1, on the reverse strand, counting down.
ACCCCGAAATCATCGCCGCCGAGGGCGAGGCGGTGAACGAGGAAGGGTGTCTGTCCGTGCCCGGCATCTATGACAAGGTCAAGCGCGCCCAACGCATCAAGGTGCGCGCCCTGAACCTGCAGGGCGAGCCCTTCGAGCTGGAGGCCGAGGGGCTGCTGGGCATATGCATCCAGCACGAGATCGATCACCTCAAGGGCAGGGTCTTCGTCGAGTACCTCTCCCGCCTCAAGCAGGATCGCATCAAGCAGAAGCTGAAAAAGCAGCAGCGGGAGACGATGTAAGACAAGACCGGATATGGGTAATGGGGGTTGGGTGAGGTGAATACCCCATATCACATATCCCCCATCCCCATGAGACTGACATTCGCCGGTACCCCTGAATTCGCGGCCACGGCGCTTGAGGCCCTGCATGCGGCCGGCCATGACATCGCCCTGGTGCTGACCCAGCCCGACCGACCGGCGGGGCGGGGGATGCAGCTCAAGGCGAGCCCGGTCAAGACGCTCGCCATACGGCTGGGCTTGCCGGTCTACCAGCCGCAAGGCCTCGCCTCCGAGGCGGCGCGCCGCCGCATCGCCGAGGCCGCGGCTGAGGTGATGGTGGTGGCGGCCTACGGGCTCATCCTGCCCCAGTCGGTGTTGGACCTGCCCCGCCTGGGCTGCGTCAACATCCATGCCTCGCTGCTGCCGCGCTGGCGCGGCGCGGCGCCCATCCAGCGCGCCATCCTGGCCGGCGACGCGCAGACCGGCATCACCCTGATGCAGATGGAGGCCGGCCTGGACACCGGTCCCATCCTGGCCATGGCGAGGCTGCCCATCGCTCCGGAGGACACGGCCGGCAGCCTGCACGACCGGCTGGCGGCCTTGGGCGCGCGCGAGATCGTCACCTTGCTGCCGCGTCTGGCCGCGGGCGAGGTCGTGCCGCAGCCACAGGACGACCGGCACGCCACCTATGCCGCCAAGATCGCCAAGGCGGAGGCACGCATCACCTGGGGTGAGCCTGCGGCCGTCATCGAGCGCCAGGTACGGGCTTTCGATCCCACGCCTGGGGCCTGGACCACGCTGGGCGATACGGTCCTCAAGATCTGGCGGGCGCGGCCCTGCGAGGGGCAGGGGCGGCCAGGCGAGGTGCTCTCGTGCGGTCAGGACGGCATCACCGTGGCCTGCGGCGAGGCGGCGCTGCGCATCCTGGCGCTGCAGCCGGCCGGCGGCCGACGGCTGGAGGCGGCCGCGTTTCTCGCCGGTCACGCGCTCGCGCCGGGCGTCGTGCTGGGCGAGGGGGCCGGGCACGACTGAACGCGGGCAGGTCGGGCGCAGCTTGGCCTTAAGGTCAATGAGGTAATCGTTATGCTTTACGGTTGTCGGCCTGAAGCCCGACCTCGTATTGTGAACCGCATGCTGACCAGACGACCGAGGCAATTGTGCGGGGCGGGGGACTTGGACGGCGTAGCCGGACAGGACACCCGCGCCGCGCCGCGATCGGC
>JBBIKZ010000063.1:0-13677 GCA_037445185.1 Hydrogenophilales bacterium | reverse complement strand
GTTCAAGCTGGCCTGAAACCGACCTCAATCCGCATCAGGCCCGCAAGCCGGGCAGACACCCACCCCTCACCCCCTCGAACGGCCGCATGCGTCAACCCGACGCCGTGCGTTGTTCGACTTCTTATTGGGACACACGCCTCCTCTGGTCTTGTTTGCCTGGCGATCTTATGGTATTTTTGGACCATTCTCACCCGACTCTGGAGTAAGTGCCATGAATCCACGCGTGGTTCTACTTGCCACCACCCTTCTGCTTTCGCTGCCGTCCTTCGCCAAGGATGTCCTGCAGAAGCACAAGTGCAACGTCTGTCATGACGTTGCCGCCAAGAAGATGGGCCCGACCTGGAAGACGATCGCCGCCAGGGCGACCGAGGCCGACATCAAGGCCGCCTTGGAGAAGGGTGTGAAGGGGAAATACGGCAAAGTCGCCATGCCGCCGCAACGCAAGGCGCTGCCCGATTCCGCGGCCATCGCCAAGGCCATCCTGGCGATGAAGTGAGCCCCCCAGATGGCGGATGCTCAGCGCTGCCGGTCGTAGACGACGAAGTCGTAGCCGAGCCCCGCGGCGTTGACGTGGTGCTCGCGGCTCGTCTCCCGCCATAGCCGGCGGTCGAAGGCCGGGAAATAGGCGTCGCCCGCGAACTCCGCCTGGATTTCGGTGAGGTGGAGACGATCGGCCAGGGGCAGGACCTGGGCATAGAGTTCCGCCCCGCCCACGCAGAACACCTCTGGATCGTCGCCGCAGGCGTCGATCGCCGCTTGCAGGCTGTGCGCCAGCAAACACCCCGGGGCGTGCAAATCCGCGGATCGGGTCAGGATGACCGTGATCCGGCCGGGTAGCGGTCGGCCGATGGAGGCGTAGGTCTTACGGCCCATGATGAGGTGATGCCCCATGGTGAGCCGCTTGAAGTGCTGCAGGTCCTCGGGCAGATGCCAGGGCAGGCGGTTGTCGAGTCCGATGACCCGGTTACGCGCCATGGCGGCGATGATGTTGAGGCGCACGCCAGGTTTCAGGGTACAGGTCTCGGGTTTCAGCAAAGTTTCCGCGCCGCTTTGCGGCGCGCCTGAATCACTGTACCCTGAAACCGGTAACCCGACGCCTGACATCTAGACGGCCACCGGTGCCTTGATGGGGGGATGGGGGTCGTAGCCCTCCAGGGTGAAGTCCTCGTAGCGGAACGCGAACAGGTCGGTGACCGCCGGGTTGAGCCGCATCGTCGGCAGCGGTCGCGGTTCGCGGCTGAGCTGCAGGTTCACCTGTTCGAGGTGATTGAGATAGATGTGCGCATCGCCCAGGGTGTGGATGAACTCCCCCGGTTTCAGTCCCGTGACCTGGGCGATCATCAGGGTGAGCAAGGCGTAGGAGGCGATGTTGAAGGGCACCCCCAGGAAGATATCGGCACTGCGCTGGTAGAGCTGGCATGACAGCCGCCCCTCGGCCACGTAGAATTGGAAGAGGACGTGACAGGGGGGCAGACGCATCTTGTCCAGCTCACCCACGTTCCAGGCCGAGACGATGAGGCGCCTGGAATCGGGGTTGTGACGGATCTGCTCGATGACCTGGGCGATCTGATCGATGTGGCGGCCGTCCGCCGCCGGCCAGGAACGCCATTGGTAGCCATAGATGGGGCCCAGCTCGCCGTGCTCATCCGCCCATTCATCCCAGATGGTGACGCCATGGTCCCTGAGGTAGGCGATGTTGGTGTCGCCACGCAGAAACCACAGCAGCTCGTGGATGATGGACTTCAGATGCACCTTCTTGGTGGTGACGAGCGGGAAACCGGCCTGTAGATCGAATCGCATCTGATAGCCGAAGACCGACAGGGTGCCCGTTCCGGTGCGGTCCTGCTTGCGTACGCCGTGTTCGAGCACGTGTCGCAACAGCGCGTGGTACTCCTGCATGGTCTCAGGCCTCCTTGACCAGGTGCTGGTAGACGAGGGCCATGATGACGACCTTGTGCGCTGGCGCGATGTCGCCAAACTGCAATCCCATGATGTAGGCCCGCTGGCCCCCGTCATCCGTATCTTCGCTGACGGAGCGTACCGTCGCCGACACCGACACGATCTCCTCGACGCCGTCCAGTACGATCTTGAAGCTCATATGCAAGACATGGCCGACCTCACCCAGCGCTTTGTGCGTCTGCACGCGCGCGCCGCCCAGACTCAAATCGAGCATGAGCCCGGAGGCGATGAGCTGGCCGCCCTCGCGTTCATACAGGGCGACGATGATGTTCACCGTTGCGCGCATGGCCTTGCGGATACGCATCGCCCGTACCGTTGCGGGATAACTCAGGTGCAAGTGGGGATAGGGCGTCATGGCCGATTTGAGCACCTGGTCGCGAAAACCGCAGGCATTCAATCCGGAGAAGGTCCGCACCAGAAACAGCTGGCCATCGCGCACGAACAACACCTTGTCGTCCACCACCGGCGTGGTCACCACGATGCTCTTGTTCTTGAGCAGACCGATGATGCGCACGTTGTAACGCTCCTGCACGCCATCGCGCAGGGGTTGCAACTGCATGGGGTCGCCGGGCACGAGACGCATCTGATCCAATGGGATTTCGGCCTCTTCCTGGCCGGCGCCCGCTCTCGTCGCTGCACCCACTTGGACGGCGGTTGACATCGAACCGATACCAGGCGGCGCCGGCGCGCTGTCCCGCCCGTCGCTGTCGTGCTCAAGCTCGCCCATCATGCAACCCATACAAGCAGAAGCGTCGTCTTCCAGACATGCGCCACACCTCATGGTCCGTTCGCATCAGCGCATCCAGGCGCACCGCGACACTGCCTCATCACAGCCCTCCACACAAGCTCGCTTGTGTCAGCCGCTGCGCCGTATCCGTCAAATCGGCATTGTAGGCATCGGCAAAGGCGATGTGGAAATCCCCGTTCTCCTGCAGGGAGATCAGCCAACGCCTGAATGCCGAGGGGTCGAGCGAGTGCAGCGCTTCGACCATGCGCCAAGACTGACGGTAGAACTCGTGTATGGTCAAGCCAAATGCGTGGGCACGATGCCGCTGCCCCGGCACGTCACGCCGCGTTGTATCCACCCGACGACCACTACGCCAGGCCGCACAGGCGGCCGCATCGCTGGCCGCCTCGGCCCCTGTGCCTTCGGCCGCCAGGGTGGCCAAGCCCTCGTGAAACCACACCGGAATCCAGGGGGTGTAATGGCCCAGCCGCTGGCCGAGATGCAGATGCGACAATTCGTGCGCGAGTATGCCCGCCAATCTGTGCGCCTCTTGCTCGAAAAGCCTGGGGGACAGTATCAGGCGATTGTCTCCAACTACCGCTGCACTGAGCCCCGACGTCTTCACCCAGCGTGAGAAACAGGTCTGGGAGGCGCACACGTGCACCCTGGGCGGGGCGCGGAAGGCGAGTCCGTGCAGGCGCTCGACGCGGGACACGGCCAGGTCCAGGTGTGCACTGACCCGCTCGGCATAGGCCGCCGCCCCGGGTTCCAGCCAGATGCGCTGGTCGGCGGCCCAGGGGACGAAGCCCTGAGTCGGGGGCTCGGCATACCGGTCTATCGTGGCACACCCCGCCAGCAGCCATGCCGAGAGCACCAGGGTGAGCAGCCCCCTCGCCTCAGTGGCTGCCGCGCCTAGCCAGCTCATCCAGGATGTCGAGCACCAGCGAGCGCCCCAACGGCCCCATGCCGCGGCAGAGCAGATCGGCATCGCGCTCGCCGTCGACGAGACGGCGCATGATCCCGCCCAGCCGTCCCATGTCGCCGCCCACCCGCACCATCTGCTCGGCCATGTTGGCCAATGCGCTCAAGGCCTGCACATCACCCCGTGCTGCTGCCGAGATCATCGCCGCGAGCCCGGGCGCGGCCGTGGTCGGGTCGCCCTGGGCCTCGCGCGGCGGCAGGCTGGCCGGGTTGGCCAGGCCCGCCAGGATGGCCTCGGCGATCACCCGCTCCGCGTCGTCGAGGCCGAGGAGCACGGCGCGGTCCCGCCGGCCTGCCAGGATGGCGCGTATCGCACCCGCCAGCCTGCCCCAGCCCTGGGCCTCGGCCGCCTGGAGTTGGGGCATGAGCTGCCCGCGCAGGGCCGGATTCAGACAGGCCTGAATCACCCCATGGATGAACGGCGCATGGGCGCGCAGGATCTGTTCGGCGGCCTCAGGTAGTCTGGCCATGCGCGTGAGGCGAGCGTTGCGCCACGGCGTCCAGTCGTCGCCAGTGACCGTCGATGTAACCCTCCAGGGGCTGATACTGACGCTTGTAGGCCATCTTCCGGCTCTCGGCGATCCAGTAGCCGAGGTAGACGTGGGGCAGGCCCATCCGGCGGCTGAGTTCCACCAGGGTCAAGACGTTGTAGACCCCCAGGCCGCGACGGGACTCATCCGGATCGTAAAAGGCATACACGGCGGAGAGCCCGTCGAGCAGGCGATCGACCAGGCCGACCATGACCACGCGGCCATCCAGGGCGTATTCGAGCAAGGCACTGTCGACCCGGCTCATGAGCAGAAAATTGCGATACTGCTCGCGATCGTCCTGATCCATGCCACCCCCAGCATGTCGGCTGGACTGATAGCGGCGGTAGAGACGATAGTGCGCCTCCTCGAAGACCAGCGGCTTGAGGCTGCTGACGAGGTCCGCGTTGCGGGTCTGGCAGCGACGCTGACTGCGGTTGGGTCGGAAGTCGGCCACCGGGATGCGCACCGGCACGCAGGCCTGGCAGGCGTCGCAGCGGGGCCGGTAGACATGCAGGCCGCTGCGACGAAAGCCCTGTGTTGCCAGCTCGGAGAAGACGACGGTGTCCACCAGATGCGTGGGCGTGGCCACCTGCGATCGGGCGAGGCGGTCAGGCAGATAGCTGCATGGGTAGGCGGCCGTCAGGTAGAACTGCAGCCGTTGGAGGGGCAGGTCACGCAGCGAGGTCATAGCCGATCTGACGACACCAGGGGGCGGTCTGTCCGGGCAGCACGGTGAGCCGGGAAAGCCACGCGGTGAATTCGCCGCGCGGGATCTCCCGTGCGCCCAGCGAGGCCAGATGCCGGGTGCTCATCTGGCAGTCGATGAGACCATAGCCCCAGTCCGACAGTTGCGCCACCAGATGGGCGAGCGCGATCTTGGAGGCATCGGTGACCCGCGTGAACATCGACTCGCCGTAGAAGACGCGGCCGATGGCCACACCGTAGAGCCCACCGGCCAGCTCACCGTCGATCCAGGTCTCCACTGAATGCGCATACCCGAGTGTATGCAGCCGCACATAGGCATCGACCATCTGCGCCGTGATCCAGGTGCCTCGCTGCCCGGATCGGGGCGCGGCACAGGCGAGCATCACCTGCCTGAACGCCGTATCGACCCTGACCTCGTAGTCACGGCGGCGCAGACGCTTGCGCAGGGACCGGCTGGGCTTGAACTCGTGTGGGAAGAGCACCATGCGCGGATCCGGCGACCACCACAGGATGGGTTCACCCGGATTGAACCAGGGGAAGATGCCGCGTGCATAGGCATCGAGCAGACGCTGCGGCGACAGATCCGCGCCCGCGGCGAGCAGACCGTTCGGCGCGGACAAGGCCGTCTCGACAGGCGGGAAGGGGTCGTCTGCACGCAACCAGGGGATCATGTGCCGATTTTAGCCGGTAGAATGGGCATCGCCCATGTCCGCCCTGCCCGCTCCCGATCCCCAGCATTGCTTCCACTGCGGCGAGCCCGTGCCGCACGGCGCCAGCTACCCCATCCGCGTGGGACAAGACATCCGTCCGGCCTGCTGTCGGGGTTGCCAGGCGGTGGCGCAAACCATCCTCGACTCGGGCAATGCCGACTACTACCGCCTGCGCACGGAGCTGCCCAAGACCCCCGAGGCGGCGCTGGAGGAACTGAAAAAACTCCAGCTCTACGACCTGCCCGAGGTGCAGCAGAGCTTCGTCCGGAGCGAAGGCCACATCCGCGAGGCGAGCCTCATCCTGGAGGGCATCGTCTGCGCCGCCTGCATCTGGCTCAACGAGCGCCACCTGCAGCAACTGCCGGGTGTGATCGCCGCCGACATCAACTTCTCCACGCACCGGGCGCGGGTGCGCTGGGACGACACCCGAATCAAGCTCTCCGACATCCTCAAGGCGGTCCAGGAGATCGGCTATCACGCCTACCCGTTCGACACCAGCCGTCAGGAGGAGCTGTTCAGGAAGGAGCGCAATGCCGCCATCCGGCGGCTCGCCATCGCCGGCCTGGGCATGATGCAGGTCATGATGTACGCGGTCCCGGTCTATCTGGCCGACGCCGGCACCATGACGCACGACATCGAGATGCTCATGCGTTGGGCCAGCCTCATCCTCACCACCCCCGTCGTCTTCTACTCCTCGGCGCCCTTCTTTCTCGGTGCCTGGCGCGACTTCAAGATGGGGCGGGTGGGCATGGACGTGCCGGTCGCGCTGGGTGTGGGCCTGGCTTATGCGGCCAGCGTGTGGGCCACCTGGATCCAGAGCGGCGAGGTCTATTTCGACTCGGTGACCATGTTCGTCTTCTTCCTCCTGACCGGCCGTTTTCTCGAAATGAACGCCCGCAAGAAGTCGGCCGAGGCGGCGGAGAGCCTCATCAAACTGATTCCCGCCGCCACGGTGCGCCTGCCCGGCTATCCGGCCTGCCGCGAGGAGGAGACGCTCGCCGCGGTCAAACTCAGTCCGGGTGACCACGTCATGGTCGGCGCCGGCGAGTCCTTCCCCGCCGACGGCCGCGTGGTCGAGGGGGCCTCCAGCGTGGACGAATCCCTGCTCACCGGGGAGTCGCGACCGGTGGACAAACACGTCGGCAGTCCGGTCATCGGCGGCACCCTCAACCTGGCGAGCCCCCTGGTGGTGCGCGTCGAGCGCATCGGCGCGGACACGGTCCTCTCCGGCATCGTGCGCCTGCTCGACCGGGCCCTGGCGGAAAAACCGCGCCTGGCCGTGCTGGCGGACCGTTTCGCCGCCTGGTTCGTGCTGGGGCTCTTGGTGGCGGCAGCCGGCACGGCCCTGGCCTGGTATTCGGTGGATCCGCAGCGGGCATTCTGGATCACCGTCTCCGTCCTGGTGGTGTCCTGCCCCTGCGCCCTGTCGCTCGCCACCCCCGCGGCGCTCACCGCTGCCCTCGGGCGACTGACCCGCCTTGGCCTGCTGTCGACGCGCGGGCACGCCCTGGAGACGCTGGCCCGGGCCACCGACTTCGTGTTCGACAAGACCGGCACGCTCACCACGGGCGAATTCAAGCTGGTCGAGGTCGAGGTCGTGCGCGGGAGTCGGGAGGAGGCCCTGGCGCTGGCCGCCGCCCTGGAACAGGGCGCCACCCACCCCGTGGCCCAGGCCCTGCGCGAGGCCGCCGGCGGCAACCGCCGGCACGCGGTCAACCTGCGCTATGTGCCCGGACAGGGCGTGGCGGGCGAGATCGACGGCCGGACTTACCGCCTGGGCGCCCCCGAGTATGTCGCCCCCGGCCGGGAAAGCGGGCTGCGCGCCGGTCTGACCGCGGTCGGGCTGGCCGACGAAGCGGGCCTCATCGCCTGGTTCGGTCTGGGGGACGCTCTGCGCCCCCAGGCCAAAGCGCTGGTGGAGCGTCTTCGGCGCATGGGCATGCGGCTACACCTCTACTCCGGTGACCGTCCGCAGAACGTGCTGGCGCTGGCACGGGAATTGGGCATCGAAGACGCCCGCGGCGGGATGCGCCCGGAGGACAAGCTCGCCGCCGTCAAGGCCCTGCAGGCACAGGGCCGGGTGGTGGTGATGACCGGTGACGGCGTCAACGACGCCCCGGTGCTGGCCCAGGCCCAGGTCTCGGTGGCGGTCGATCAGGGCGCCGAGGCCGCCCAGGCCGCAGCCGACATGGTCCTGCTCTCGAGCGAACTCTCCCGGCTGGCCGATGGCGTGCACATGGCGCGCAAGACCCGGGTCGTCATCCGGCAGAATCTCACTTGGTCGGTGGCCTACAATGTGCTCGCCCTGCCCGCCGCGGCCATGGGCTATGTCACGCCCTGGCTGGCGGGCATCGGCATGTCCCTGTCATCGCTGCTGGTCGTCCTGAATGCCCTGCGGCTGGCAAAGGCACCAAGACAATAGCGGCATACTTGCAACGGCCCCGGAATTGGTCAATAGTTACCAGAGCCATGGATATCCTCTATCTGCTGATCCCCTTGAGCCTGGTCTTCGTCGCCGTCATCGCCGCTTTTTTCCTGTGGGCGGTCAAGAGCGGCCAGTTCGAGGACATGGAGGGGCCCGCCCACCGCATCCTCATGGACGACGATCTGCCCGAGGAGGGGAAGAGGGGCGCGCAGCAAAAATCGGATGAAAACGCTCGTTGACATGAGGCATTTCGGTATTTAGGATTTGCGGGTCGATTTTTTCGACCCGCAATGCACCACCCCCGAAACTTGCGTGAAGGAGACCCGTATGGAAGCGACAACATACAACTACAAGGTCGTCCGACAATTTGCCATCATGACCGTGGTCTGGGGCATCGTCGGCATGCTGGTGGGCGTGATCATCGCCGCCCAGCTCATCTGGCCGGACATCACCTATGGCATCGAATGGCTGTCCTACGGAAGGCTACGGCCCCTGCACACCAACGCCGTCATCTTCGCCTTCGGCGGCTCGGCACTCTTCGCCACCTCGTTGTATGTCGTCCAGCGCACCTGTCAGACGCGCTTGCTCTCCGACGGGCTGGCCTCCTTCGTCTTCTGGGGCTGGCAGCTCATCATCGTGCTGGCGGCCGTGACCCTGGTGCTGGGCATCACCACCAGCAAGGAATACGCCGAGCTGGAGTGGCCCATCGACGTGTTGATCGCGGTGGTGTGGGTGGCCTACGCGGTGCTCTTCTTCGGCACCATCGTCAAGCGCAAGACCAAATACATCTACGTCGCCAACTGGTTCTTCGGCGCCTACATCGTCACCATCGCCCTGCTGCACATCGTCAACAGCATGGCCTTCCCGGTCACCCTCACCAAGTCCTACTCCATGTACGCCGGGGTGCACGACGCCATGGTGCAGTGGTGGTATGGCCACAACGCGGTGGGCTTCTTCCTGACCACCGCCTTCCTCGGCATGATGTACTACTTCGTGCCCAAGCAGGCCGGCCGGCCCATCTACTCCTACCGGCTGTCCATCGTGCACTTCTGGACCCTGAACTTCATCTACATGTGGGCCGGTCCGCACCACCTGCTCTATACCGCCCTGCCTGACTGGGCGCAGTCGCTCGGCATGATCTTCTCGCTGATGCTGATCGCTCCCTCCTGGGGCGGCATGATAAACGGCATCATGACCCTGTCGGGCGCCTGGCACAAGCTTAGGACCGATCCCATCCTGAAGTTCCTCATCGTCGCGCTGTCCTTCTACGGCATGTCTACCTTCGAGGGACCGATGATGTCGGTGAAGACGGTCAACGCCCTGTCGCACTACACCGAGTGGACTATCGGCCACGTGCATTCCGGTGCGCTCGGCTGGGTGGCGATGATCTCCATCGGCTCGCTCTATTACCTCATCCCCAGGCTGTTCGGGCGTGAGGAGATGTGGAGCGTGCGGCTCATCAACGTGCACTTCTGGTGGTCCACCATCGGTGTGGTGCTCTACATCGCTTCGATGTGGATCGCTGGCGTGGCCCAGGGCCTCATGTGGCGCGCGACCAACGACGACGGCACGCTGACCTACAGCTTCGCCCAGTCGGTCAACGCCATGTATCCCTTCTACACCATCCGTCTCATCGGCGGCACCATGTTCTTCGCCGGCATGCTGCTGATGGCCTACAACGTGTGGAAGACCATCGCCGCCGGCCGCGTCGTCAACGATGCCCGCATCCCCGAAGCGGTGCACGCCTGAGCCAGAGGAGACCCCATCATGTTCACGCACAAAGCACTCGAAAAGAACATCGGCCTGCTGATGGTGTTGTCTTTCATCGTCGTCAGCATCGGCGGTCTGGTCCAGATCGTGCCCCTGTTCTTCCAGAAATCGACCACGGAGCCGGTGCCGGGGCTCAAGCCCTATGACGCCCTGCAGCTCGCCGGCCGGGACATCTACATCCGCGAGGGCTGCTACACCTGCCACTCGCAGATGGTGCGTCCTTTCCGAGCCGAGACCGAGCGCTACGGCCACTTTTCGGTGGCCGGTGAGTTCGTCTACGACCGGCCTTTCCAATGGGGCTCCAAGCGCACCGGCCCCGACCTGCACCGCGTCGGCGGACGCTACTCCGATCAGTGGCACTACGTCCACCTGATGCAGCCGCGCGATGTGGTGCCGGAGTCCAACATGCCGGCCTACCCCTGGTTGGCGGAAAAGATGGTGTCGGAGACCACGGGCAAGGACATCGTGCGCAAGATGACCGTGCTGAAGAACTGGGCTGGCCATCCCTACACGGATGAAGACATCGCCCAGGCCCCCGCCATGCTGGAGGGCAAGACGGAAATGGATGCCCTCATCGCCTACATGCAGGCGCTGGGTACGGCCGGGCCCAAGGTCCAGTAACGCGCGTACGCAACATGGAAGCCGGCCTCATCGGTTCCATCGTCACGGTGGTCCTCTTCCTCCTGTTCATAGCCATCGTCTGGTGGGCCTATCACAGGGGGAACCGCCAACGTTTCGATGAGGCCGCGCGTCTGCCCTTCGAAGAAGAGGCGGACGCGCGCGAGGACCGGCCGACCCCTGATCGGAATTCGAGGAGAATGCAATGATCGAAGGTTATGCGGTACCCGATTTCATCAGCGATTTCTGGCACTACTACATCGCAGCCCTGACCGTAGGTGGCTTTCTGCTCACCCTCTGGATCATCGTCAGTCAGACCACGCGCAAGCTCGCGCCGGGCGAACAGGCAGAACTGATGGAACACGCCTGGGACGGCGATCTGCAGGAATACAACAGTCCGCTGCCGCGCTGGTGGCTGTACCTGTTCTATTTCCTGATCGCCTTCTCGGTGCTCTATCTGGTGCTCTATCCCGGTCTGGGCAAATTCCAGGGGGTGTGGAACTGGTCCTCCGCCACCCAGTGGCAGGACGAGAAGGCGCGCGTGGATGCCAAATTCGATCAGAACTTGAAGCCCTACCTCGCCATGGATCTCATGACCGTGGCCGCCGATGCCAAGGCGATGCAGAGCGGCAAGCGCCTGTACCTGACCTACTGCTCGCAGTGCCACGGCTCGGACGGCCAGGGCTCGCGCGATTTCCCCAACCTGACCGACAAGGATTGGCTCTGGGGCGGCGAGCCGGAGCGCATCAAGGCCAGCATCACCAATGGCTTCCAGGCCGAGATGCCAGCCATGGGCGACGCCGTCGGCGGTGAGGCGGGTGCGCGCGAAGTGGCCCATTACGTGCTCTCCCTGAGCGGTCAGCCCCACGATGCCCATCTGGCCGCCGCCGGCAAGGAGAAATACTACGCCGCGTGTGCCGGCTGTCACGGCGAGGACGGCAAGGGCATACCGGACGCGGGCTTCCCCAACCTCAGCGACAACGTCTGGCACTTCGGCGGCAGCGAGGCGGCCATCGTCGAGAGCATCCTCAAGGGTCGTCAGGGTGGCATGCCCTCCCAGGCCCACCTGGGCGAGGCCAAGATACATCTGCTCGCCGCCTACGTCCTCTCCCTGTCCAAGGGTCAGTAAGTCGCGCATCGGGCCGACTCGATGTCGGCCCCCATGGTCGAGGGGATGCGCGGTCCCCTCGCGCATGGGTTGCCTGCGAACGGATGGCCGGGGACGCCTATCCCGCGGCCTCGGCAAGGAGTAGCCTTTGGCTGAAGCAGAGCATAAAGTGAACGCCGCCTGCGGCGAGATGGTGATGCAGCTCTATGAGGTGCATCAAAAGATCTACCCGCGCGCGGTGCACGGCTGGTTCAACTGGTGGCGTATCGCCTTGGTGGTGATCACCCAGGCGATCTACTACGGCCTGCCCTGGGTGCAATGGGAGGGCCGCCAGGCCGTGCTGTTCGACCTGGGTGCGCGCAAGTTCTACCTGTTCGAACTGGTCCTGTGGCCGCAGGATTTCGTCTGGCTGGCCGCGCTGCTGATCATCTCGGCGCTTGGCCTGTTCCTCTTCACCGCCGTGGCGGGGCGGTTGTGGTGTGGCTATGCCTGTCCGCAGACGGTGTATACCGAGCTGTTCATGTGGATCGAGCGCTGGTTCGAGGGCGACCACATGAAGCAGAAAAAGCTGCGCACCATGCCCTGGAACGGCGAAAAGCTCCTGCGTGTCGGCGGCAAGCACCTGACCTGGGCCCTCCTCGCCCTCTGGACCGGCTTCACCTTCGTCGGCTATTTCACCCCCATCAAAGAACTGTGGGGGGAGCTCATGACGCTGAGTTTCGGCCCGTGGGAGACGTTCTGGATCCTGTTCTATGCCGTCTTCACCTGGGGCTTCGCCGGCTTCATGCGCGAGCAGGTGTGCAAATACATGTGCCCCTACGCCCGCTTCCAGAGCGTGATGTTCGACGAGGACACCCTCGTCATCACCTACGACTACCGTCGCGGCGAACCGAGGGGGGGACGCAGGAAGAACGTGGACTACAAGGCGCAAGGCCTGGGCGACTGCGTGGACTGCGGCATCTGCGTGCAGGTCTGCCCCACCGGCATCGATATCCGCAACGGGCTACAGTACATGTGCATCGGCTGCGCGGCCTGCATCGACGCCTGCGACCAGGTCATGGAGAAGATGGGTTACCCCAAGGGGCTCATCCGCTACTCGACCCAGAATGCCATCGACGGGAAGTACGCGGACAAGGAGATCCTGCGCCACACCTTCCGCCCGCGCACGCTCTTCTATACCGCGCTCCTCACCGCCATCTGTGTGGCCTTCGTCTACACCTTGGCCCAGCGCATCCCCATGCGCGTGGATGTCCTGCGTGACCGGCAGGTCCTGTCCAGGGAGACACCGACGGGGGCCATCGAGAACGTCTACCGCCTGCAGATCATCAACATGGACGATCGACCGCACCGCTACCGCATTAGCGCCTCGGGTCTCGATGGGCTCAGGATCACGCGCGGCGACAGTGTCGAGATCCCTGCGCTGTCCACCGAGGATGTCAACGTGATCCTGGAGGTGCCACGCCTGTCCCTCAGCAGGCCGTCGCATCGCGTCGTGTTCCGTGTCCAGGCCGAAAGCGATCCCGAGATCGTGCGCGAGGCCAAATCCAGCTTCCTCAGGTGAAAGATGAACGTCGCCACCCAACCCAAGTCCTCCTGGTGGCGCGAGCCGATGGTGTGGCTCATCATCGCCCTGCCGCTCACTGCGGTGGTGGCGAGCCTCATCACCTGGTGGATCGCCGCGCGGGGCGCCGATCCGCTGGTGGCCGAGGATTATTACAAACAGGGCATGGCCATCCACCAGAGACTCGATCACGAGACGCGCGCCGCCGCCCTCGGCCTCATGGCCGAGCTGCGGGTTCAGGGCGGAGAGCTCAGGATCCACCTGGCGGGCCGGCTGGATGCCTATCCGGATCGGCTGCAACTGACCCTGGTTCACCCCTCACGTCAGGAACAAGACCTGACCCTGATTCTGCCGGCCACGGCCCTGGGCGAATACCGTAGCGCCCTGCCGCCCCTGCCCGCGGGTCAGCGCCGCCTGATCCTGGAAGCGGCGGATCAGGACTGGCGCCTCACGGGGCGTGCCGTGCTGCCCATGACATCGCTACGACTGGGTGAGGACGCCCTCTCCCAACAACCCCTACCCTGACCGCAATCCGCAAGGAGGCAAACATGGACGTCGTGATGAAAGAACTGTTCAGCACTGA
>JBBIKZ010000062.1:0-13871 GCA_037445185.1 Hydrogenophilales bacterium | reverse complement strand
TCAAGTTCTGGGGCATCGCCCCGAGCTTCGGCCTCAAAGCCGAACCGCAGACCAACGGCGTTGCCGAGCGCTTCAACCGGACGCTGAAGGAGCAAGCGATCCATGGCCGCGTCTTCAGCAATGTCGAGGAAGTGCGCGTCGCCGTCACCGCGTTCAAGGATCGTTACAATCGCCATTGGCGTCTCGAAAAACTGGGCTTCATGTCACCCCTCGAAGCCCGTCAGGCTTATGCCATGCGAAAGGCGGCCTGAGGTGCAAAACCGTGTCCAAACAATCCGAGCCGGTACATGCCGGATGAGTCCGCATCAACGGAGACAGGCATGTACAAGATCGTCCTCCTGCGCCATGGCGAAAGGACTTGGAACCGGGATAACCGCTTCACCGGATGGAACGATGTCGACCTCTCGGAGCGGGGCCACTATGAAGCGGAGACCGCGGGACGTCTGTTGCGGGACGCCGGTTACAGCTTCGAGCTCGCCTACGTCCCTGTCCTGCGCCGTGCCATCCGCACGCTCTGGACCGTACAGGAGGTCATGGACCAGCTCTGGCTGCCGGTGGTCAAGGATTGGCGCCTGAACGAACGCCATTACGGCGCCCTGCAGGGGCTCAACAAGACCGAGATCGCCGAGCACTACGGCCACGAACGGGTGCACGAATGGCGCCGCAGCTATGCCACACGCCCCCCAGCCCTCAACCTCACCGACCCGCGGCACCCCCGCTTCGATGCCCGCTACCGCGAACTGCCGGCCGAGGCCCTGCCGGCCACCGAGTCACTCGCCGACACCATGAAGCGCGTGCTGGAGGTTTGGCACCAGCACATCTTCCCCAACCTGCGCGCCGGCCGGCGCATCCTGGTGGCCGCGCACGGCAACACCCTGCGCGCCCTGGTGAAGTACCTGGAGGTGTTGCCCGACGACGAGATCGCCGACCTCAACATCCCCACCGGCATCCCCCTCGTCTACGAGTTCAACCCCGTGTTCCAGGTCATGGCGCGCTATTACCTGGAATACTCCACCCCTCGGCTGGCTTCGCTTCAGGCGGTCGCCAACTGATCGGCGCGGCATTGGGATCGAAGATCAGCACAGGTGTGGCTGACGTGACCACCGGAACCTGGCACCCGCCTCAGCACTGCTCCCAGGGCAAGCCCTCGAAGCGCCAGCCGTTCTTCGTGCTGCGCCGGTGCTGCTCGTCCAGCTCGCCCTCGAAGCCGTAGAGCACGTTGTAGACCTCGGTGAAGCCGTTGCGCTCGAGGAACTCGCCCGCCTCCCTGGAACGGTTGCCGGAGCGGCAGATGAGCAGCACCGGCCGATGGTGCGAGGCGGCCATGCGCACCTGACCGAGGAAGTGGGGGTTCAGGTCCCAGTTGATGCCCTCGTACCAGGGGATGAGGATGGCCCCCACGGGGTGGCCGACGAAGAGGTATTCGAACTCCGAACGGCAGTCGATGAACACCGCCTCGGGGTGGGCCTGCAAGAATTGGTAGGCTTGTTGCGGGGTGAGGTGCTGCATGGTCGTCCTCCACGTTCAGGTGAGATCGGGACCGCGCGGGCCGGGGGCGGGGGGTGGGCCGAAGACCTCGGCAAGGTCGAGCGTGAGCTCGCCGCAGTAGGGCAGCGCCACGCTCTCGCCCGGGCCATAGACCGCCGGTTTGCCATAGACGCGGTCGGAAAGCCGATGGCACTCCAGCGTCCGGGCATCCGCGTCGGTCAACCAGTAATGGACCACACCGACGCGTTCGTAGAGGTCGCGCTTGACCAGGCGGTCGCGGCGCGCGGTGGCGGGCAGTAGCACCTCCATTGCCACATCGGGTGCGCCCTGGACATTGCGGCCGTTGGCCAGCATGGCCGGATCGCACACCAGCACCACGTCCGGCTGCACCACGGTGTCCGGACCCAGGATCACGTCCACCGGGGCGATAAAGACCTGGTAGGGGCAGTCCGGCGAGGTCCGCTTCCTCTCCTCCAGTCGATTGCGCAATTGATCCGCCAGACCGAGGGCGATGGATTGATGTTGCAGGCTCGGCGCCGGCGCCATGAGATGCGCCTCGCCGTCGATCAGCTCGTAGCGACGCTCGTCGTCCCAGGCGAGATAGTCCTCCACGCAGGAGCGTGGTCCGTGCGGTCGCGGATTCGACATGGCGCGTCCTCCTCTCGAACCGATTATGCGTGAGAAGTGTGAGCCCGCCCAAGGGTCGGCCGCACTCTGCACCGCATGCGCGACGGATGCAGCGCGCCGGCACAGATCTTGCCCAATGGTAATATTCGTCCGACTCCCCTCCCCCGCCCCGCCATGCCCGACCGCACCGCCGAACTTGAGGCCCTGGCCGCTCGCCGC
Source organism: Hydrogenophilales bacterium (assembly GCA_037445185.1). GTDB lineage: Bacteria > Pseudomonadota > Gammaproteobacteria > Burkholderiales > Thiobacillaceae > JANWZL01. The sequence goes on along the minus strand of JBBIKZ010000062.1, from coordinate 11,537 downwards.
ATCCTGATCCTGGACGGCGCCATGGGCACCATGATCCAGCGCCTGAAGCTCGCCGAGGACGACTATCGCGGCGCGCGCTTCGCCGACTGGCCGCGCGACCTCAAGGGCAACAACGACCTGCTCACCCTCACCCGCCCCGAGGCGATCCGCGCGATCCACACGCAGTACCTGGAGGCCGGGGCGGACATCCTGGAGACCAACACCTTCAACGCCAACGCCATCTCCATGGCCGACTACGGCATGGAGGCGCTGGTGTACGAGCTCAACTACGAGGGGGCGAGGCTGGCGCGGGCGGTGGCCGACGCCTACACGGCGCGCACGCCGGACAAGCCGCGTTTCGTCGCCGGCGTCCTGGGGCCGACCTCGCGCACGCTGTCGATCTCGCCGGACGTGAACGACCCGGGCTACCGCAACGTCACCTGGGAGGCGCTGGTCGAGACCTATTACACCGCCACCGACGGCCTCGTCCGGGGCGGCGCCGACCTGTTGCTCATCGAGACGGTGTTCGACACCCTGAACGCCAAGGCGGCGGTATTCGCCATCCACCGCTATTTCGACGCCACGGGTGAGCGGCGGCCGATCTTGATCTCCGGTACCATCACCGATGCCTCCGGCCGCACGCTCTCCGGCCAGACCGTGGAGGCGTTCTGGAACAGCCTGCGCCATGCTGAACCCTTCTCCTTCGGCTTCAACTGCGCCCTGGGGGCGCGGGAGTTGCGACCGCACGTGGAGGAGATCGCACACAAGGCCGATGTGCTGGTTTCCGCCCACCCCAACGCGGGCCTGCCCAACGCCTTCGGCGAGTATGACGAATCGCCCGAGTCCATGGCCGCGCAGATCGGCGAATGGGCGCGTGCGGGGCTCATCAACATCGTCGGTGGCTGCTGCGGCACGACACCCGAGCACATCCGCGCCATCCACGATGCGGTGATCGACTGCCCGCCACGCACCCGGCCGACGATCGCGCCGGCCCTGCGCATCGCCGGCCTGGAGCCGTTCAACGTCGGCACCGACTCGCTCTTCGTCAACGTCGGCGAGCGCACCAACGTCACCGGCTCGGCCAAATTCAAGCGACTCATCCTCGAGGGCCGCTACGACGAAGCCCTGGAGGTGGCGCGGCAGCAGGTGGAGGCCGGCGCGCAGATGATCGACGTGAACATGGACGAGGCCATGCTCGACGGTGAGGCGGCCATGACGCGTTTTCTCAATCTGGTCGCGGCGGAGCCGGACATCGCTCGCGTGCCGATCATGATCGACTCGTCCAAGTGGAGCATCATCGAGGCGGGCCTCAAATGCGTGCAGGGCAAGCCGGTGATCAACTCCATCTCGCTCAAGGAGGGCGAGGCGGAGTTCAAGGAGAAGGCCAGGCTCGCCCGCCGCTACGGCGCGGCGGTGATCGTCATGGCCTTCGACGAGACCGGCCAGGCCGACACCTATGAGCGCAAGATCGACATCTGCGCGCGCGCCTATCGCATCCTGACCGAGGAGGTCGGCTTTCCGGCCGAGGACATCATCTTCGACCCCAACATCTTCGCCGTGGCCACCGGCATCGAGGCGCACGCCAACTATGCCGTGGACTTCATCGAGGCCACGCGCTGGATACGCACGCACCTGCCGCACGCCCACGTCTCCGGCGGGGTGTCCAACGTCTCCTTCTCCTTCCGCGGCAACGAGCCGGTGCGCGAGGCGATCCACACCGCCTTCCTCTACCATGCCATCCGCGCCGGCATGGACATGGGCATCGTCAACGCCGGCCAGCTGGGGGTGTACGAGGAGATCCCGGCCGAGTTGAGGCGGCGGGTCGAGGACGTGCTGCTCAACCGCCGCCCGGACGCCACCGAGCGCCTGGTCGAATTCGCCGAGACGGTCAAGGGCGAGGCCCGTGAGGCGGTGGAGGACCTCGCCTGGCGCAGCGAGCCGGTGGAGGCGCGCCTTGCCCACGCCCTGGTCAAGGGCATCACCCAGTACATCACCGAGGACACCGAGGAGGCCCGCGTCAAGCTCGGCCACTCCATCAAGGTGATCGAGGGCCCGCTCATGGATGGCATGAACGTGGTGGGCGATCTGTTCGGCGCCGGCAAGATGTTCCTGCCCCAGGTGGTGAAGTCCGCCCGCGTCATGAAACAGGCGGTGGCCTATCTGGTGCCCTTCATCGAGGCGGAGAAGGCGCGGGACGCCGAGGCCGGCGGCACGGCGCAGGCCAAGGGCCGCATCGTGCTCGCCACGGTCAAGGGCGACGTGCACGACATCGGCAAGAACATCGTCGGCGTGGTGCTCGGCTGCAACAACTACGAGATCGTCGACCTGGGCGTGATGGTGCCGGCGCAGAAAACCCTCGACACCGCGCGCGAGATCGGCGCCGACATCATCGGCCTGTCCGGCCTCATCACCCCGTCGCTGGAGGAGATGGCCCACATCGCCAGAGAGATGCAGCGCCAGGGCTTCACCCAGCCGCTGCTCATCGGCGGGGCGACCACCTCGCTCGCCCACACCGCGGTCAAGATCGACCCCCACTACGACGGGCCGGTGGTCTACGTGAAGGACGCCTCGCGCGCCGTGGGCGTGTGTGCCAGCCTGCTCTCGCCGGAGGCGCGCGCGGACTACGTGGCCAAGGTCAAGGCCGACTATGCCGCCACGCGCGAGCGGCACCTGGCGCAGAAGCGCGAAGGCAGGCGGGTGAGCCTGCTCGATGCGCGCGCCAACAAGTTCAGGACCGACTGGACGGCCTACACGCCGCCGGTGCCGCGCGCGTTGGGTATCCGGGTGATGCGCGACTACGACCTCGCCGAGCTCGCCCGCTATATCGACTGGACGCCCTTCTTCCAAGCCTGGGAGCTGCATGGCCGCTACCCCAGGATCCTCGAGGACGAGGTGGTGGGCGAAGAGGCGCGCAAGCTGTTCCACGACGCCCAGGCCATGCTGGAGCGGATCATCAACGAAAAATGGGTCGATGCGCGCGCGGTGGTGGGGCTATTCCCCGCCAATGCGGTGGGTGATGACGACATCGAGATCTACGCCGACGAGGGCCGCGACCGGGTGCTGATGACCTGGCACAACCTGCGCCAGCAGATGGCCAAGCCCCAGGGGCAGCCGAACTGGTGTCTGGCCGACTTCGTCGCCCCGAAGGCGAGCGGCGTGCAAGACTACCTCGGCGCATTCGTGGTCACGGCCGGCATCGGCGAGGCGGAGAGGGTGGCGGCCTTCGAGGCGGCGCACGACGACTATTCGGCCATCCTCTTCAAGGCCCTGTGCGACCGGCTCGCCGAGGCCTTCGCCGAGCGTCTGCACGAGCGGGTGCGCCGCGAGCTGTGGGGCTATGCGGCCGACGAGCGGCTCAGCAACGAGGAGCTCATCGCCGAGGACTACCGCGGCATCCGCCCCGCCCCCGGCTACCCCGCCTGCCCCGAGCACAGCGAAAAGGGGCCGCTGTTCGCGCTGCTCGATGCCCAAGCGATCGGCGTCACACTCACCGAGAGCTACGCCATGCTGCCCATGGCCTCGGTGTCGGGCTTCTATCTCAGCCACCCGGACGCGCGCTATTTCGCCGTGGGGAAGATCGAGCGCGACCAGGTGGAGGACTACGCCCGGCGCAAGGGCTGGGATCTGGCCACGGCGGAACGCTGGCTGGCGCCCAACCTGGGCTATCAACCCTGAGCCGGTGCCCCTGATGACCCTGCCGGCCCTGATGCAGTCGAGCGCCGCCTTTCGCGCCGCCTTTGCCGACGGCCTCACGCGCATGCTGGCCAGCGGCGACGGGCTGGGCGGCTACATCCTGGTGCTGGTCAACGCCGCGCAGGAGGCGGCCCTGTGGCAAAGGCTGGAAAGCCGCCTGGAGGAACGCCACTACCATCTCGCCGCCCTCATCACCTTCGCCCTGCGCCAGGGACGCACCCTCGACCTGCCGGACGACGACCTGATCGTGTTCCTCAAGCTCATGGCCATGGGCTTCGCCGCGGCAGGCATCGTCGAGTCGCGCGCCGCCGGCCCTTGGGAGGTGGCGTTCAACCCCCTGCGCGCCCTGCGACCGCCCCGTGCGAGCCACCATCGGGTGAGCGGCATCTCGCTGGCATTCAACCGCAACGGCTTTCACTTCAACCCAGATTTGTCATTAGGGCACGCGATGATGGCGAGTCGTATGGCGAGCAGATTTGCGCACGGGCAACGAGCCCATGGTGTACATCGAGGGCTAAGTGAACGGGCTTGATACTGCCGCCAGACGGAGGCCCTGGCGCGTGCAGGACGCGGTGGCATGGTGATGGGGACAGACTTCACATACTCCGGGGTGATCTTCGTAGGCACTGGCCGGCCTAATGACAAATCTGGGTTCAACCTGCCCAGCCTAGCCGAGGAAGTGCTCTGGTCGGGGGAACTGCTGGGCCGCCCGACGCGTCTGCTCTACAACAAGTTTCTCTTCGTCGAGATGCACGGACTGCTGGTGCCCGAACCGGAGTGGGAACTGCCGCAGCTGCTCACGCCCGAACTGCACGGCTGGGCCTGGGCGGTCGGCGCGACGCTGGGCCAGGTCATGCCCGGCTTCGGCCTCGCCTACAACAGCTACGGGGCGCATGCCTCGGTGAACCATCTGCATTTTCAGACCTTTCTGCGCGACCTACCGCTGCCGCTGAGCAGTCCGCATTGGGCCCACAACGGCGGCGGCGCGCCCTATCCCGCGCATTGTCTGCGCTTCGACGACCCGCTGGCGGCCTGGTCGGCCATCGATCGCCTGCATGCGCGCGCGACCCCCTACAACCTGGTCTATCTGCCGGGACGCCTGTACCTCCTGGCCCGTCGCCCCCAGGGCAGTTACACCCAGCCCGACTGGAGCACGGGCCATGCCTGGTACGAGATGGCCGGCGGGGTGGTCACCGTGAGCCGCGACGACTATGACCGCCTGGAGGCGGCACAGATCGAGACCGAATTGCGCCGCGTCTCCCTCAGTCAGTGATCAAGCTGCTGCGCCGCACCCTGCATTACGCCGCCTATGCGGTGGCCGGGGTGGTGATCGTCCTGTCGACCATCGCCCTGGTCCTGCGGCTCTGGATCATGCCGGACATCGACCGCTATCGCCCCGAGGTGGCGCGCGTGATCGGCGAGGCGACGGGGGTTCCGGTGGAGATCGGTCGCCTCGATGCCGGATGGCACGGCCTCAACCCCCGGCTGCGCATCGACAACCTGCGCCTTACGCCGCCGGGTGAGCTGCCCGCCCTCACCCTGCCGCGGGTGGAGGCCACCCTGTCCTGGGCAAGCGTCCTGCTGCTCGAGCTGCGCCTGGCCGCCCTCGAGATCGACCGCCCCCACCTGGTCATCCACCGCGACAAGCAGCGCGTCATCCGTGTGGCCGGCATCCCCGTGAACACGGCGGGTCGCCCCAGTCCCCTGCCCGACTGGCTGCTCGAGCAGCGCATGACCGTGGTGCGGCAGGGCACCCTCGTCTGGCAGGACGACCTGCTCGAGGCCCCGCCGCTCACCCTGTCCGAGCTCAACCTGGTGCTCCTCAACCGTCTCGGCCGGCATCGCCTCGGCCTCACGGCGCGGCCGCCCGACAGCGTCGCCCGCTTCCTCGACGTGCGCGCCGATTTCCGCGGCCGCAGCATCGAGCGGCTGGAGGATTTCGCCGGCCGGCTCTATGTCCGCGCCGAGGGGGCCGCCTCGGCCGCCTTGGGTACCTGGGCCCCCTGGGCCCAGCCCTCGGTGCGCAGCGGCGTGGGGACGCTGCGTTTCTGGCTGGATTTCTCGCAGCGGCGGGTCGATGGCGTGGTCGGTGACGTACGCCTCAGCCGGGTCGGCATCGGCCCCACCGAGGCGCTGCCGGAGATACGCTTCGACCGCATAGACGGGCGTCTGGGCTGGCGCCGGACCGAGCGGGGCCAGGACTATTTCGTCGAACGCCTGAGCTTCGTCTCGCCGCTGGGGCGCAAGGCGGCGCCCGCCAACGTGCGCGTGCAGGTGACCGACCGTGCCGACGGCAAACTAGGCGAGCTGCGCGTGCAGGCCGAGGAACTGCGTCTGGAGGCCCTCACCGCCCTCATCGGCGCCGTACCCATCCCCCGCCAGGCGCACGACCTGATCGAGGCGCACGATCCGCGTGGCCAGATCGATCGTCTGCGCCTGGTCTGGCGCGACCGTGACCACTATACGCTGGAGGCGCGTCTGCGCGAGGTGGGCGTGCGCGCGGGGCACGGCTTCCCCGGGATCAACGGCCTGTCCGGGGAGGTGAGCGCCTCGGACCGGGGTGGCCAGGCCCGCATCGAGGCGCGTCGTCTAATCGTGGACGATGCCGAGGTCTTCCGCCACCCCCTGGCCTTCGATCGGGCCGAAGCGAAGCTCGCTTGGCAGGCGCGTGCCGACGGCGGGCTCGCCTTCAAACTGGAAGACCTGCGCCTCGTCAACGCCGACCTCGACGCCACCGGCCGCGGCAGCATGCTGATGCGGCCGGGCGCCGCGCCGGAACTGGACCTGACCGCACAGCTCAGCCGCGCCGTCGGCAATGCGGTCTGGCGCTATCTGCCGCGCAGCGTGTCCGACGACGCCTACGACTGGATCCGGCGGGGCATCAAGGCAGGCATCTCCGACGACACCCGCCTCATCCTGCGCGGACCACTGGACCGCTTCCCCTTCCATCAGGGTGGCGGCCAGTTCCGGGTGGATGTGCGGGTGCGCGACGCCGAGGTGGAGGTGGCACCGAGTTGGCCGCGCTTCATCAACGTCAGCGGCTGGCTGGTCTTTCGCGACACGGCCATGGAGATCCTGGTGGAATCGGCCCAGGTGGATGGCGTGCCGGGGATACAGTTGTCAGGCATCAAGGGCCTGGTGCCGGACCTGCATTTCAGTGATGCGGAGATCCTGCACATCGAGGGCCGCGCGCGCGGCGCCACCGCCGCCTTCCTCGATTACATCCGGGCGAGCCCGGTGTACGACTACACCGACCGCTTCACCGAGCACATGCGCGCCGAGGGGCGGGGCGAGCTCATCCTGCGCCTCGACCTGCCCCTGCGCCGTATCGTCGACAGTACCGTGGCCGGGGTCTACCGGGCGGTCGACAACCGCCTCGATCCGGGACGGGAGATGCCGGTCCTGGAGCGGTTGAGCGGCGACCTGCGCTTCACCCACCGGGAGCTCAACGCCAAGGGCCTGAGCGCGCAGCTGTTCGGCCATCCGGCCAGCCTCTCGATCCAGAGCGGGGCGGGGGGGCGCGTCACCCTCACCGTCGAGGGCCGCATAGACCCACCCGCCCTGGCGACCTGGGTGCCGGACCCGTGGCTGCGCCGCCTGAAAGGCACGACCGGCTACCGGGCCGAGATCGCATTGCGCCAGCAGCTCACCGACCTGCGCATCGAAAGCGATCTGCAAGGCCTGGCCATCGATCTGCCGGAGCCCCTGGGCAAACCGGCCGAGCGCCCGGAATCCCTGCTCGTCACCCATGGCCGCAACGAGGCCGGTCAGACCGCCCTCCTGGTCAGATACGGTCGGATCCTCTCGTCGCGCGCCTTGCTGGGCCGAGCGGGGGAGGCGCCCAGCGTCTCGGTGCTGATCGGCCAGGGCGAGGCGCGCGCGCCACGCGACCCCGGGCTCACCCTGGAGGCCGCCCAGGGCCGTCTTAACCTGGATGCCTGGCTGGCCCTCGCCGACGGGCAGGCGGGCGGCAAGCTCCCCATTCGGGCCGTCACCCTCATCGCCAACGAGCTGATCCTGTTCGATCGCCTCTTCACCGGTACACAGATCAACGCCCGTCCGGCCGATGCCGGTTGGCAGCTGCGCATCTCCGGGCGGGAGCTGCAGGGCGACCTCAGCTGGCAGCCCGGGGAGACCCACCCGACCCTGCAGGGCCGCTTTCGGCGTCTGGCCATCCCGGGGCCCGCAACCGGCACCACGGCAGCGAAGCGGGCGGAGCGGAACTGGCGGCTCGAGGCCGATGTGCGCGCGGACAGCTTCCTGGTCTCGAATCGGGATGTGGGCGCGATCGAGCTCCTCGCCCGGCCGGATGCGCACGGATTGCGACTGCAGACCCTGCGCCTGACCAACCCCGACGCCCGCCTGGAGGCGGACGGACTGCTGTCCGACCAGTCTGGCCGCTACTCCAGCATCAACCTGCGTCTGGAGAGCCGGAACCTGAGCGGCCTGTTCAGCCGCCTGGGCTATCCCGGCAATATCCGCCGTGGCGAGGGCAGCGTCACGGGGCGCGTCGGCTGGCAGGGTGGACTGGCGGACTTCTCCCTGGACAAGCTCAGCGGGGACCTCGACATCAACCTGAAGAAGGGGCAGTTCACCAAACTCGACCCCGGTGCCGGCCGACTCCTGGGCGTGCTGAACCTGCAGTCCCTGCCCAGGCGCATCAACCTGGACTTCCGCGACATCTTCTCGGAGGGGTTTGCCTTCGACGAGATCGAAAGCCCCATCCACCTGGAACGGGGCATCGCCTACCTCACCGACTTCAGCATGCGCGGGCCCGCCGCCAGCATCGCCATGAAAGGTGAGATCGACCTGGTGCGCGAGACGCAAACCCTGCGTGTCGCCGTGCAACCGCGCCTCGAGGACACCCTGGCGGCCGGCGCCATGCTGGTCAACCCGGCCGTCGGGGTGGGGGCACTCGTCGCCAGCCGGGTGCTCAAGGACCCCATCAGCAAGGCCGCCACCCTCGAATACATGGTGCGGGGGAGTTGGACCGAACCCGAGGTGAGCCGTATCCCGCGCGCCCGTGCAGCGGAGGAAGAGGCCGCGCCCGCCCCCCCCTAAACGCGACATGGCCGTGCGCACGCTGGCGACAACCGGCGCATCCGCGCGACGGGCACACCGCGTGCGCCTTGCCCCGCCTTGCCAGGATTGTGTAAGTTTCGGTCTTGCCGTCCTTCCGGCTCGGCAACACGTGCCGACCGGCCCTCGGCGGCCATGCCAGGGGCCGGCCAGGCCCAGACAGACCAGACAGGATCGCCGCCGTGAGCGCCAAACCCGTGAGCCCGAAATCCAGTTCCAGCTTCGCCAAGACGCGCAGCCGCAGTGCCCCCAAAGCCACGCCGGAAGTCTCCGGTGTGGTACGCATGGCGGCCATCCAGATGGCCTCCGGGCCCAACGTGGCGGCCAACCTGGCCGAAAGCGAGCGACTGATCGCCATGGCCGCCGCCGCCGGCGCCAAGCTGGTCGCCCTGCCGGAGTACTTCGCCATCATGGGCCTGAAGGACACCGACAAGGTGGCGGCGCGGGAGCAGCCCGGCAAGGGGCCGATCCAGGCCTTCCTCGCCGCCCAGGCGAAGAAGCACGACATCTGGCTGGTGGGCGGCTCGGTCCCGCTGGATTGCGGCAACCCGAAGAAGGTCTACAACAGTTGCCTCGTCTACAACGAGCGCGGCAAGCAAGTCGCCCGCTACGACAAGATCCACCTCTTCGGCCTGTCGCTGGGAAATGAACAGTATCGCGAGGAGACCACCATCATGCCGGGCGACCGGGTGGTGGTGGTGGAGACCCCCTTCGGCCGCATGGGGCTGTCGATCTGTTATGACCTGCGCTTTCCGGAGCTCTACCGGGCCATGGGTAGCGTGGATTTCATCCTCGTCCCCTCGGCCTTCACCGCCACCACCGGCAAGGCCCACTTCGAGACCCTCGTGCGTGCGCGCGCCATCGAAAACCTGGCCTATGTCATCGCCCCCGCCCAGGGCGGCTATCACCTGTCCGGCCGCGAGACGCACGGCGACACCATGATCGTCGACCCCTGGGGCAACGTGCTCGACCGTCTACCGCGCGGCTCCGGCGTGGTGACGGCAGGCATCAACCGGATCTACCAGGAGGGCCTGCGCAAGAGCTTGCCGGCGCTCCGACACCGCACGCTGAACTGCGGCGACAAAGACGCCGTCGTAGTCATCAATGCCATCTGACTCCGCCTCGACATGACCGACACCGCCTCCCTCTTCGCCACCGCCCAGTCCACCCTGCTCGCCCCGAACGATCTCGACACCCCCCAGGTCGAGTCCATCTTCGGGCTCCTTACCGCGCACAGACTGGACGACGCCGACCTCTACTTCCAGTACAGCCGTACCGAGGCCTGGAGCCTGGAGGAGGGCCAGGTCAAGTCGGGCAGCTTCAACATCGACCAGGGCGTGGGTGTGCGCGCCATCGTCGGCGACAAGACCGCCTTCGCCTATTCCGACGACATCAGCCTGCCGGCCATCCGCCAGGCGGCGCTCACCGCCCGTTCCATCGCCCTGACCGGCGGCGAGGCGCGTATCCAGCCGCCGGCGCGGGTCAACGGCCACAGTCTCTACGCCCCCATCGATTCGCTCGCCTCGCTCACCGAGGCCGACAAGGTGGCCCTGCTGCACCGGTTCGAAGCCTACGCCCGTGCCCTGGACCCGCGCGTCATCGAGGTCATGGCCACGCTGGCCGGCGAGTACGAGGTGGTGTTCATCGCCCGTCTCGATGGCCGGCTGGCCGCGGACGTGCGGCCCCTCGTCCGGCTGTCGCTGCAGGTCATCGTCGAACAGGACGGCCGCCGTGAGCAGGGCACGGCGGGCGGTGGCGGCCGCTTCGACTATGCGCATTTCAGCGACGCGGTGTTGCGCGACTATGCCGACAAGGCGGTCAGGCAGGCGCTCACCAACCTGGAGGCGCGTCCCGCGCCGGCCGGCAGCATGACCGTGGTGCTCGGCCCAGGCTGGCCCGGCATCCTGCTGCACGAGGCCACCGGACACGGCCTCGAGGGCGACTTCAACCGCAAGGGCACCTCCGCCTTCTCCGGCCGCATCGGCGAGCGGGTGGCCGCCCCCGGCGTGACCGTGGTGGACGACGGCACCCTGCGCGAGCGGCGCGGCTCGCTCAACGTCGACGACGAAGGCACCCCCACACAATGCACCGTCCTCATCGAGGACGGCATCCTGCGGGGCTACATGCAGGACAGCCTGAACGCCAGGCTGATGGGCATGGCGCCCACCGGCAATGCCCGGCGCGAGTCCTTCGCCCACCTGCCCATGCCGCGCATGACCAACACCTACATGCACGCCGGTGGTCACGATCCGCAGGAGATCATCGCCTCCGTCAAGCACGGCCTCTACGCGGTCAATTTCGGCGGGGGTCAGGTCGACATCACCAGCGGCAAGTTCGTCTTCTCCGCCGCCGAGGCCTACATGATCGAAGACGGCAGGGTCACCTACCCGGTCAAGGGCGCCACCCTGATCGGCAACGGTCCGGACGTGCTCACACGGGTGTCCATGATCGGCAACGACCTCGCGCTCGACCCAGGTGTGGGCACCTGCGGCAAGGAGGGGCAGAGCGTGCCGGTGGGGGTGGGACAGCCCACGCTGCGCATCGACGGCTTGACCGTAGGGGGCACACACTGACGCTCGGCATCGAGGCGTAGGAGAGCAAAGGAGCATGGGTCGGCCGCAGGTCGGCCTGTAGGTCGGCTTCAGCCCGACAACCGATCATCCTAAAAACCTCAGTTGACCGCTCCTTGGCCTTCGCAAAGACGCATGGAACCTGACGTTTGCGCCTCCGAGCACGCTCACCCGGAAGGTGAGGCCGCTACGCGCCCGCTTTCGGGTCTGTGCGCG
>JBBIKZ010000061.1:0-13886 GCA_037445185.1 Hydrogenophilales bacterium | reverse complement strand
CCCATAGCGTCGTCCGAGGGGCCCCGCGTGAGCGGGGATCGGACAGCGGAGGGGATGCCGGCGACTGCCCCGGGGGCGCCCGCATCCTGCTCCGCGGTCGCATCCCCTGCGGGGCCCCTGCTCCGCGCTACGCAGTCGCCGACCCCGCGGCGTCGTCGCGCCGAGCCCCCCACACGCACAAACCCGCCTTCGGGCGCGTTCAACTGAGGTTTTTAGGTTGAACCCAGATTTGTCATTAGGCCGGCCAATGCCTACGAAGCTCGCCCCGGAGTGTGTGAAGCCTGTCCCCATCGCCATGCCACCACGGCCTGCGCGCGCCAGGGCCTCCGTCAGGCGGCATCTTTGCGCCCGTTCGCTTAGCCCTCGAGGGACACCATGGGCTCGTTGCCCGTGCGCAAATCTGCTCGCCATACGGCTCGCCATCATCGCGCGCCCTAATGACAAATCTGGGTTGAAAACCTCCCCCCCAGGCCATACCCATTGGTCATGACTCAGCCTGTGGCGGAAACATGATCGAAACCCATCAGCCCATCGAAGGCGAACTCGTCGAGCCTGCCGGCAGCCCGCAGCAACAGGCCGGCGGCGCCCATCTGCCGGCCCAGACCTGGCCGGGCGCCATTCACCTGCTGCCGATGACCGAGAAGCCCTTCTTTCCGGCCCAGACGCTGCCGCTACTGATGAACGAGGGGCCGTGGATGGAGACCGTCAAGCGTATCGGCGACACCCCCCATCATCTGGTCGGTCTGGTCCTGGTGCGCGGGGACAAGTCTGACGATGCGCGCCCAGAGGACTTCTACAGTGTCGGCACGCTCGTGCGCATGCACCACCCCATGCGCTCGGACGGCAAGATCCAGTTCATCGCCGAGGGGGTTACGCGCTTTCGCATCGCCGAGTGGATCTCCGGCGAGCCGCCCTTCTTCGCCCGCGTCGAATATCCCGGCGAGAGCCGTCCGGACGCAAGCCAGGAGGAGATCAAGGCCTATGCGCTCGCCATCATCAATGCCATCAAGGAGTTGCTGCCGCTCAATCCCTTGTACTCGGAGGAACTGAAGTTCTTCCTCAATCGCTTCTCCCCGAACGAGCCCTCCCTGCTCACCGATTTTGCCGCCAGTCTGACCACCGCGCCCAAAGACAAGCTGCAGGAGGTGCTGGAGTCCTTCAGCCTGCGCCGGCGCATGGAAAAGGTGCTGGTGCTGATCAAGCAAGAGCTGGAGGTCGCGCGCCTACAGACCAAGATCCGCGCCCAGGTCGAGGAAAAGATGACGCGGCAGCAGCGCGAATTCTTCCTGCGCGAGCAGCTCAAGGCCATCCAGAAGGAGCTGGGCATCGCCAAGGACGACCGGACCGCCGATCTGGAGCTCTACCAGGAGCGCACCCGGAAGCTGAAGTTGCCGCCGCACGCCGAGAAGAAGCTCAGCGAGGAGATGAACAAGCTCGCCGGCCTCGAGCACGGCTCCCCCGAATACACCGTCACGCGCAACTATCTCGACTGGCTAACCAGCCTGCCCTGGGGCAAGCTCACCCGCGACAAGCTGGACCTCAAGCGCGCCCGCAAGATCCTGGACCAGGACCACGATGGCCTCGACGACGTCAAGGAGCGCATCGTCGAATTCCTGGCCGTGGGCGCCATGAAAGGGGAGGTGGCCGGTTCCATCCTGCTGCTGGTCGGACCGCCCGGTGTCGGCAAGACCTCCATCGGCCGTTCGGTGGCGCGGGCGCTGGGGCGCAAGTTCTACCGCTTCTCGGTGGGCGGCATGCGCGACGAGGCGGAGATCAAGGGACACCGCCGCACCTACATCGGCGCCATGCCGGGCAAGTTCATCCAGGCCATCAAGGAGGTGGAATCGCAAAACCCGGTCATCATGCTCGACGAGGTGGACAAGATCGGCGCCTCCTACCACGGCGACCCGGCGAGCGCGCTGCTGGAGGTGCTGGATCCGGAGCAGAACGCCGAATTCCTGGACCACTATCTGGACGTGCGCTTCGACCTGTCCAAGGTGCTGTTCATCTGCACCGCCAACCAGCTCGACAGCATCCCGGCGCCGCTCCTGGACCGCATGGAGGTGATCCGCCTGGCCGGCTATCTGACCGAGGAGAAAGTGGCCATCGCCCGGCATCACCTCTGGCCCAAGCAGCTCAAGAAGGCGGGGCTCGAGCGCGGTCAGGTGAGCATCACCGAGGCGGCCATCCGCCGCATCATCGAGGGCTATGCCCGCGAGGCCGGCGTGCGTCAGCTGGAGCAGGCCCTGGGCAAGGTGGTGCGCAAGGCGGTGGTCAAGATCGTGCGCGGCGAGGCGCAGGCGCTGCACGTCACGGCCGACGACGTGGAGACCTACATGGACCAGCCGCCCCATCTGCCGGAGCGACCCGCCACCGGCGTGGGGGTGGTGACGGGGCTCGCCTGGACGCCGCTGGGCGGGGCCACCCTGACCATCGAGGCGACCAAGGTGCACACCTTGAATCGCGGCTTCAAGCTCACCGGCAAGCTGGGCGAGGTGATGAAGGAGTCGGCCGAGATCGCCTACAGCTACATCGCCAGCCACCTCAAGCCCTACAAGGGCGACCCCGGCTTCTTCGACCAGGCCTTCGTACACCTGCACGTGCCCGAGGGCGCCACGCCCAAGGACGGGCCCAGCGCCGGCATCACCATGGCCACGGCCCTGTTGTCGCTGGCCCGCAACGAAAAGCTCGGCCGCCCCCTGGCCATGACCGGCGAGCTCACCCTCACCGGACAGGTGCTGCCGGTGGGCGGCATCCGGGAGAAGGTCATCGCCGCCAAGCGGGTCAACATCCATGAGCTGATTCTGCCCGCGGCCAACCGCCCGGACTTCGAGCGGCTGCCCGATTACGTCAAGGCGGGGCTCGAGGTGCATTTCGTGAAAAACTACCGCGAGGTCGCCAGGCTGGTGTTCCAGGCGTGATTGCCAGACCTGCGCCTCTGGCGAACAATCCGACCCATGCCCGAAACGACCCCGCCCGTCTCCGATCCCGCGCCCGCCATGCAGGCGCTGCCGCGCGCCCGGGTCATGGGCGAAGACTGGACGGAGCTGCCCCAGGACCTCTACATCCCGCCGGACGCCCTGGAGGTCATCCTGGATGCCTTCGAGGGCCCGCTCGATCTGCTGCTGTGGCTGATCCGGCGCAACAACATCGATGTGCTGGACATCCCCATGGCCCAGCTCACCCGCCAGTACATGGAATACGTGGAGGCCATGCGCCAGCACCGGCTGGAGCTGGCGGCCGAATATCTGGTGATGGCCGCCATGCTGATCGAGATCAAGTCGCGCATGCTCCTGCCCCGACCGGAAAAGGTGGAGGAGGCGGGGGAGGAGGACCCGCGTGCGGAACTCGTGCGGCGCCTGCTGGAATACGAACAGATGCGCCTTGCCGCCCACCACCTCGAGGCATTGCCACAACTAGGCCGGGACTTCCTGCCGGTCTCGGTCGCGATCGAGAAACTGGCGGTGGCGCGACTGCCCCAGGTGCGGGCGGAGGACCTGCTCGCCGCCTGGGGGGAGATCCTCAAGCGCGCGCGCCTGACCCGGCATCACCGCATCGGCCGCCAGGAGCTCTCGGTGCGCGAGCACATGAGCCGCATCCTCAGGACGCTGCAGACGGCGACCTTTTCCCTCTTCAGCGAGCTGTTCCCCGCGCAGGGCGGACGGGCCGAGCTGGTGGTCACCTTCCTCGCCCTCCTGGAACTGGTGCGGGAGCGGCTGGTGGAGATCGTGCAGACCGCCCCCTTCGCCCCCATCCATGCCCGCCTGTGCCATGACGATCGCCCTCAATAGCCTGACGGACGTCAAGCGCGTCCTGGAGACGGTGCTGCTCGCCCAGTCGCAGCCCCTGACCACGGCCGAGTTGCGCAAGGTCTTCCAGGACGAGCTCTCCCCTGATTTGCTGCGCAAGGCCCTGGACGAACTCAGGCAGGATTGGCAGGGCAGGGGGGTGGAACTCACCCTGGTGGCCGAGGGCTGGCGTTTCCAGACCCGGCCCGAGTACCAGCCCTACCTGGACCGGCTCAACCCGGAAAAGCCGCCCAGATATTCGCGCGCCACGCTGGAGACCCTTGCCATCATCGCCTATCGGCAGCCCGTCACGCGCGGCGACATCGAGGAGATCCGCGGGGTCGCCGTCAGCAGCCAGATCATCCGCACCCTGGAGGAGCGCGGATGGATCGAGACGGTGGGTCACCGGGATGTGCCCGGCCGGCCGGCCCTGTACGCCACCACCAAACGTTTCCTCGCGGATCTCAACCTGCGGGCCTTGTCCGAGTTGCCGCCGCTGCCAGAGGTGGCCCGGGCGGAACTGTTGCCCGAGCCGGCGATCGATTTACAAAGCGATCCGACCATCCAGCAACCGTCATGCCGCGATTCTCCTACTACGGCCGCCCCCTGAAGGCCTTGCCGGAAGAGCTCGTCAGCCCGAGTGAAAAACTGCACAAGATGCTGGCCGCGGCAGGGCTGGGGTCGCGCCGTGACATGGAGGCGCTGATCGCTTCCGGCGCTGCCACCATCAACGGCCAGACCGCCCAGGTGGGGGATCGCGTCAAACCGAGCGACGTGGTGCGGGTGCACGGCCGCGTCGTGCATCTGCCCTGGCAGCGGAGCCTGCCGCGCGTCTTGCTCTATCACAAACCCGAAGGCGAGATCGTCTCGCGCGACGATCCCCAAGGCCGCCCTTCGGTCTTCGACCGCCTGCCCAGGCTCAAGGGACAGCGCTGGATCTCGGTCGGCCGCCTGGATTACAACACCGAGGGGCTGCTTATCTTCACCACCCACGGCGAACTGGCCAACCGGCTGTCGCATCCCCGCTACGAGGTGGAGCGGGAATACGCCGTGCGCATCCTGGGGGAACTCACGCCTGAGCAGACAGAGCGGCTGACCACGGGCATCGAACTGGAGGACGGCCCCGCCAAGGTGGACAGCATCGTCGCCGCCGGCGGCGATGGCGCGAATCATTGGTATCGGCTGGTGCTCAAGGAGGGGCGCAACCGGGAGGTGCGCCGGCTCATCGAGGCCTTGGGGCTCACCGTGAGCCGGCTCATCCGGGTGCGCTTCGGCCCCATCGCCATGCCCGCGCGGCTCAAGCGCGGCATGTTGCAGGATCTGAGCGATGACGAGGTGGCGCGGCTGATGCAGTGGTGCGGACTGGACCGCCCGGCAGCGACTGCCGGCAACCGCCGGGTCAAGCCGGCGGCGTCCGCAGCGAACCTGCACATCTACCGCCGACGATCGAGCCGTACGGCACCGGACGCCCCCGCGAGCGGCCGCGGACCCGGCAAACCACGTGGTCTCTAGACGTCTGAGCCATGGCCAAATGGCTGATCACCCTCGGCATCATCCTGGTCGCCCTGGGCCTGCTGTGGCCCGTGTTGTCCAAGCTGGGTTTGGGTAATCTGCCCGGAGACATCCGCATCGAGCGCAAGGGTTTCCATTTCTACTTTCCGATTACCAGCGGACTGCTGCTGTCGGTCATCCTGACCCTGATCCTCTGGATCTTCAGGCGGTGATGCGCTGCTGCCGCCTGGTGAGATGCACGGATCGCAGCCGCGACACGGTCATTTGTTGCTCGGGCAGTCATCGCCCTTGCCCTAGCCGGCCAGCACGCCTGGGATGTCGGGGTGCGCCTTCAACCTGGTCATGACGCGGGAATGGTCCGCATCGGACACGGAAACCCCGAACAGGATGTCGACGAAGCCGTTGGCTCGCACGGCATAGGTGACACTTTCCATGTTCTCCTCGAACAGGATGCCGGTCACGGTATTTTCTGCCTCGACCTGACCGGCGTGTGCGACGTAGGCACAGCACGCCAGCGCAAGCGCGATCAACCAATTGCCCATGTCTTTTCCCCGGCGGTTCCCAGCGCGTTCGACTGGGGGCATGTTAGCCTGGTCGGCGTTTGCCTGGGTAGCGCTCCTGGCCGAGAGGACTAACACTGTATTTGACATAATATACATTGTACGAGTTATGGGCATGAGACTTGTGCGAGGCGCAATGATCCCAGTGACCGCAGTTCGTCTTGGGGACTTCTTTACCTTATAGTTCGCGCCATGTTTGGCAAGTCGAGAAAGCGTGCCCTGGCCAGGCCGCTGCGCAAGCCCCTGGCGCCCAAGGCAGCGGCATTGCTGCGGGAGATCTGGTGGCTCACCGCCGTCGCCGTGGCCCTGTACCTGGGCATGATCCTGGTGACCTACACGCCGTTGGATCCCGGCTGGTCGAAGTCGGCGGAGACCGACGTGATCGGCAATGCCGGCGGACGCTTCGGCGCCTGGTTGGCGGACCTGTTGCTCTATCTCTTCGGCCTGTCCGCCTATGCCCTGATCGGTCTGGCGCTATTTATGGTCTGGTGGGGCTATCGCCGCATCGGCAACCCGGACCAGGATGCGCAGCATGGCCCGGTCCTCACCCTGGTCGGCTTCCTCTTGTTCCTGTTCAGCAGCAGTGCCCTGGAATCGCTGCGTTTCCACGATCACGGCTTCCGCCTGCCGCTGACTGCCGGCGGTGCCCTGGGCGACGGACTGGCCAGACTGTTGCACAACAGCCTCGGCTTCGACGGCGGCACGGTGTTCCTGCTGCTCACCTGGGGCGTGGGCCTGAGTCTGTTCACGGGGCTGTCCTGGCTGGGCTTGAGCGAGCGCATCGGCCTCGGCCTGGAGCGCCTGCTAGCCTTGGTGGCCGGTGCCTGGCAGGCCCGACAGGACCGTCTGGCCGGTCAGAAGGCCCTGCAGGTGCGCGAGGAGGTCGTGCAGAAGGAACAGGCGCGCTTCAGGCAAGCCGCGCCCCTACGCATCGAGACGCCGACCATCGAGGTCGTGCGCTCAGACCGCGCTGAGAAGGAGAAACAGCCCTTTCTGTTCAAAGACCTGCCGGATGCCCAGATCCCACCCCTGCGCCTGCTGGATGAGCCGGCCAAGGCGACGACCTTGGTGGATCAGCCGTCCCTGGAGGCCGCCTCACGCCTGATCGAGCGCAAGCTGGCCGAATTCGGCGTGCAAGTGAAGGTGCTGGCCGCCTATCCCGGTCCGGTCATCACCCGCTACGAGGTGGAGCCGGCCTCGGGGGTCAAGGGCAGCCAGATCGTCAACCTGGCCAAGGATCTGGCGCGCTCGCTTGCCGTCGTCAGCATCCGCGTGGTCGAGACCATCCCCGGCAAGAGCTGCATGGGCCTGGAGCTGCCCAACAGCCAGCGTCAGACGGTCCGGCTCGCCGAGATCCTGGGCGCCAAGGTCTACAACGACATGGCCTCGCCGCTCACCCTGGCCCTGGGCAAGGACATCAGCGGCAACCCGGTGGTCGCCGACCTGGCGAAAATGCCACACCTGCTGGTCGCGGGCGCCACCGGCTCGGGCAAGTCGGTGGCCGTCAACGCCATGATCCTGTCCCTGCTCTACAAATCCACCCCGGCGGAGGTGCGGCTGATCATGGTCGACCCCAAGATGCTGGAGCTCTCGTCCTATGAGGGCATCCCGCATCTGCTCGCCCCCGTGGTCACCGACATGAAGCTGGCCGCCTCGGCGCTGAACTGGTGCGTGGGCGAGATGGAGAAGCGCTACAAGCTGATGTCCGCCCTCGGGGTGCGCAACATCGCCGGGCTCAACCAGAAGATCCACGACGCGCGCAAGGCCGGCGAACCGCTCACCCACCCCTTCCCCCTCAATCCGGAAAACCCGGAGCGCCTCGAGCCCCTGCCCTACATCGTGGTGATCATCGACGAGCTGGCCGACCTCATGATGGTGGCGGGCAAGAAGGTGGAGGAACTCATCGCCCGCCTGGCGCAAAAGGCGCGCGCTGCCGGCATCCATCTGGTACTGGCGACACAACGCCCCTCGGTGGACGTCATCACCGGCCTCATCAAGGCCAACATCCCCACCCGCATCGCCTTTCAGGTCGCCAGCCGCATCGACTCGCGCACCATCCTCGACCAGCAGGGGGCGGAATCCCTGCTCGGCCAGGGCGATATGCTCTACCTGCCGCCGGGTCACGGTTACCCCACCCGCGTGCACGGCGCCTTCGTCTCGGACGAAGAGGTGCATCGGGTCACCGCCTGGCTCAAGGAACTGGGGGCGCCCCAGTACGATGACAGCGTACTTGCCGAGGCATCGACCGAGGACGAGGAAGGAACCGAGGCGGACGATGCCGAGTCCGACCCCCTGTATGACGAGGCGGTCGCCTTGGTGGCGCGCACCCGCAGGGCCTCCATCTCGGCGGTCCAGCGCCATCTGCGCATCGGCTACAATCGTGCCGCCCGTCTGATCGAGGCCATGGAACGCGCCGGCCTGGTCAGCCCCATGCAGAGCAACGGCAATCGCGAAGTCCTCGCGCCCCGTCGCGATTAACGCGGCAACCCGAGATGAGACACATATTAAAAATCATATTCTTATTATTCATTCTTAATGCTTATTCTGCGCACGGCCTGGCTGACAGCCGGCTGCAGGCGTTCATTTCCGGTACCCGCACCCTGAGCGCCCAGTTCACCCAGGTGGTCACCGACCGCACGGGACGCAAGGTGCAGGAGAGCCAGGGTAGCCTGCATCTGTCCCGGCCCGGCAAGTTCCGCTGGGTCTATGCCAAGCCCTACAGCCAGGTGGTGGTCGGGGACGGCAGCCGGCTGTGGATCTACGATCAGGACCTCGAGCAGGTCACGGTGCGCAAACTGGACCAGGCCTTGGGCGAGAGTCCCGCCGCGCTGCTGGCCGGCAGCAACGAGGTGGAGCGTCTGTTCGCTTTCCGCGACGCCGGCGAGGCGGAGGGCCTCAGTTGGCTGGAGGCCACGCCGCGCAGCAAGGAGGGCAGCTTCGAGGCCGTGCGCATGGGTTTCAGGGGTGGGGACATCCTCGCCATGGAGATCCGTGACAACTTCGGTCAGGTCACGCGGCTGCGCTTCACCGGCATCCGCCGCAACCCCCGGCTCTCGCCCGACCTCTTCCGCTTCACCCCGCCCAAGGGGGTGGATGTGATCGGCGACAAATAGCCCAAACGACTCGGAACCGGGACGAGCACCCGTGCGTGCGGACAGCGGGCCCACACAAGACCTCTTCGGGCATGCGGAGGCTGCCCCCTCCCCTGCCCCCCTGGCCGAACGCCTGCGGCCCGCCTCGATCGACGAGGTCATCGGCCAGACCCATCTGCTCGGGCCGGGTAAACCCCTGCGCCTGGCCTTCGACGCCGGCCGGCTGCACTCCATGATCCTGTGGGGGCCGCCCGGCGTTGGCAAGACCACGCTGGCGCGTCTCGCCGCTCGGCATTTCAACGCCGACTTCATCCAGCTCTCCGCCGTGCTCGCCGGGGTGAAGGACATCCGCGAGGCGGTGGAGCGCGCGCGTGTCAACCGCGCTACGGGCCGGGAGACCATCCTCTTCGTCGACGAGGTGCACCGCTTCAACAAGGCGCAGCAGGACGCCTTCCTGCCGCATGTGGAGTCCGGCCTCATCACCTTCATCGGCGCCACCACGGAGAACCCCTCCTTCGAGGTGGTGGGGGCGCTGCTCTCGCGCGCCCAGGTCCACGTCCTGCGTCCCCTGGACGACGCGGCGCTCGCCGCCCTGCTACGCCGCGCCCTCGACAAGGGCGGGCTGGACCTCAGCCTGGACGACGCGGCCGAAAAACTCATCATCGCCTATGCCGATGGCGACGGCCGCCGGCTGCTCAATCTGCTCGAACAGCTTGCCACCGCGGCCCGCACCGCCGGCCGCTCGGAGGTGGATGCCGCCTTCGCAGCCGAGGCCCTCGCCCCCGCCCGGCGCCGCTTCGACAAGGGCGGCGAGGCGTTCTACGACCAGATCTCGGCCCTGCACAAGTCGGTGCGCGGCTCCGATCCCGACGCGGCGCTGTATTGGCTCGCCCGCATGCTCGACGGCGGCGCCGACCCCCTCTATCTCGGCCGGCGCATCCTGCGCATGGCGAGCGAAGACGTCGGGCTCGCCGACCCGCGCGCGCTGACCCTCGCCCTGGACGCGGTGGCCAGCTATGAGCGCCTGGGCTCGCCCGAAGGCGAGCTGGCGCTCGCCGAGGCCGTGGTCTATCTCGCCTGCGCCCCCAAGAGCAACGCCGTCTACACCGCCTGGAACGCCGCCCTCGCCTTCGTGCGGCAGGACGGCTCGCGCGAGGTACCGCTGCACCTGAGGAACGCGCCGACTCGGCTGATGCAGGAACTCGGCTACGGCCGCGCCTACCGCTACCCGCACGACGAACCGGAGGCCTATGCCGCCGGCGAGAGCTACCTGCCGGAGGGCATGCCCCCGCAGCACTTCTACACCCCCACCCCGCGCGGCCTGGAGGCGAAGATCGCCGAACGGCTGGCCCACCTGCGTGCACTCGACGCGCAGGCGGCAGGCAAGGACAGTGACGGAAGTGCCCCGTAGCATCGCACTGCCGTCCCCTGCCCTGCCGGTCCACTGCACCCAGCCGCTGTCATCCGGGCAAGCAGCCGGCATTGGCCTGGTGCGCACAGATTGTGCAACCCTTTTTCTGTAAATTTCCGAGGCGGTGGCCGATGCCGTGCCGCTCGCGACGGATCGCATCCATCACGAGCCGCCGCCCCCGCCGCCGATTCCCCGCCAGCGCACCCACGACGAGCGCGCCGCGCTCGGCGAATCCCTGAGCGACAACGATTCGCTCGCCTTGGCCCTCGAAGGCGGCGACGAAGCCGCATACCTCAAACCCGGCATCGCGCCGAAAGTACTCAAGGACCTGCGGCGCGGCCGCTGGGTCGTGCAGGCCCATCTCGACCTGCACGGCATGCATCGCGACGAGGCGCGCCACCACGTCGCCGCCTTCCTCGCCGCATGCCGCCAGCACGACCGGCGCTGCGTGCGCATCGTGCACGGCAAGGGCCACGGCTCGCCGGGGCGCGTGCCGGTGCTCAAGCGACTGGTGCTCGGCTGGCTCGCGCAGCGGCAGGAAGTGCTCGCCTACTGCCAGGCGCGCACCATCGAAGGGGGCGCCGGCGCGGTGATCGTACTGCTGGCCGAGCGCTCTTGTTCGCGTCCATCTATATACAATAGTCTATAAAAAGTATCTTAAGAATTTATTTTTACTTATGTAGCGCTCTCCCTAGAATGACGCGTCGTAGCGGCATGCTGCCGCCCGTTCAAATGGAGAGCTTGAGCATGAAATTGACGACGCTGCTTCCTTTCCTTCGTTGGTTCCCGCTGTCAGCCGCAACCCTGCGGGCAGATGTCCTCGCCGGCATCACCGTCGCCCTGGTGCTGGTGCCGCAAAGCATGGCCTATGCCCTGCTCGCCGGATTGCCCGTGGTCTATGGCCTGTACGCCGCCCTGCTGCCCGTGGTGGTCGGCGCCCTGTTTGGCAATTTCAATCTCCTGCACACGGGGCCCGTGGTCATGCTCTCGCTGATGTCGGCCGCCGCGATCGCGCCCTTTGCCATCGCTGGCTCCGACGAATTCATCGCGCTGTCGATCATGCTCGCCCTGATGGTCGGCGTGCTGCGTCTGCTGATGGGCATCTTCAAGCTCGGCGGCATCGTCAATCTGGTCTCGCATCCGGTCCTGATCGGCTTCACCAACGCTGCGGCGCTCATCATCGGTCTGTCCCAGCTGCGCTTCGTGATGGACATGCCCAATCCTGGCACCGGCACTTTTGCCGCAGACGTGGCCGCTCTCCTGAGCAGGGTCGATCAGGCCTACCCGCCCGCAATAGCTTTTGCCGTCGGTTCCGGCCTGATGATGTGGCTGCTGGCGCGCTGGCTGCCCAAGGTTCCGGCCGTGCTCTTGGCCGTGCTGTTCGGCACCGGCATCAGCGCCATGATCGGTTACGAGCAGGTGGCCACCACCAGCCCGGATCGGATCGCCGATGCTCAAGTGCGCCAGATGATCGACAGCTTCGCCAGCACGAACAAGGAGATCGGGCGTCTGTCCTCCGAATCCACCGCCAAGCGTACCGAGTTGCGCCAAACCGAGACTGCCGGAGCGGCGGCGACCACGCTCGCGCAACTGAGTTCGGACATTCGGGTTCTGGAAGTGCGCATCGACCATCTGAAGAAGGAGAACAATGCCCGTCGCCTGGAGATCCACGCACAGCCCCTGGTTCAGTTGCCCGGCGTGGACGGCCCGCTTTTCTACCATCGCGAACGTCTGCCCGCGGGCGCCACGCCGACGGAAAAAGTCTGGCGCTTCCAGAGCGTCAAGGATGGCAAGGTAACGGTCGCCGCGGGCGGCGCCGTGGTAGGTAGGATTCCCGAAGGACTGCCGGCATTCAAGGTGCCGTCCCTGGAGTGGGGCGCCATGCTGGCCCTGTTACCGGCAGCCTTCGTGATGGCCCTGATCGGCTTCATGGAGGCGACCGCCGTTTCCAAGGCGCTCGCGGCGAAAAGCCACCAGCGCATCGACACCAACAAGGAACTGATCGGGCAAGGCCTGGCCAACATCGCCGGCGCCTTCTTTCAGAGTTACGCCGTGAGCGGATCCTTCTCGCGCTCCGCGGTGGCCGCCCGGGCCGGGGCCAAAACCGGCTTGTTTGCCGTGGTGAGCGCCCTGATCGTGGTCGTGGTGCTACTGTTCCTCACGTCCTACCTCTATCACCTGCCGCAGGCGGTGCTGGCCACGATCGTCATGATGGCGGTGTTCGGGCTGATTCGTGTCAGGCCGCTCGTCCGGGCATGGAAAGCCAGGCGCAGCGATGCAATGGCGGGGGTGATCACCTTCGTCGCCACCTTGGTCTTCGCCCCCGACATCGCCAACGGCATCCTGGTAGGCATGGCGCTCTCCGCAACCCTCTTTCTGATGCGCACGATGAAACCCCGGGCCGCAGTGCTCGGCATCAAGCCGGACGGCACCATGGGAGGAATCGATGCCAACGATCTCGAGCCTCTGGGCAAGTACTTCGTGGCCATGCGCTTCGATCAATCGTTGAACTATCTCAACGCGGCGGCCTTCGAGGATACGGTGCTGGAGGTGCTGGCGCGCTACCCCGAGGCCCGCGGCATTCTGGTGATCGGATCCGGCATCAACGAGATCGACGCTTCGGGCGAGGAGAAGGTCGGCGAACTGGGCAAACTCCTGCAGCAGCAGGGCGTAACCCTGATGTTCAGCAGCCTGAAGACGCAGGTCGCCGAAGTATTCAGATGCACCGGTCTGCTGCAACAGCTCGGCAGTGACAACGTCTTCCCGAGCAAGGACAAGGCGGTGGAAGAGGCGCGGCGCCGCTTCGATCTGGCTCCGGCGTAAAGCAGCGAGCGCGCTCCAGACCCCAGCGTCCCGACTCGGGGCGCGGGGGTCGCTGCCGTCCCGCCAGCGCCGAGTTTTCGCGCACGGCGCCGGCCAACGGGGTATTGCCACTTCCAGGCAATACCTGATTTGGAGTTGGCTGGCTTCTTGGCGCGTGCTTCTTGCCATTTCTAGCAAAGTCTATAAGCGCCTATCTGTTTTTAGATAGAATCGCTTAGAGCTTATGGCCAGAGGTGTCCATGGACCCGATCAACAATCCCTTTTCTCCCGGTGCAGGCGCGCCACCGCCCGAACTGGTCGGTCGCGACCCGCTACTTGAGCAGGCGCGCATCCTGCTGGGGCGTGTAAAGCAAAAACGCCCGGAAAAAAGCCTGCTCCTGACAGGATTGCGCGGAGTGGGCAAAACCGTGCTGCTGAACGAGATCGAACGCATGGCGAAGACTGCCGGCTATCAAACGATCCTGATCGAGGCTCACGAGGAAAAACCGTTGGGTGACACTGCTGTCCAAGATAGCCGAAACCGGGCGAGTGGCCTCTTGATCTGATGCGGGTTTCGGACGGATCGTGATGGGATTTCAAGATCGTGCCTCCGGATGCTGTCCAAGATCAATCGAAGGCCAAAGTGGCCTGGGGGTTGTCCTGCGGATCGGGCGGGGTGGCGAAGGGTTGGTCGAGCCAAGCCATCAGATCGCGGTGGGTG
>JBBIKZ010000060.1:0-14112 GCA_037445185.1 Hydrogenophilales bacterium | reverse complement strand
ACAGGACACGGCGACATGGCAGGGCCATGTCGGACCTGGACGCGCGCCCGTTCAGGCGGGCCGAGATGGCGGACGCCCCCCAGCGCGTGATATAAGTTTCGTCCCGGGCAGGACGCTCAAGAATCACGGCGGGCCGTCGATGTCCCACTCGCACCCCCACCGTGGGCGGGCCGGTCGGGTCCCGGCCCGGGGCGCCCGATAACGCATGCACAGACCGACACGCAAAGCCATGGCACTCGGAACGGCCATCCGCAACTTGCCCCCGCCGTTCCTCCCTCCCCCGCAACCGCGCCATGCCGAGCGTCCCAATCACGCCCCCGAGGCGGCCAGGACGGCGACCCCCTGAATGAATCGCGGGTTCTACATCATCATGGCGGCGCAGTTCTTCTCGGCGCTGGCCGACAACGCGCTGCTCATCACCGCCATCGCCACCCTGAGGGAGATCCAGGCCCCGGCCCAGTACGAACCCCTGCTCAAGCTCTTCTTCACCATCTCCTACGTGGCGCTGGCGGCCTTCGTCGGCGCCTTCGCCGACTCCATGCCCAAGGGGCGGGTCATGTTCATCAGCAACAGCATCAAGGTGTTGGGCTGTGTGCTCATGATCGCCGGTTGGCACCCCTTGTATGCCTACGCCTTGGTGGGTCTCGGCGCGGCCGCCTACTCGCCGGCCAAGTACGGCATCGTCACCGAGTATCTGCCGCACAGCAAACTGGTGCAGGCGAACAGCTGGATCGAGGGCCTCACCGTGGCGGCCATCATCCTGGGCACCGTGCTGGGCGGCTGGCTCGTGAGCCCCATGGTGCTCGATGCCTTCCGCATCGCCGACGAGATCCTGTTCGCGGGCGCAAGCGGCAGCCTGCTCAACTACAGCATGGTCTGCATCGCCGGTCTGTACGGCGTGGCGGCACTCATCAACCTGTGGGTGCCCAACACCGGCGTGGACCATCGTCCCGCGCACAAGAATCCTTGGTATCTGATCCGCGATTTCGCCCACTGCGTGCGCCTGCTCTGGAAGGACAAACTGGGCCAGATCACCTTGGCGGTGACCACCCTGTTCTGGGGCGCGGGCGCCACCCTGCAGTTCATCATGCTGCGCTGGGCGGAGTCGGCGCTCGGCCTGCGCCTGGACGAGGCGACCTATATGCAGGCCATCTTCGCCGTCGGCGTGGCCATCGGCGCCGTCCTGGCGGGCAGGTTCATCCCCATCAGCCGGTCGGTCGAGGTGGTCGGCGTCGGCATCGTCATGGGCCTGGGCGCCATCCTGATGGTGTTCATCGACGCCAAGATTCCGGCCATCGCCCTCATGCTGGTCATGGGGGGGCTTGCCGGTTTCTTCGTCGTGCCCATGAACGCCCTGCTCCAGCACCGCGGTCACATCCTCATGGGGGCCGGGCACTCCATTGCCGTGCAGAACTTCAACGAGAACCTGAGCATCCTGGTGATGCTGGCCCTCTATGCCCTGCTGGTGTGGGCCGACCTGTCCATCTCCACGGTCATCGTCCTGTTCGGGCTGTTCGTCGCCATCACCATGTTCGCGGTGCGTCGCTGGCATCAGCGCAACATGCGCAGCCACAAGGACGAACTCGAGCGCCTGCTCGCCATGGCGGCGTCGCTGCACCATCCGCCCCGCTCCGCGCAGGCCCTCACGGTCGCGGACGATCTCAAGGAAGTGCTGCCGCCGCCGACCGAGGTAATCGCCAAGGTCGGGCGTCTGGCCACCAAGCCCGTGCGTCGTCGGCGCAGGCGCTGAGCCCTATAGCCTGACCGGCCGGTCCGGCAGCTCGTTGCTGTCCTCGCCCAGGCGTGGATAGCACCTGGCCAGACGCCGGTCGATCTCGGCGATGCCGAGCAAAACGCCCTCTTCGTAACGCCCCGCCCGAAAGCGCCGCTCCATCTCGCGGCAGATCGCCGCCCACTCCTCGGGGGGGATGGCGCGGGCGATGCCGCGGTCGGCCAGGATCTCCACGTCGCGATCGGCCAGGAGCAGGTAGATGAGCACCCCGTTGTTGTCCTCGGTGTCCCACACACGCAACTCCGAGAAGACCTCCAGCGCCCGCTCGCGGGCGCTTAGGCCGCGCAGCAAGGGAAACAGGGCCAGCGCGGTCTCGACGGCGAAGCGGATCTCACCGCGATGGCGTGCCTCCGAGGCGGCGATGGCCGCCTCGATGCGGGCCATGGCGGCGGGCGGGAAGGCGCGCCGGGCAAGCCAGTCGGGGTAGAGCAGATGCTTGAGCACACGGGTGAGTGTCATGCCCATGCCTGCCTTGCCACCGCCATCACCAGCGACCCGAGGCGCCGCCGCCGCCGAAGCCGCCCCCGCCCCCCGAGAAACCGCCGCCGCGCCCGCCAAAGCCACCGCCCCAGCCGCCCGCCCGGTAGCCAGGCCTGCGGCCGACCCCGGCCAGGGTGATGGCGAAGGCGGCTAGACCGATGACGAGGGCGATGACCAAGCTGCCCAGCAGCAGCCAGCTGCCGAGGAAGGCCACCCCGCCGGCGACGCTGGCCCCGAGCAGGGGGCCAAGCAGCGAACGCAGCAGCCCGCCCGCGACGAAGATGAACATCATCGCCAGCGACAGGGTTTGCTCTAAGAATCCCGCGCCGGGATGCCCGGGTGCCCGGTCCGCCGGCAGCGGCAGCGCCTCGCCCGAGATGCGCGTCATCAGGGCCTCCATGCCCGCCACGAGGCCGCCGTGGAAATCCCCCGTCCGGAACCGCGGCACGATCACCTCCGCGATGATGCGCTTGGCCACCGCATCCGGGATCACCCCCTCCAGGCCATAGCCCACCTCGATGCGCACCGCGCGGTCGTCCTTCGCCACCAGCAGCAGCACCCCGTCGTCCACCCCCTTGCGCCCCAGCTTCCACGCCTCCGCCACCCGGATGGCGTATTGCTCTATGGTTTCAGGCCGGGTGGTGGGGACGATCAGCACGGCCAGCTGGCTGCCCTTCTCGGCCTCGAAGGCGGCCAGCCGCTGCTCCAGGGCGTCGCGCTCGGCCTGGGTCAGGGTGGCGGTGAGATCGGTGACGCGCGCCTCGAGGCGAGGCACGGCAAGCTGCGCAAGGGCCGGCCAGGACAACAACAACGCCAGCAGCCCAAGCCAGCCGGGCCACGCCGTGGCACGCCTCACTGCCACGCCCTCACTGCCCGAATTCCACCTTGGGCGGCGTGGCGATGGCCTGCTCGTTCTCCACCGTGAAATTGGCCTTGACCTTGTGGCCGAACAGCATGGCGGTGAGGTTGCTCGGGAGCTGCCGCACCGTGGTGTTGTACTCCTGCACGGCCTTGATGTAACGGTTGCGGGCGACGGCGATGCGGTTTTCGGTGCCCTCCAGCTGCGCCTGTAGGTCGCGGAAGGCGGCGTCGGCCTTGAGCTGGGGATAGTTCTCGGCCACCAGGAGCAAGCGGCCTAGCGCGGTGGAGAGCGCCGCCTGGGCGGCCTGAAACTGGCGGAAGGCGGCCTCGTCGTTGACCAGGTCGGCCGTGGCCTGCACCTGCCCCACGCGCGCCCGGGCATTGGTCACCTCGGTCAGGACCTGGCGCTCGTGGGCGGCATAGCCCTTGACCGTGTTGACCAGGTTGGGCACCAGGTCGGCGCGGCGCTGGTACTGGTTGACGACCTCCGACCAGGCCGCCTTGATGGCCTCGTCCTGGGCCTGAAGGGTGTTGTAGCCGCAACCGGAGAGGCTGAGTGCGGCCAACAAGAGGGTGACAACGATGAACAGTCTGCGCATGGGATCTCCGTGTTCAGGGCGGTGAGGACGCCGGGCCGGCGCGGGGGGCGAGCTGCGCCATGGTCTCCTGGGCGAGCAGGAGGTCCTCCCAGGCCCGGGCCTTGTCCACCGGGTTTCTCAGCAGATAGGCCGGGTGATAGGTGACGACGAGCGGGATGCCGCGATAGCTGTGCACCTGGCCGCGCAGCCGCGAGATGGCGGTGTCGGTGACGAGCAGGCTCTGCGCGGCGAACCGCCCCAGGGCCAGCACCAGCTTGGGCTGGATCAGGTCGAGCTGCCGCTCCAGATAGGGTAGGCAGGCGGCGACCTCCTGCGGGTCGGGGTCGCGGTTCTTGGGCGGGCGCGACTTGAGCACGTTGGCGATGTATACGTTCTCGCCGCGCCTCAGGCCGATCGCCGCCAGCATGGCGTCCAGGAGCTTGCCGGCCTGGCCGACGAAGGGCTCGCCCAGTCGGTCTTCGTCCGCACCGGGTGCCTCGCCGACGATGAGCCACTCGGCATGGCGGTCGCCCACGCCGAACACGCCTTGCGTGCGCGTCCGAGAGAGATCGCAACGGGTGCAGTGCAGCACCGCCTCGCGCAGGGCCTCCCAATCCATGCGCGCGATGTCGGCCGCGTCGGCCTGCACCGGCGCCCTTCCCGCCTCGCCGCCCGTCTCGTCGGCCATGACGGAGGCCTGGGCCGTCGTGGCTTGCCGCCGCCGCCAGACCGGCCACAGTCCGAGCGCCTTGAGTCTCTCCTCGCGCGGCAGGCTCACAGCTTGAGTCTCATCACCAGGGCATCCTCCCGCCCCTGGTCGGCAGGGTAATAACCGCGGCGCAGGGCGATCCCCTCGAAGCCCAGCTTCTGGTAGAGGCGCAGGGCGGCCTGGTTGCTGGGGCGGACCTCCAGATAGATGCTGTCCACACCATGGCCGCGCGCCGTGCCGATCAGCTGCTCCATGAGCAGCCGGCCATAGCCCAGCCCCTGCCAGGGTGGGGAGACGCAGCAGTTGAGCACGTGCCCCTCGCCGGCGGCGGCCACCAGTACCGAGTAACCCACCAGTTCGCCGTCCAGCTCGGCCACCCAGCAGCTGTAGCCGGCCTGCAGGCAGTCGCGGAAGTTGCCCAGGCTCCAGGGATAGGGATAGGCGGCCCGTTCGATGCGGATCAACTGGTCCAGATCGGCCTCGGTCATCGGCCTGAACCGGGGCGTTTGCGGTTTGAGGATGGCGCTCATCGTTCGCTGCGCTTCAGGGCCACCTTGTCCCGCACATAATAGGGCTCCGCTGCCTCGGCGGGCAGCCCTTCGCCGCGCGCCAAGGCGGCGGCGGCCAGACGGGCGATGCTGCGGGCGTGTGGGATGACCTCGGCACGGGTTGCCACCAGGCGATCAGCATAACGCTGGCCGAGTGCCTCGGCATAGGCCGCAAAGGCGTTGCCGCAGCCGAGCCACTGCCCCTCCGGCGGCAGGGGGGCCGCCTCCGGGCGATGGAGACCCGGGCCGGTCACAGCCACCCAGCGGTCGGCCCGCCGCTCTAGCACGGCGGCATAGACCTCGCCCACGCGCGCGTCCAGGCACGCCACAACCCGCTCCGCGCCGGTTTCCTCGGCCATGGCCGCCAAGGTGACCACCCCGACCACCGGCAGCCCCGCCCCCATCGCCAGACCCTGGGCGACGCTGCAGGCGATGCGCAGCCCGGTGAAGGCGCCCGGCCCCTTGCCATAGGCTATGCCGTCGAGCCCGCCGAGGGTCAAACCCGCCCCGGCCAGCAGTTGGTCGACCATGGGCAAGAGGATGCGCGAGTGTGTCTGACCGGCCTCCACCGCCGTCTGAAGCAGTTCGCCGTCCACCCAGAGGGCGGCGCTGCACCACGCGGTCGAGGTGTCGAAAGCAAGCAGTTTCAAGTGGCGAAACAAGGGCTCGGGACCCCGTCATTCTACCCCGGCCGCGCGCGGCACCGTCTGCACGTGCAAGCCCGCCTTCACGGGCTCGCATCGGTCGTGCCCGCCCCGCCCTGGGATCTGACCGTAACGTCATGATCGTCAACCGGCTGGCCGCACGCCGCCCGGCACTCGAAAAAGGCGACCGCCTCGGCTTCACTGCGCGTGCGGCGCATGGGCGGCAGGGCCTGCCAGATGCGCCGACCATAGGGTTTGTCCACCAGCCGGGTGTCGCAGATCATCAGCACGCCGCGGTCATTCTCGTGCCGGATCAGCCGCCCCGCCCCCTGCTTGAGGTTGATCACGGCATGCGGCAGCTGATAGTCGAAAAAGGGATTGTGACCGGCGCGCTTCATGGCCTCGATGCGGGCGGCGAGCACCGGATCGTCCGGCGGCTGAAAGGGCAGCCGATCGATGACCACCAGCGACAGGGCCTCGCCCGGCACGTCCACCCCCTCCCAGAAGCTCTGGCTGCCGAGCAGGACGGCGTTGCCGCGATCGCGGAATTCCTCCAGCAGCTCGCTGCGGCTTTTGCGCCCCTGCAGCAGCAACGGCCAGTCCCGCCCCTCCGCCGCCAGGCGCTCGGCCACCAGGGCATGGGCCTCGTTCATGGCACGCAGGCTGGTGAAGAGCAGGAAGGCCCGCCCGCCGCTCGCCCGCAGCACGGGCCAGGCCGCCTCGACGCAGGCGCGGGTGTAACCCGGCGTGTTGGCGTCCGGCATCCGCTGCGGCACATAGAGCAGGGCCTGGGAGGCATAGTCGTAGGGACTGTCCCATACCGCGGTCTCGGCCTCCGGCAGCCCGATCTGGGCGAGGTAATGGCGGAAGTCGCCGCGCACGGACAGGGTGGCCGAGGTGAAGATCCAGGCGCGCGGGTCGTCTTCGAGCTGCTTGGCGAACAGGGCCCCCACATCGAGCGGGGTGGCGTGGAACAGCACGGAGTGCGTGGCCGCCTCGCACCAGCGCACCCTCCCCTCCTGCGCGTCCGGGGCGAGCCAACGCTCCAGCTTGCCGGCCGCCTCCTGGCAGCGCTCGAGGCAGTGGGCCAAGCCCTCGGAACGTTCGGCCTGGGCCTCGAGCAGCACCTGCAGCCGTGCCAGGTGCCCCTGGAGGCTCGCGACGGCGGCGCGGAATTCCGCCCGTTCGAGCGCCTTGGCGGCGGGCAGGCGCACCGGGTCGAGGCCCAGCGCCAGGCGCACGTCGCGCGCCGCCTTGTCCAACTCGGCGGCGGCACGCGGCAGATCGGGGAAGTCGGCGGCGGCGACCGCGGCCTCCCCCTTCACGTCGCGCACGAGGTCCAGCAGCACCCCAGTCGTGACGCTGTCGCCGAAGAAGACCGAGGCGGTCTCCGGCAGCTGATGCGCCTCGTCGAAGATCACCGCATTGGCCGCCGGCAGCAGTTCCCCCGCCCCCTCGTCCTTGAGCCAGACGTCGGCGAAAAAGAGGTGATGGTTGACCACCACCAGGTCCGCCTCCAGGGCACGCCGGCGCGCCTTGAGGACGAAGCAGCCCTTGTGGTGGGGACACTCGCCGCCCAGGCAGTTGTCGCGCGAGGAGACGGCACGCAGCCAGGCGGGCGAGTCCTCCGGCACGTCCTTGAGCTCCATGCGATCGCCGCTGTCGCTCAGCTCGGCAAAGCGCGCGATGCGGGCGAGATGCTCCGCCTCCTCGCGGCTGGCGAGTCGGGCATCGGCGAGCGCCCGCTCCAGGTGATAGGGGCAGACGTAATTGGCGCGCCCCTTGAGCAGGGCGACCTCCACCGGCAGGCCGAGTGCAGCGCGCACGGCCGGGATGTCGCGGCGGTAGAGCTGATCCTGCAGGGTCTTGGTGCCGGTGGACAGGATGGTCTTGCCGCCCGCCAGCATGGCGGGTACCAGATAGGCCAGGGTCTTGCCAGTGCCGGTGCCCGCCTCGGCCACCAGGCGTCCGCGGCGCGCCAGGGTCTCCCGGATGCGCTCGGCCATTTCCAACTGCTGCGTTCTCGGACGATAATGGGCTATGACCTTCGCCAAAGGTCCGTGTGGCGAAAACAACGTATCCAGTCCGGTCATGGCCGGGCAGTATAGCGGGGGAGACGTCAGATGCGAGTCGGGGGTGTGTTGTGGCTGGGGCTGTTGTCAACGCATAGACCTGTCCGGTTTCGTAGCACATAAACTGTCCGCTATTCAGAGCCGCGGCGACCGTGGCCACCGCCAACATCGAACGGCTACGCTGGGCCGGCTGCCTGGTGGCCCTGGATGATTTCGGCAGCGCTTACTCCTCGCTGCGCTACCTCGCCACCATGCCGGTGGATGGTCGAGTTGCGGGGCGGTCTCATGAAATATCCGGCCTGGGCACGGCCGCCCCAGCCCGCCTCGCGCCTTTCTATCCCAGCGCGGATGCCGGTTGCCTGACCTCCGCGCCCTGTTGCGCGAATTCAAGCGCGCCCTCCACGTCCACCGCCACGGCACGCGACACACCGGGCTCGGGCATGGTCACACCGACCAGATGCTCAGCCATCTCCATGGTCAGGCGGTTGTGGGTGATGAACAGGTACTGGGTGTGTGCCGACATCTTGCGCACCATGTTGCAGTAGCGCTCGGTGTTGGCGTCGTCGAGCGGCGCGTCCACCTCGTCCAGCAGACAGAACGGGGCGGGGTTGAGGCGGAAGAAGGCGAAGATCAGCGACAGGGCGGTCAAGGCCTTCTCGCCGCCGGACAGGAGGTGGATGGAGCTGTTCTTCTTGCCCGGCGGTTGGGCCATGACGGTGAGGCCCGCGTCCAGGATCTCCTCGCCGGTGAGGATCAATTCCGCGTTGCCGCCGCCGAACAGCTCGGTGAACAGGGCGCGAAACTCGGTGCTGACCCGCGCGAAAGTGTCCTTGAGGCGTGCACGCGACTCGGCGTCAATGCGGCGGATCGCCTCCTCCAGGGTGGCGGCGGCGGTGGTGAGGTCCTCGGCCTGGGCGTCCAGATAGGCCTTGCGCGCCTCGGCGGCCTCGAGTTCGTCCAGTGCGGCCATGTTCACCGGCCCCAGGGCGGCGATCTCGCCGTCCAGGCGGCCGATCTCGCCCCTGAACCAGCCTTCCGTGCGGCCCTCGAGGCCGGCCGCCCGCGCCTGCTCCGTCAGCGCCCTCTCATCCACCCCCTCCAGTTCTTCGCCATAGCGCGTCTGCGTGAGCCTCGCCTCCTGCAGCTTGAGCTCCGTATCCTGCAGCCGCGCCTGCAACGGTTCCAGCGCCCGCTCCGTACCCAGGCGGTCGCTCTCCAGGGCCTGCAGCCTGGCGTTGCAGCCCTCCAGGGTCTCGCGTGCCGTCACCAGCGCCGCCTCGGCAAGCTGGCGCCGGTCGAGGGCCTCGGTCAAGGCCGCCTGGATGGGCGCGTCCTGGGCGTCGGCGAGCGCCGTGTGCAGACGATCGAGTTCCAGTGCCAGCTCCAGCAGGGTCTGCCCGGCACGGTCCTCGCGCTCTTCCAGGTCGCGCAGGCGGCCGGCCAGGGTACGCACCTGGAAGGCGGCCTCCTGGGCCTCCCGCTCGGCCCGCCGCTGCGCCTCACGCACGCCTTGCAGCCGCTGCTCGGCGGCCTGGCGCTGGGCCCGTGCCGCGTCCAGCCGCTGGCGGGTCCGCTCCCATTCCAGCCGCGCCGTCCGTTCGCGCTCGCCGGCGAGGTTATAGGCCTCGCCTTCCAGGTCGAGCTGGGCGTAGATCTCCTCGAGTTCCGCCTCGATGCGGGTCCTGCGTTCCGCCACCCGGCGTGCGGCCTCCTGCGCGCGCACCAGTTCGACCTGCAACCGGTGCGCCTCGGCCTGGCTCTGCCTGAGCTGGGACTGCAGCGCCTCGACCTGGCGTCGCCCTGCCGCCAGGGCCGCCTCGGCCTGTTGCAGCTCCGCCTCGACCTCGTCCCGGCGCGCCCCGGCCAATTCCAGGCCGTCCTCCAGCCCGGCGATCTCGCGCACCCGTTCCAGCAGGCCGTGGTGCCCCTTCTCCGGGGCGTTGAGCACCAGGCTGGCCCGCCCCACCCGATGCCCCTCGCGGGTGGCGATGAAGCCCCCCGCCGGCAGCTCGGCCCGCCGCGCCAGGGCCTCGGTGAGGTTCTCCGCGGCGTAGGCGAGCGCCAACCGGTCGGCAAGAAAGCGCCCCACCACGGCGTCCTCGGTATGGATCAGATCGACCAGGGAGAGCAGGTGGGCATCCAAGGCCGTCAGGGCCAGGGGCGGGGGCGCTTCGGCGATCGGCGGCAGCGCCAGTTCGAAACGCGCCTCGGGGGGCTCCTCGACCCAATCGGGCACCCACTCGGCCGACAGGGCGGCCATCGCCTCGCCCAGAGCGGCCTCCACGGCGGTCTCCCAGCCCGGTTCGACCCGGATCACCTGCCACAGGCGCGGCAGGGCGGCGAGACCGCGCCGCGCGAGCCAGGCGGCCCCCTCGCTCTCCGCCTGCATGGCCGACTGCTGCAGCTTTCTCAGGGCGGCCAGTTCGGCCTCCAGGCGCTGGAGTTCGCGGTGGACGTCGGCCTGGACTTGCCGCGCCTGCTGCACGGCCGCTTCAAGCTCGGGCAGCGCATCGCGTGCGGCCTCCAGATAACCGTCCAGACTCGCCACACGCCCCTCGGCCTCCTCCAGTTCGGCCTGCCGGCGCGCGAGCTGGTTCTCGTCCAGGGCCGAGAGGGCTTCCTGCTCCCGCAACAGACGCGCCTCGCGGGCCTTGAGCTGCTCGATGTTCTTGTCGGCATGGGCCTGATCGGCCGCCTCCAGGTGCATGGCCTGCTCGATGCGGCTGATGTCGCCCTGCAGCGCCGCCGTCGCGGCCTGGGCCTCGCGCCAGGCCGACTCTGCCTCGGGCAGCGCGTGGCCCGCCTCGGCGGCACGCTCGGCCAGGATGGCGGCCTGCGCCTCGGCCTCGGCGTGGTCTGCCTGGCGTGCGACCATCTCGTCCCGGATGGCGGCGATTTCCTGCTGCAGGGCATCGCGCCGGGAGGCCGCGGCGCGGCGATCCCCTTCCAGCCGCTGGCGGGTCTCGTGCAGGTGCCTGAGCGCCTGCTCGAGCCGGGTCACCTCGCCGCTTTCGCCGTAGTAGCGGGCCTGGGCCTGATTCAGCGCCTCGGTGGCCTCGAACTGCCGCAGCCGCTCGCGCTCGAGTTCCGACTCCAGCCGCCGCAGCTCGGCGACCCGGGCCTCGATCTCGTTGCGGCTCGCCTCCAGTTGCCGCGTCAGTTCCTGCTCACGCATCTGGGCATCGCGCTTGCGCGTGAGCGCCAGCAGTTGTGTCTTCAGACGCCGCTCGGCGTCAAGGGCAAAGTAGCGCCGTGCCACCTCGGCCTGGGCGGCGAGCTTTTCCAGCTGACGCGCCAATTCCTGGCGGATGTCCTCCACGCGCGCGAGGTTCTCGCGCGTGTCGCGCAGGCGGTGCTCGGTCTCCTTGCGCCTTTCCTTGTACTTCGACACACCGGCCGCCTCCTCCAGGAAGCCGCGCAACTCCTCCGGTCTGGCCTCGATGATGCGCGAGATCATGCCCTGCTCGATGATGGCGTAGGCCTCCCCCCCCAGCCCGGTGCCCAGGAAAAGGTCGGCCATGTCGCGTTTGCGCACGTGCACGTTGTTGATGTAATAGGCCGACTCGCCGTTGCGGGTGAGCACGCGTTTGACGGCGATCTCGGCATAGCGCGACCACTGCCCCGGCGCACTGCCGTCGCTGTTGTCGAACAGCAGTTCCACCGACGCGCGGGCGGCCGGCTTGCGCGTGGCCGAGCCGTTGAAGATCACGTCCTGCATCGACTCGCCGCGCAGCTCGCGCGCCTTCGACTCGCCCAGCACCCAGCGCACGGCGTCGATGACGTTGGACTTGCCGCAACCGTTCGGGCCCACCACGCCGGTGAGCATGGCGCTGGCCGGGATGGTCACGGGGTCGACGAAAGACTTGAAGCCTGCGAGATGGATGTGTTTGAGACGCAAAGGAAACTGCCGGGTGGATTTATAATCGCTGGCGCATTTTAACTTTTCCGTCCCCCCGCACCTGCATCCCCGAGCAACGCCATGCCCAGCCAGCCTTCCAAGGATCTGGAGACCTTTCCCAACCCGGCGCCCGAGCGCGATTACCAGATCCACATCGAGATCCCCGAATTCACCTGCCTGTGCCCCAAGACCGGCCAGCCCGACTTCGCCACCCTGATCCTGGACTACATCCCCGACCGCAAATGCGTGGAACTCAAGAGCCTCAAGCTCTACATCTGGTCCTTCCGCGATGAGGGGCACTTCCACGAGGCGGTGACCAACCGCATCCTGGGCGACATGGTCGGACTGCTGTCGCCGCGCTTCATGCGCCTGACCGCGCGCTTCTATGTGCGCGGCGGCATCTTCACCACGGTCGTGGCCGAGCACCGCATGCAAGGCTGGCAAGCGCAGCCGCGGGTGGATCTGGCCGAGTTCCCGCTGCAAAGCAACATCCGCTGAGAAGCTGTGAACTTTTTCGCTGCGCGTCCCGCTCTCGAAGCGGCGATACCCACCGTACCGATTCGTACGACCGCGCTTCTCGGTTTGACCTCTGGCCGCTCGCGACGAAAACTTGCCCAGGCTCCGAGCGCGCGGATGCGGAAAAAATCCATACGATTCCGATGCCTGCAGAACGTCTGCGGGATTTCACCTGAGCAGTGATGCGCTACCTCGGCATCGATTTCGGCACCAGTGGCGTGCGCGCTTGCGTCATCGCGGCGGGCGGCGAGATCGACGCCTACGAGCGGGTCGATATCGGCCAGGTGGCTGCCGATGAGGCGACCGGGCTGTGGGCGGAGGCCCTGTTCACGGTCATCACGGCGATTCCCGCCGGCAGCCGACGTCGTATCGCCGCCCTGGCCGTGGATGGGACCTCGGGCACCGTGCTCGCCTGCGACGAGGCCCTCAACCCCACCTACCCGCCCCTGCTCTACGACGACACCCGTGCCGGCGCAGAGGCCGCGGCCATCGCCCGCGCCGGCGGGGCGGACAACCCGGCGGCATCGGCCAGCTCCGGCCTGGCCAAGGTGCTCTGGCTCAAGGCGCGGCTGGGCCTTGCGCGGGCCCGGCTCTATCTCAACCAGGCCGACTGGCTCACCGGCCTGCTGTCCGACCGGGCGGGATTGTCCGACTATCACAACGCCCTCAAGATGGGCTACGACGTGGAGGCCCGGCGCTGGCCGGAATGGGTTGCATACCTGGCGGACTTGGACTACCTGCCCCAGGTGATGGCGCCTGGCAGCCCGATCGCCTGCGTCGCCCGTCCACGGGCGCGGCAACTCGGTCTCGACCCCGACTGCCTGGTGCGCGCCGGCACTACCGATTCGATCGCCGCCTTCATCGCCGCGGGCGTGCGCGAACCCGGCGAGGCGATGACTTCCCTGGGCAGTACGCTGGTGCTGAAGCTGCTGTCGAAGACGCGCGTGGAGTCTGCCCATTACGGTGTCTACAGCCACTGGTACGGTGCGCTGTGGCTGGCCGGCGGGGCGTCCAACACGGGAGGCCGGGTCCTGCGCCAGCACTTCGCCGACCAGGAGCTCGAGGCGCTCTCGCTCGAGATCGATCCCGAAACCGACAGTGGTCTCGATTACTATCCGCTGCCCAGCCCGGGCGAGCGCTTCCCCTACAACGACCCCGCCATGCCGCCCCGCCTCGAACCCCGCCCGGCCGAGCGCGCGCGCCTCCTCCACGGTCTGCTGGAGGGCCTGGCAAAGGTGGAGGCCCTGGGCTATGCCAGACTGCAGGAACTGGGCGCCACCCCCCTGAAATCGGTCGCCAGCAGCGGAGGCGGGGCACGCAATCCCGTCTACACCCGTTTGCGCGCGCGGCGGCTTGGCGTGCCGGTGCGCATCGCCCCGCAGCAGGAGGCCGCCTATGGCGCCGCCTGTCTGGCCCGTGACGGCACCGGCCTGTTTCCGGGGCAGGACCGTGCCTGAGGCCGGCTTGCAGGTCTCGGTGACACTGCCTTACGCGCTGCAGCGTCTGAGCCTGCCGCCGTACGAGCTGGAGGCCCTGTGGGGGCAGGGGTTGATGATCCTGCGCGTCGTCAACCAGCTGGAGGCGCATGCCCCGCGCGAGGGCGATCTCGAGCCC
This sequence comes from Hydrogenophilales bacterium, assembly GCA_037445185.1. Classification (GTDB taxonomy): domain Bacteria; phylum Pseudomonadota; class Gammaproteobacteria; order Burkholderiales; family Thiobacillaceae; genus JANWZL01. Next base: position 400 of record JBBIKZ010000060.1, on the reverse strand, counting down.
GCCGTAGCCCGGCTCGAGGCCAAGCTGGACCTGGCCCTGCACCTGCTCGCGCACAGCCTACACGGCCAGCACACCGCTGGCCGTCCCGCCCCGATCACCCTCGGCGCCGAGGCCTGTAGCCTCGCGACGGATCAGGCTCTGCAGGCCGGTGACGAGATCGTCCTCGGCCTCTATCTCTCACCCGCCCTGGCGCTGCCCCTGAAACTCGCCGCGACGGTCATGTCGTCCGCCCATGGCGACATCCGCGCGCAGTGGATCGCCATGCCCGAAGCGGTGCGGGAGGTCTGGGAACAATGGCTGTTCCGCCAGCACCGCCGCATGGTGCAGGAGCGACGGGGGCAGAAGTGACATCAACCCCGTCGGCCAAGAGGCCGGCCGACGCATCCGTCTTCATTCAACC
>JBBIKZ010000059.1:0-14538 GCA_037445185.1 Hydrogenophilales bacterium | reverse complement strand
TACGGCCAGATCATGCCGGAGCGCTGGCGGGTCTATCGGGATCTGGTGCGGGAGAACGCGCAGGCGGGCGTCTGAGGGCTCCTCCCCTACCGGGCCTGGCAGAGCTCGGCCGGGATACTAGATTGAAATGGTCAAGTTCTGCCGGAGGCAACCATGCTGCGACCCTCCCTCCTCACCGCGCTGTTGGCCCTGTCATCCCCGGTCCAGTCCGAGGCCCGCTTCGTGCAAACGCCCTATGCCCCACCCAAGGTGGTGCTGGACATCTACCTCGACGACCCGGCCAAGATGGCGGCGGCCCTCTATTGGTTGCGGGGCATCGTCATGCCGCTGTCCGTCGCTCCCTACAGTTACGACCCCGAGACCATCAAGGTGGTGCTGCATGGTACGGAATTGGTCACCGTGGCCAAGAAGAACGAGGCGAAATACAAGGAGGTGGTCGAACGCATGCGCTACTACGCAGACATCGGCGTGGCGTTCAAGGTCTGCATGCTGGCGTTGGAGGACTATGGTTACGCCCTGCAGGACCTGCAGGACTTCATCGAGGCCGTGCCCTCGGCCATGACCGAGCTCATCCACTGGCAGAATCAGGGCTATGCCCTGCTCATCCCCCAGATCCTGGACAAGAAATTCAACATCGAGGACATCCGGTGAGCGAGGGTCGAGGCCCCGGATCACCGTTCACGGCACGGCGGCCGCCCCTCTGCGGGCGCTCAGGGTGGACAGGGTCCGCGCCTCAATATCGCGGGCAGGGTCCGCTCCTACTCGGGCCAATTGCGGATGTAACGCTTGAGTAGGGAATTCTCGAAATTGGCCTGCTTGAGACAGGCCTTGGCCACATCGTGGAAGGAGATGACGCCCAGCAGCCGGTTGCCGTCCATCACCACCAGGTGGCTCAGGCGGCTCTTGGTCAACACGTCGCGGGCGTAGTCCACGCTGTCGTCCGGGTTGCAGAGGATGGGTTCCTTGTCCATCAGTTCGCTCACCTTGACCTCGGCCAGTGAGCAACCGCGGGCGTGCATGCCGCGTATGATGTCGCGCTCGGTGATGAAGCCCACCATCTTGCCCCCGTGCATCACCACCAGCGAGCCGATGTCTTTCTCGACCAGGCGCTTGACGGCTTCGGCGATGGGGGCATCCGGCTCGATGCCGACGATCTCCCCTCCCCCCTTCACGGACAATACATCGCGTATGAACATGGCCAGCCTCCTGTGATTGCCAGCGATTCAATACCCAGGCCGCACCAGCGCGGCCTCCACCTGGTTACGCACCGCCTTGCCCACCAGCAGTTCCGCCAGTGCCAGGGCGAAATCCAGGGCCGTGCCCGGACCGCGGGAGGTGACCACCTTGCCATCCACCACGACCGGCTGCGACACATAGACCGTGCCGGGCAGCGACATCTTGTCCACCACGCCCGGGTAGCTGGTGACCCGCCGTCCGTCGAGCAGACCGGCCGCGGCCAGGGCCATGGGGGCGGCGCAGATGGCGGCCGTGTAGCGTCCCTCGCCAGCCAGCCGTTTGAGCAGCGCCTGCACCCGCGGGTCGTTCTTCAGGTGCTCCGATCCCGGCAGGCCGCCGGGTAGTGCTATCATGTCGAAGTCCTGGTCGAGCACGTCGTCGAGGGTGGCATCCGGTTGGACGCGCAGACCCCGGCTGCCCTGCACCAGGCCGGGCGTGAGGCCCGCCGTGACCACCTCCACGTCGGCACGGCGCAGGATGTCGACGATGGTGGTGGCCTCGAGGTCCTCGAAACCGGGCGCCAGCGGGACCAATATACGCGGCATCTGTACCTCCTGGCAGCGATTATCAGGCGTCCATCACGGTGGCGCCACCCGCAGTGGGGATGTCGGCCTGCCCGGCACGCGCGCCTGCCTGCCGCTTGACGGTCTGCAGCAAACGATACGCCTCCCGCGTCGAACGATCGGCGCAGTCACCGATGGACATGCCCTGGAAATAGTTGCCGGTGAGAAACAGCCGCCTGCCCCTGATCAGGTCATCGATCTCCTCCACCAGGCCGACATGGCTGATCTCCAGGGCAGGCAGACGATTGCGCACCTCCCGCTGTTCGATCACGTCGTCCGGCGCGATCCCCAGCACCTCACAAACGCGGGCGAGCTTGGCCACCTCGTCCAGCCGGCGTGGACGGAAATGAAAGGTGAAGCCGCGCAGGCGGGGGTGCTCGAGGTAATCGCGGCTGACCACCGAATAGAAGGCGTCCTTCACGCCGATGAGACCGGCCACCCGGGGCAGTTTGACCTTGTGCGCCGCGACGACGACCGCCAGGGACTCGATCTCGGCCATGGGGATGGCGGACAGCCGCGTTGCCAGCCGGGGATGACCGTCCAGGAGCAGATGCGCCGCGACGTCGGGCGGTGTGGCGACGGCCAGATAGCGGCAAAACATGCGCCGGCCGCTGGCATCGATCTCGTAGCCATCCGCCTTTCTGCGTATGGCCGTCACCCCCATGCCAGTCCTGACCTCGAAAGGGGCCTCCTCGACCAGGGCCTCGGCCAGTCCCTGCAGTCCCGTCGGCCAGGTGTATTTGCGCGGCGCCGTCTTGAGGCGTGGCTTGCGCCGGAACAGCCATCGGGCGGGGAAGCCGTCCGCCGGCTGGGACAGGACGGCGGCAAAGGCCGGTGAGAGCAGGCGGGCATAGTTGCGCCGGCCGAACAGCGCCCCGTAGTACTCGGACAGACTGGCACCCTCCTGCCCGCGCATGAGGCCGAAGGGCAGGTGGGTGATCAGTTCGAACCAGCCGAGCCGGGCCATGGGCGACTGCAGACGACCCGCGTCGAGGAAGCGGTAACCCAGCTTGGCCCGGCGCGTGAGCCGATCCAGCCCCTGCCTCTCCTGCAGCACCTGCAACAGGTTTTTGTAGGAGTTGTAGGCGGTGTGTGCGCCGAGTTCGACCCAGAAATCGGGTTGCACCTGCCAGGTATGCAGGCAGCCGCCCAGGCGCTCCTGCTGCTCCAGGACCAGAATGGACAGCCTGTTGCCGTAGGCCGCCCGGCAGGCAAGCATCAAGCCACTGATGCCGCCGCCGACGATGATCAGGTCGTATGGATCCATAGGACTAAACATAGCCTGCCCCATGGCCCCTGACAATCGCTCTGGTCTATGGTCCCATCAACCCAGACCCTCTGTGAAGCGGTGGATCAGCCGGCGCGACTTCTTCGTCGGCCGGCCCCGTCTTTCCCCTCTCGGGCTGGCGGTGAGGCGTCGCTCGCGTATGTCCTGTTCTCGCCGGGCGCGGCTCGTCTCGTCCTCCTCGTACAGCGCGCGCGCCTCGCTCGCGGGGCCACGCCGATCGGACAGGGCCAGCACGGTGATGTCCCACACGTATGCGCCGATGTGCACCTGCAGTCGGTCGCCCGGCCGCAGTTCGCGGGCGGGTTTGACACGGGCGCCGTTAAGCTTGACCTTGCCCCCTTCGACCGCCTGGGTGGCGAGCGAGCGGGTCTTGAAAAAACGGGCGGCCCAGAGCCACTTGTCGATGCGTACCCGCGGCGGCGTCTGCTGCACGTCGTTATCCCAACAGTATCGGGCTGGGCCGCTTCGACCCGCTCCGGGGTCGCACCTTCGCCTGCGGCGAAGGCACTGCTCCGCCCTGCGCGGCTCCCCAGCGCCACTTGTCGATGCGCAGCCGCGGCGTATCGACTGCACGCCGCCCAACCGCAGAGTCGGGCTGGACGCGCCGAGACGCGCACGTCCCGCCCTGAGCCGACTGGCGGGACGCGCGGAGGCGGGTTATCCGCGCGGTGGTCTGTGACTCAGATCACTTGCCCGCGGTGGGCTCGTCATCGTCACCCTTGATGGTGACGAAGGGGATCATGACCGGCTGTTTGAGCGACTGGTAGAAGGCGGAGATGTCTTCCACGTCCTTGTCGGTCAGCGGCAGGACCGCCAGGTTCATGATCGGGTGCAGGATCTTGCCGGTGCGGTATTTGTTGGTCTTCACCGTCAGCTTGTCGGCATTGCGACCGGCGAGCTGATAGGTGTAGAAGATGCCGGGGAAGCCGGTGGTGCCGTGACAGACGATGCAGGCACCGGCCTTCTGCTGACCGGCGACTGGGTCACCGGCCATGACGGGGGTGCTGAGGGCGATGGCCAGGGTGGACAACAACAAGGCTTTTTTCATGGCGTTCTCCTTGGAGGGGTTGGCAGGATGGGTTTGATGGCTTTGCCATCTCGTCAGCATATTCTAATTTTACTTGACCACCCCCTCGGCGGATGCCTGTCCGACCCGGTCCAAAGGGGGGGATGATTGCAGCCGTCTGAAAGGAGGCAACAACCGTATGCACCAACACTTAGAGCTGGTTCTGGCCATGTCCAGTTTCGTCGGCAGCCATTTCTGCTGCCCTGGCCGCCGCTGCGCAGCAGGCTGCCGAGCGTCAGTCCAGACGATGAGTTGTACCCGCCACAGGGACCGCCACGTTCCAGCCCATGCCGCCCCGGATCAGCTCGGCGAAGCCGAGCGCGGTCTCCTCCTCGCCGTGCACGACGAAGGTCTGGCGTGGACTGGTCTTGAAATGCCCAAGCCAGGCGAGGAGGGCGTCGCGGTCGGCATGGGCAGAGAGCCCGCCCAGGGTGTAGAGGTCGGCGCGCACGGGGACCTCCTCGCGAAAGATGCGCACCGTCTTCGCGCCGTCCACCAGCTGGCGCCCCAGCGTGCCCTGGGCCTGGAAGCCGGTGATGGCCACCGTGCACTCGGCGCGCGGCAGGTTGAACCTGAGGTGGTGCTTGATGCGGCCGGCCTCGCACATGCCCGAGGCGGCGATGATCACCGCCCCCTGGCGGATCTTGTTCAGGGCCATGGAATCCTCCACGTCCTCGGTGACCCGCAGGTAGGGGGCATCGGGGCTCGCGCGAAACCACGTGAGCAGCTCGCGGGTCTCCCGGTCTAGCAGGCTCTGGTGCCGGAGCGTGATCTCCGTGGCGGCGCCGGCCATGGGGGAATCGACGAACACGGCCAGGTTGCGCGGCAGCCGTCCCTGGCGCACCAGGTCCATGAGCATATAGAGGATCTCCTGCGTGCGACCGACGGCAAAGGCCGGGATGATGACGTTGCCGCCCTTGCGCGTGAGGGTGTCGTTGACGGCGTGCGCCAGCTCATCGATGGTCTCGCGCATGCCCTTGTGCAGGCGGTTGCCATAGGTCGATTCGATGACCAGATAGTCGGCCGCGTCGATCGGCGTGGGGTCGTTGACCACCGGCCGGCCGGGCATGCCCAGGTCACCGGAGAAGACCAGCTTGCGCGTGCCTCCGCCCGCCTCCACCCACACCTCTAGACTGGCGGAGCCGAGGATGTGGCCGGCGTCGCGGAAGCGCGCGCACACACGGGGATGCGGGCGCAGTTCCTGGTCGTAGCCGACGGTGGAGAGCCGCTTGAGACAGGCGTGGGCCTGGGCGACGGTGTACAGGGGCGCCACCTCGTCCTTGAGTTCGCCATGCTTCTTGCGCCGGTCGTAGTTCGCCCACTCCGCCTCCTTTTCCTGGATGTAGGCGGCATCCGGCAGCATCACGGCGAGCAGGTCGGCGGTGGCGCGGGTGCAGTAGACCGGCCCGCGGAAGCCCAGTGTGGTGAGCCGCGGCAGCAGCCCGGAGTGGTCGATGTGGGCGTGGGTGAGCAGGACGAAGTCGATCGCCTCCGGGTCGAAGGCGGGAAACGCGCGGTTTTTCTCGGCCGCGTCGCGGCCGCCCTGGAACAGGCCGCACTCGACCAAAAAAGAAAAGCCCTCGGCCTGCACCAGGAAGCATGAGCCGGTCACTTCGCGCGTGGCGCCGAGGAAGGTGATCTGCATGGCCGTCCTTGTCTCAACGAATCCCGGACATGCTGAGGACGTCGCGCTTCCCTGTGGCCGGATCGACGACCACCACCCGAACCTGGTTGCCGTTGGCCGAGACTTCCACAGCGGCGCGCAGGGGGTAGCCGTTCAGGGTGTACTCCACCCAGCCGACGCGGCCCTGCAGTTGCCCGACACCGTAGACGATGCCGTCCGCTGTCATGCCTTGGACCGCGATGCGGTTGCCCTGCTGGGCGATCTGGTGCTGACCACCCTCGTCGTCCTGCCACAGTCCGGTCAGATCGATCGGCCGGACTGGCGGCGTTGGGGCGGGGACCGGCTCGACCACCGGCGGCGGTTCCGCCGGCTGGCCAGGCGTTGCCGGCGGAGGCGGCTCGGCGAGCATGGAAGGGTTGCCAGCGACGATCTCCGGCCCCGCCTCGGGAGTTGGCGCCTCCTCCCCATCGATGAGCACGTAGGCGACAACGACCGACAGGAGCACGCCCCCAATCAAGGCCCATCTCCCCCAGGCCCGGGCACGGGGCGGCGGCACGGCCTCGGTGGCCGGCCCGTCCCGGCTGGCACCCGCGGCCACACCCAGGACCTTGCGCACGGTCTCGACCAGTTGGGAGACGTCGTATTCCCAACGTTTGTCCGTCAGCTCGATGGCATTGCGCCGGGCGAGTGGTTTCAGATCCTCCGGCAGGTCCACCTCCGCAGGCATCTCGGCGCCCTCCACCAGCACCGGAATGACACGCACCGAATCCCGGCCCAGGGCGGTGGCCGCCTCCAACCGGGTATAGTCGCGCGGATCATCGAGACGGCGACGCCCGCCGCTGTCCGTCACTGTCAACCAGCGCGGCCCGATCACCACCAGCATCACGCCACAGGCGGCCAGGGCCTTTTCGATCGCCTGCACGAAGTCGACACCCGGCTCAATGGTCTCGACATCGCGGAAGATGGTCACCTGCGGCAGGTGATCACGCAGATGGTCCGCCAGCCGGCCAGCAGCGCTCTGGCTGTCCTGGCGACGGTAGCTGATGAAGATGCCCGGCATGCCCTCCCCCCTTCTGCCTGTGCTGATCTCAGCATAGCAGGGTCACTGCGTCGCGCGCCGGGCCTCGAATTGCACCGGCTCGTGGTGGCTGTGGCCGCCGCCGCTTTCGAGGGTGAAGCGGATGACATCCCCGTCGAGGATGCCCCGGTAGCGGTGCGTGACCGTCCTCACCTCGTCCCGCCCGCCCAGCATTTCCTGGCTCTGGGTGGTGAATGTCAGACGGTCGCCGCGCAGGCGGCCATCCTGGATGGCACGCCGTGTCCTCAGGTAGCTGGCTGCCCCGAATACCTCTCCCGCCGCCACCTCGAATTCGAACACCTCAGTATGCGTGTCACCCCAGTCGTAGCGGATCGTGGCGGTCCAGCGCCCCTCGAGCGTGGGCGGCGCGCCGGGCCAGGGGGCGCAGGTCCTCCGGCAGGTCCTCGAACGGCGGCACCGGCGTCCCCTGAACCTGCAGGCTGACGGCGCTGCCGCGTGCCACCTCGGTGCCCGGCTGCGGGGATTGACCGATGACGGTCCCGGGGGGCATCCGGCCGGCCAGGGTCCGGGTGGCGACCGGTCCCGGCCTGAGGCCGGCCCCGGCGAGGGTCTTCTCCGCCACGTCCAGACGCAGTCCCACCAGGCGCGGGGTGATGGCCAGGGCCTGCTTGTCAGGTATCCGGACGTCCGACGTCTTCTTCTCGGGGGGACGGGGTTCGGGCGGCCTGACGCGCATGGGCCAGATCAGCAGCCGGTCGGTGCTCAGGGTGAAGAGGGAGGCACCGTCGGGGCCGATGAAGGCGCGGCGCAGCGGACGCCCGTCGCCCGGCAGGCTCGTCTGGAAACGACCGCTGGCGGCATCCCACAGGCGTGCCAGACCGTCCTCGCCGGCGGTCACCACCCACCTGCCGTCGGGACTGAAGGCAGCGTCCGCCGCCGGTGCGGACTGTTCGCCGAGGGTCGCCAGCACGCGGCGCTCCGTTGCCGACAGTACCTGTGCCGGCGACTCCCTCGACACCGCGACCAGGCGCGACCCGTCCAGGCTGTAGCGCAGGCCGGCGATCCCTGCCGCCGGCACCGCCGCCAGCGGGCGCAGGCCGGTTGTGTCCACGCGCCAGGTTTGCCAGCCCTCTCCCCACGCCGCGGTGATGAGCTGGCTGCCGTCCGGTGCGAAGCGCACCGCAGTCACGGCTCTACCCGTATCCACCCGCGTCAGCTCGCGACCGTCCGCCGTGGCCCAGAGCCTGAGCGTATTGTCCGCGGCAACCGTGGCCAGCCGGGGCTGAAGGCGACGCCACCGACCGGGCCTTCGTGCTGCAGCACATGCAGCAGCCTGCCGCCTACGGCCTCCCAGAGCTTCGCGCTGCCATCCTCCGAGGCGGTGGCCACCCGGCTGCCGTCGGGACTGAAGGCGATGTCGAGCAGGCCGCCGCCGTGGCCGATCAGCTCGGTCAAGGACGCCTCATCCGCCAGCTCCCACATCCGGCCGAGACTGTCGGCGGAGGCGGCGGCCAGCCGCCGGCCGTCCTGCGACAGGTCCATGGCGGTGAACGCTCCGGGATCGGTGGTGAGGGTCTGTTCCACCTCGCGCGTGAGCAGGGTGGCGAGCAGGCCGGCGACCGTCATGCCGAGCGCAGCGGCCACGACGGCGCGGGCGAAGAGGGGTTGATCGAGCGACCAGCCACGCAGTCGGCCAAGCATGCGGCACAGCCAGCCGCCTGCGGCGTGCAGGGCCTTGCCCCCTGTCGGCAAGGGATGCAGCCGGCGGAACAGCCGGCGCAGACTGGAGGGTGCCAGCAGAGACAGCGCATCCGGATTCACCCCGGACAGGTAGCCCAGGAACACCGCATCGCGCAGGGGACTGCCAACAGGCTCGGTACGCAGCACATCCAGAGGGCCGATCCAGGCCGCGATATCGAGGCCGCGGCCACGCCGTCCGGCCAGCATGGCCTCCACTGCCCGCTCCAGCAGCCCTTCCAGAGACCGATGCACGACGCGCTTCTGGGTTGGGTCGAGCAAACCGATCAGGGTCAGGCGCAGCCAGTCCGGCATGGTTCCGTGGCGGAACCAGGGCAGTCGGGCCAGCGCCGGCAGCAGTGCCGCCACCCGGTCGGGGCGCCGGGCGAGTTCGGGCAGGGCCTGGGCCATGCGCAGGCTGACCGGCCAGGCCACTTCCGGATAGACGGCGCAGGCGGCCAGCCACGCGAAGCCGTCCCTGCCCAGATAGCCATGCAACTGCCGCACCAGGGCCTCCACCACCGGCGCGGGTGGCGCCGTGTGCTGCAACCAGCGTCCCGGCGTGTCCTTGAGCAGGGGCGGATAGGGCCGCGCGTAGGGGGCGGGGAACAGGTTGTCGATGCGCCACTCCTCGCCGATGCCGGCATAGGCGGCGAGGCCCGCCTCACCTGCCGGCAGCACCAGCCAGCCGGACTCCGCCAGGGCCCATTCGTGTCGGGTCCAGTGCGCCGGCGGCACGGGCGTGAACAGCACCCGCCGTGGCCAGATCGCGCAAACCTCCAGCCAGGGCTCCGGCTCGCCGCTGATCGGGTTAAACCTAAAAACCTCAGTTGAACGCGCCCGAAGGCGGGTTTGTGCGTGTGGGTGGCAAGGCGCGACGACGCCGCGGGGTCGTTCCCCGCAAGGAGGAGCAACGCAGCCAGACGCGCGCACAGACCCGAAAGCGGGCGCGTAGCGGCCTCACCTTCCGGGTGAGCGTGCTCGGAGGCGCAAACGTCAGGTTCCATGCGTCTTTGCGAAGGCCAAGGAGCGGTCAACTGAGGTTTTTAGGTTAAAGCAGTGACGGGCCTCCAGATACAGGAACAGCACCGCGCGGTGGTGCTGCTGCGCCAGCTCGCCTAGGGCAGCGGGTCGCCCATCCTCGCGGTGGCACAGGCGGGGATCGTCGCGGAAATGCAGCACATCGAGGGCCACGCCACGGTCCGCCAGCCGCAGCATGAGCTCGTCGTACAGGCGGCTCTGATGGTCCTCGATGTCGTGACGACCGATGAGGACCAGATACTCGGGCGTGGCCTGGCGCGCCTTCCAGACCGGCTGGAAGAAGCCACCGCGACGGACGGTGGCCTGCACCGTGGCCTTCACGTCTAGGTCGCGTGCCGCCTGGCCGCGCGGCCGGCGCAGGTCGGCCGCCAGCCGGCGGAAAGACCGGTCGTCCAGACTGCGCGGGGTGGGCAGGTCGGCAGCCAGGGTCTTGAGATCGGCACGACCGTCCGCAGGCAGACGCCGCAGGACCAGGGTCCGACGCAACCTCTCGGCCGGGGTCCAGAGTCCGAAGGCGACCAGGGCCGTGAGGACGCACCAGGCGAGCACGAGGCCCCAGGGGGTCAGCCGCTCGACGAGCAGGTTGAGCGGACTGACCGGATGGGGGATGACGCGCGGTTCGCCGAAGGTCACCGGCATGTCCGGCCCGGCAGCCGGCACGGCGGGCGGCGGCGGCAGCGGCGACAGCACGAGCGCCAGCGGCTGCGGTGTGTCGGCATCCACGCGGTACACGAGGTCCCGGTAGCCCGGCAGCGCCACCGCCAGGTCCTGTGGGCCGTCACGCCGGCGCAGTTCGGTCCGGAAGCGGCCGGCCGCGTCCACGGCAACGGCGGTGCCGGCGAGCGCGAGCCTGGCCTGGGGGGCGGGCTTGGGCGCCCCGTCAGGGCCGAGGGTGTAGACCCCGCCCTGCACCAGGACCGGCCAGGCGTAGTACCACCAGGCCAGCAGGGCCGCGGCGAGGAGCGTCAGGACGAGGAGCCCGCCCGCCAACAGCCAGCGCCGATGGCGCCAGGATCTGAAGGGCGTGGGCTCGCGCAGGGGATGGCGGCGTGGCGGTGGCGGCGGGCTGAGCCAGGCCCGCACCACGTCGCCGAAGCGGTCCTGCTCCCGGGCGGAGGTGCAGAACACCGGCCCCAGATGCGAGATCAGGGCCGCGGTGTCGTCTTCCAGACGCTTGCCGCGGGCGGCCCAGGCAAGCAGCAGTTCGTGCGCGGTTAGGTACTGGCGCGTGTCGACCCGGAAACCGGCGGCGCGCAGCCGTTCGACCAGATCGGCGAGGTCGCGATCGGGCGCTCGGTTGCGCGGCATGGACCGGTGCGGCGATCAGGCCGCCAGAAACGCTTCCAACAGGGCGCGCACCTGGGGCTGATTGGCAGGGTCCTTGATGATGGCCCCGAGGCCGGCCATGGCGAGCTGCCCGGCCTCGCGCAGGCGCTGCTCGGGTCGGGCGCCGGCCGCCAGCATCCAGGTCAGCCACTGGATCAGTTCGGCCGGGGAGATGCGACGGCGCATGGCGTGTGCCTCGCGCAGGTTGACGAAGAAGGCGAGGGCGTCCTCCAGCAAGGGGCCTGCCGTGGCGCCGAGGCGGGTCAGTCGTGCGAGCAGGATCTCCTGCAGGCGATCCCGGTCCGGGAAGGGGATGTGGTAGTCCACGCAGCGGCGCAGGAAGGGGTCGGGCAGGTTCTTCTCCGAATTGCTGGTTAGGAAGACGATAGGCCGCAGGGATTCGGCCAGGACGCCGGGTCCGCCGATGGCCACGTTGCCCAGTTCCGGCACGCGGAAGTACATCTGCTCGATCTCGTTCAGCAGGTCGTTGGGAAAGTCGCGCGGTGCCTTGTCGATCTCGTCGATCAGCACCACGCTGCGCGTTGGCCCGGCATGGACGAAGCCCGGCGGCAGCCAGGCACGCACCTGTTCCAGCGGCAGGGCGTTGATCAGTGCACGGCCGAGGGCGTTGAAGCTCAGGTAGTCGGCATTGTTGGTGCTGCCGCCGGTCTGGATCAGATACTGGCGCCCGCGATACTGGCAGGACAGAGACTTCGACAGCGTGCGCACATGCTGCTCGCAGGTGGCGAGGTAGAGCTGTTCGGCACCGATGTCCAGCCGACGATGGGCGTCTTCCTGGCTTCTGGGGGGCTTGGCGAAGCGCGCGTTGTAGTGCGCGATGAAGTCCGGCAAGCAGGCATTGGCCGCCTCAAGGGTGTCGATTCCGGCCAGCCGCAAGGCCTTGACCAGCCGGTCCTGCAGGGTCTGGAAGGCACGCTCCACGCGTCCCTTGGCTTGCGGCGAGGAGGCCAGGATCAGCTCGATGCCCAACGCGCGCGCGGCCCGTTCGAATTGCGTCGGCGTCGCCTCTTCGGGGTCTTGCTTGGTGAAGATGCTGTGCCGGTCGCTATAGAGGGGCGATCGGGCGCCCGTCACAGGTCACATAATCGCGCAGGCCATGCAGGTAAGCCCGGCTGGTCTCGGCCGGCACGAAGCGCGCGTATTGCAGTCGGCCGGTGGCCTCGTCGAAGAAGCAGACGAGCGTGCAGCGCGGCCCGCGTCGTTCCAGCCAGGCGTGCGGGCTGCCGTCGACCTGCACCAGTTCGCCCACCCAGGCGCGTCGCGCGCGTAGCTGAAATGGCCGCTTGCGCCGCTGCCGCTTCGGCTGTCACACGCCGTCTTCGATCATCCATCGCCGCAGCGTCTTCGCCGAGCGGGTAAAGCCGTGGTGGCTGGCCAGATACTCAGCCGCGAGCGTTGGCCCGAAGTCGGCGTAGCGGCTGCGGACACAGGCGAGGGCCGCCTCGCGCTCGGCTTCCCCGATGCGCCGGTTGCTCGGCCGCCCGCGACGCCTCGACACCACCGCGGCGGCGCCCGCTTGCCGGTGCGCGTGCACCAGCCGCTTGACTTGCCTGACCGACAAGCCCAACTGCCGCGCCGCATCCGCCTGCTCGAGGCGCTTGTCACGAAGCGATTCGATCACCCTCAGCCATTGCCGCTCCTTCCCGCTCATCGCCAATACCCCCTCCATCGCTTCCCCCTCGGCTGGAATCAAAAGGGGACATCTCTATCTTGGAGAAAGGGGACATTACAACTTTGGGCTAACACGGCCTGGGGCGGACCTTTGAGAAAGAAGCGGATGCAGTTATATTGCCTCCCGGTCTGGGAGATGACCCGGCCCCCAGGGGTTTGAAGCGCGGTAGTCGGCTGAATGAAAAAGACAAAAGACCAGAAGCCGGCACCGTCAACTCCTGGCAACGCCTGCCGTCATGGACGGACCGTCAGGTACATTGCGCGCAACGACAAGACCAATGGATGGAGAGACCCATGGCTGAACATGCCGCCGGCGCGCCGGAGGATTGGCTCACGGACCACGGTGCGGCCCTCTACAAATACGCCCTACTGCTCACCCGGGACGAACACCAGGCCGAAGATGCGGTGCAGGAGACCCTGCTGGCGGCCTTGCAGGCCCGGGACCGGTTTTCCGGCGAGGCATCGGTGCGCACCTGGCTCATCGGCATCCTCAAGCACAAGGTCATGGACATGTTCCGTCGCGACGCGCGGGAGGTTCAGTTGGAAGACCCGGATGACCTGGAGGGCGGGGAAGACACCCTGGCGGAGGAAATCTTCAAGCCCAACGGGCGATGGCAGGACAAGCCCTCCGACTGGGGCAATCCCGAAGAGGTGCTGGAGCGGGGCCAGTTCATGGCCATCCTACAGCGCTGCCTGGATGCCCTGCCCCCCCGACTGGCGCGGCTTTTCATGCTACGGGAGGTCATGGAAGAAAATACCGAAAATATCTGTCAGGAATTGGCCATCACGCCGACCAACCTGTGGACGATGCTGTATCGGGCCCGTTTGGGGCTCCGGCGGTGTCTCGACAGGAACTGGGTCGGCTCAGCGACGTAACGAGCGCCCGAGGATGAATGAAGATGCTGACATGCAAGGATGCTAGCCACTTGATTTCGGAAAGCCAGGAATGCCCTCTGGGCTTCCGGGAACGCTGGGGTCTCAAGCTGCATCTGATGCTGTGCGCCTACTGCCGCCGTTTTGAGCAGCAGGTGGCCTTGATGCGAAAAGCCCTGCGCGAGCTGGGCCGACGCGCCGAGTCCGAAGGCGAGGACATCGCGGCAGACATCGATTTCACCCCCGAGGCGCAGGAACGCATCCGCAAGGCAGTTGCCGAGCGCTGCCAACACGAACACTGATCCCCCGGTTCTCCGAGACCATCGTCACCCTCGAGCCGTTCGACGGGCCGCCCCGAGAACGGCTTGCCCCCCACGGGGGCGGTCCGGCCCATGGGCCGGACCGGGGGCACAGTAGCGCGCCCACACGGGCAAACAACATGACTAAATTTCAGGAGAATCGACATGAACGCAACCCAAAAAACCCTGACCCTGGCCCTGGGTACCGCCCTGACCGCCGCTATCGGCGTAGCCGGAGTTGCCCACGCGGCGGGCAATCCCTTCGCCATGCAAAGCCTGTCTGGCGGCTACATGGTGGCCGCCGCCGACAAAGCCAAAGACGGCAAATGCGGCGAGGGCAAATGTGGCGGCGCCAAGGATGCCAAGGCCAAGGATGGCAAATGTGGTGAAGGCAAATGCGGCGGCAGCAAGGCCAAAGCCAAGGATGGCAAATGCGGCGAGGGCAAGTGCGGCGGCGCCAAGGATGCCAAAGCCAAGGATGGCAAGTGTGGCGAGGGCAAGTGCGGCGGTAAGAAATAAGCCACCGGAGCGCCTGTCATGCCTGTCCACGACCTGCATGGCGCGGGCCTCGGCCTGAGGCGGGAGCATCTGCCCGACCTCATGGCCGGGATTCCGGACGCCATAGACTTCTTCGAGCTCGCCCCGGAAAACTGGCTGGACATGGGCGGTTCGCGGCGCAAGGCCTTGTGCCACATCGCCGAGCGCCGCCCCCTCGTCGCCCATGGGCTATCCCTCAACCTGGGCGGCCCCGCCC
>JBBIKZ010000058.1:0-14880 GCA_037445185.1 Hydrogenophilales bacterium | reverse complement strand
GGGGCCCCGCGTGAGCGGGGATCGGACAGCGGAGGGGATGCCGGCGACTGCCCCGGGGGCGCCCGCATCCTGCTCCGCGGTCGCATCCCCTGCGGGGCCCCTGCTCCGCGCTACGCAGTCGCCGACCCCGCGGCGTCGTCGCGCCTTGCCAGCCACACGCACAAACCCGCCTTCGGGCGCGTTCAACTGAGGTTTTTAGGTTTAATCAGCGCTTCCTTGGCTCGTGGACCGGCTTCAGGCCGACACCCGCAAATCGCGAGGATACCAACTCCGGCTTAAGGGCGGCCTAGGAGCCTGTCGGACTTGAGACTGATCTACTGCGCCGGTGGGAAGAGCGGTCCATTTTCCCCCGATTTCTCGTTGCATAGGCCCACTATGCGCCTCGAAATCGTGAAAAACTGTCCTCGCTCTCCCACCCGGCTCGCTACGATCGCTCAAGTCCGACAGGCTCCTAGGCTCTCTCAATGTTTGGGGTCGGTTTAGAGATGGTCGTTGTCAGGCCAAAACCCGACTGACCATGCATCCCATCTCAAGCACACTGTTACAGCACGTGCCGCGACGCCCTTTTCCCACGCGCCACGGCTCAAGTAAACTGGCTGCATAACCGATAGAGCTCCAGTCCATCCGAGCCAAACGCTGAGGTATCTTCCCGTGCGACCTTGTCATTTGTTCGTGTTCCTGGGCGCGATCGCCCTCCCAGCCGCCGTCTCGGCGCAGGAAGACCCCAGGGATCCGCTGGAGCCGGTGAACCGGGTCATACACGACTTCAACGAGACGGTGGATCGGGCCGTCATGAAACCCATCGCGCAGGGCTATCGGGCCATCACGCCCGGTTTCGTGCAGACGGGGGTGCGCAACTTTTTCTCCAATCTGGATGACGTCACCGTCCTCGCCAACAACCTGCTGCAGTTCAAGATCGAGCAGAGCGCGAGGGATTTCATGCGTCTGGCCGTCAACAGCACCCTGGGGCTGCTGGGCGTGCTGGACGTGGCCTCGGAGATGGGCTTGCGCAAGCACGACGAAGACTTCGGCCAGACCCTGGGCCGCTGGGGCGTCAATGCGGGCCCGTATCTGGTGCTGCCTTTCTTCGGCCCGAGCAACTTCCGCGATACCGCCGGCATGTTCGTGGACATGAACTACACCGACCCGGTGCGCCACATCGACGACATCGGCGTGCGCAACCGCACCGCCATCCTGCGCGTGGTGAGCCGCCGCACAGATCTCCTCGACGCCAAGGCGGCGGTGGACATGGCTGCCCTGGACGGTTACGAGTTCACGCGCGATTACTACCTCGAACGGCGACGTGCCCTCGTTCATGACGGCCGCCCGCCGAGCGTTGAAGAATGAGCAAGGCCTTCGTACGCGACGACCTTCCCGAGAGCGAGGATGAGGAGGTGGGCACGCCCCCCTTGCCCGCAGGGACGCACAACTACATGACGCCGGCCGGCTATGCCCGCATGCAGGCGGAACTGGCCCAGCTGGTGCGCGAGGAGCGGCCCGCGGTGGTCAACGTGGTGGCCTGGGCCGCCGCTAACGGCGACCGCTCGGAGAACGGCGACTACATCTACGGCAAGAAGCGCCTGCGCGAGATCGACCGGCGCATCCGCTTCCTCACCAAGCGCATCGAGTCGGGCGTGGTGGTGGACCCCGCGAGCCGCGAACCCACCGATCAGGTCTTCTTCGGCGCCACCGTCACGGTGCTGGACGAAACCGGGGCCGAGGTCACCTACAGCATCGTCGGCATGGACGAGGCCGACCCTTCGCGCGGGCGCATCTCCTGGATCTCGCCCCTGGCCCGCGCGCTGCTCAAGGCCAGGGAGGGCGACCGCGTGCGCTGCCAGGTGCCTGGTGGCAGCCGCGAGCTGGAGATCTTGCGCGTCGTCTACCAGGCCCTGGACTGATCCCCGCCCGGTAACGGCACCGGGCATCGAATCGATGGCGACGGTGTCCGGTTGTCGCTATGATTGCTTGGTACGAATCGACCAGCCACGGAGACCACTGCCAGCCATGAACCCCATACGCGTGCTCATACTGGATGACCACCCCCTGCTCAGGCTGGGTCTCAAACGGGCCCTGGAACACGAGGAAGGCCTCGCGGTGGCGGCCGACTGCGCCGATATCGCCAGCCTGAAGGCGTGGCTGCAAAGCGGCGAGCAGGCGGACGTGGCCATCGTCGACCGTGGCCTGCCCGACGGCGACGGGTTGGACATGGTGCCGGAGCTCAAGGCCCGTGGCATGAAGGTGATCATCCTCACCGTCGAGGATGCCGACGAGGAGATCCGCGCCGCCATCGACACCGGTGTGGACGGCTACCTGCTCAAGTCATCGGACACCGACCAGATCCTGCGCGCGGTCGGCATCGTCATGCAGGACGCGGGCGCCTTCCCGCCGCACGTCCTGCAAAAGATCGCACGCGGCGACTCGGGCACGGACCCGCTGTCCAAGCTCTCCCAGCGCGAGATGGAGATCGCCGAGCTGGTCGCGCAGGGCTACAGCAACAAGGTCATCGGCGGCAAGCTGAACCTCTCGGACAACACCGTGCGCAACCACCTGGCCAACATCATGCAAAAGCTGGGCTTCCACAACCGCGTTCAGGTGGCCACGCTGGTGCTGCAGCACCTGAAGCGGCACCGCCGCATCTGACCTCGCGCGCCCACCGGCGTGCCCCGCCCCGTCATGCGCCCGTGCCGGTATCGCGCGGCGGGGCTACGTGCGGGTTAGAATCCGGACACACGCCTCGCGGGCTGGCCAACTCATGCTCAAGATCCTCTCCTTGCTGCTGATCCTCGCCGGTCTGGTCCTGGGCCCTGCCTATTGGATCTATGTCGTCCATTTCACCGGTGAGGTGGCCCGGACGGTGGCGCTGCGTGCCGGCGAGAACGGCGCCTGGGTCTCGCCGCCCTTCCGCCTCGACCCGGCCATGGCGCCGGTGGGGCTGATCCTGCGCGCGGCGGGCAGCTTCTCCCCCAACATGCCCGAGGGCCAACCGCCGCGGGACCGCTACCGCGCCGTCCTGCATCAGGATGGCAAGGCGGGCACGCCCATCCGCCTGGAGCTGGGCGTGCGGGCGGTCGCCGACAGCAACCCGCGCTTTCAGGAGCGTTTGTTGCTGCTGCAACGGCCGCAGGCGGGCGAGTACCGGCTGGAACTCACCCCGGAGGCGGCGCCGCTGATCCGTCTGGACAACGTCGAACTCGACGTGCGCGCCCGGGTGCGTGAGACCGACAACCGGGTGGTGGCGGCGGGCATCGCCGCCATCGCGCTGGGTGCCCTTCTCCTGCTCATGTGACCGACACGACCATGTCCCAAGGCAAGACGCTGCTGGCGGTGATCGAATTCCTGGCGCACACCGCGCTCAAGGCCCATTACGAGCGGCTGGGATACACCGTCGGCCAGGAACTCACCGTGCGCAAGGCCATCGCCCGGCTGCGGAAAGAGAAGCCGGACGTGATCGCCGCCGATTTCTTCTTCCAGCCCGATTTCCGCGACCGGGTGAGCAATCTGGAGTCCCTGCTGGCCGCCGCCCAGCCGCTCAAGGACACCCGCATCCTGGTCTATTACGACCCCGCGCACCAGAGCGCCCTGGACAAGGTGCGCGAGCGCTTCCGCATCGATGCGGCGCTGACCACGCCGGTGCAGGTGGCGGAGCTGGAAAAGGTCCTGCAAGGCTGGTCCTGATCCGCCCACCGCGCGGCGGATCGGCCACCGACGCTCAGCGCGGCTTCGCCGGCGCGGCGGCGATGACCTCCATCTTCTGGATCAGCACATCGGTGCGCGGCACGTCCTGGTGCGGACCGACCGAGGTGGTGGGCAAGCGGACGATGCGGTCGACCACGTCCATGCCCCGCGTCACCCGGCCGAACACCGCATAGCCCCAGCCGCGCGGCGTCTTGTCGCGGTGGTCGAGGAAGTCGTTGTCGGCGACGTTGATGAAGAACTGGGCGGTGGCCGAGTGGGGTTCCATGGTGCGCGCCATGGCCACGCTGCCGCGGGTGTTCTTGAGGCCGTTGTCGGCCTCGTTGCGGATCGGCTCGCGCGTGACCTTCTGCCGCATGCCCGGCTCGTAGCCGCCGCCCTGGATCATGAAGCCGGGGATGACCCGATGGAACACCGTGCCGTCGTAATGCCCGGTGGCGACGTAATCCAGGAAGTTCTTCACCGTGACCGGGGCGCGCTCGGGGAGGAGCTCCAGCTCCACCACACCCAGGCTGGTCGTCATGCGCACGACGGGGTTGCCATTGGCGAGGGCGGCGACGGGGAGCAGGAGCAGGGTCAGCAGGCAGGCACGGGCGAAGGACGGTTTCATGGGGCACTCCGGTTTGGATGATCGGTGACGGCTGGCATCGGCGGGCATTACAGGCCGTCAGGATGACGCCGCCTCGAGCCGGGCGAGACCGGCGCGCAGCCTGTCGGCCACATTCTGCCTCAGGATCGGCGCCGGCCGCATGGGTCACATCGCCTTCACCAAGGACGGCAGCTGGGGCTATGTCTCCAACGACAAGGACGGCAACCTGCACAAGCTCGACATGAAGAAGCTCGCCGTGGTGAAGAGCATCGAGACCGGCAACAAACCCGGCGCCGGCCAGGTGCTCAACGTGTGGACCAACGTGTTCGAGGAACTGCCGCGCTGAGCGGGATCACGCCGTGCCAAGGCCACCCGCGGGTGGCCTTTTTCGCGCCCGCACCGGCGCGCGGGCGCAGTCAGTCCAGACTCGCCATCAGCGCGGCCGCCGCGCGCTCGGAGACCACCAGCACCAGCTTCATCATCGCCCGGGTGGCGCCGACGATGAGCTTGCGAAGCGCCTTGTCGTCCAGCGCCTCGAAGTCGATCTCGGCGAAGACGATGGCCGGCGCGGCCTGGCCCTTGAAGCGGTAGACCGTCTCCAGCAGCAGCTCGCCGTCCGTATACTGGGGGTGGCCGAGCAGATCGTAGCCGCCGGTGAAGGTGCGCAGGGTGTGGGGGCCGAGCTGGGTGTAGGGGAAGAGGAGGGACTGCTCCCGCCCGCGATAGGTGACCACCGCCATGTCCGACTTGCGGTAGCCCGCCGCCAGGCACAGGCGGATGCCTTCCTTCACCTGCTCGCGGAGTCCGGTCGCGTCCCGGTAGGTGAGCACCTCCAGGCCGGCGTCGTTGAGCGGGCCCGACGCCTCGATGCCAGCGCCTTCCGGCAGCAGCCCCTGCAGCATGCGCACCACCAGGCGCGGGCTGCGGTAGTTCTGCTTGGCGCGCAGCACCACCCAACCGGGCAGCGCAACCGGCAGCCGGCCGTAGAGGTTCTGCATCGGGTCCTCCAGCCACAGCGCCCGACCGCCCGGCCGCAGGTGCCTGAGCGCCAGGTCCCGCCAAGCCTCGGAAAAGTCCTGGCCTTCGTCGACGATCACCGTGTCGAAAAGCCAGTTCTCACTCACCGGCACCTCGGCCGCCCGCGCGGTGATGCGCTCGAAGGCGTCCGGTTGCGTGAAGTCCGGCATCTCCCCCGCCGCGCGTACCCGCTGGTCGCACAGCATGTGTAGCGTGCCCGCCCAGCCCCCCTCGGGGGCGATGTCCAGGAAGTGGTCGGCCAGCGGCCGGTTGAAGCAGACGTACAGCGGCCGTCCGCCGCGCGCCAGGGTGTCGCGGTACTCGGCCAGGGCGAGCTGGGTCTTGCCCGAGCCGGCGGTCCCCTCGACCCGCAGCCGATAAGGCTCGAAGTCGAGCTGCCGCGCCCAGTGGGCGAGCCCGCCGGCGATGCGGGTGACCAGGGCCCCGGCCCGGCCGATCAGGGCGCTGACGTCGGTCTCCAGTTCGATCACGTCGCGCAGGAAGCGGTGCACCTCGGCGGCGCGGCCGGCCGGCTCGCCCGGCGGCAGGGCGGCCTGGACGAAGGCGGCCAGGTGCTCGCGCTGCCTGGCATCGACGATGCGCTGCGCCGCGATGCCGGCGGTCTCCACCTGCTTGACCCGATAGTCCGGGCAGTAGAGCAGGTAATCGACGTGCGCCCCCTGGCAGCCCGGCCGCTTGGCCAGCTTCGCCTGCAGTGCCGCCACCGTGCGGGCGATCTGCATGGGCACGCTCTTCGCCTTTTCCGCGTAGCGCTTCACCAGGCCCGCGGCGGTCTCCTCCAGGAAGCCGCTCTTCTGCTCGATGAGCAGCAGGTCGCCGGCACGGTTCACCACCGCGAAGTCGATCTCGCCGTAGACCGAGAAGCCGCGCTCCAGATTGGTCCAGTGTACGGCGTGGTAGACGGTGTAGGCATCGGGCAGCGACTGGGCGAGCCGCTGCAGGGTCTCGATCTCGCGTCCGGCCGCCCCGGTGGCCTCGAGGGCCTGCCAGCCGTCGGGAATCACCCTGGCCATGCCGTCTGCGGGGGGATGTCTTTCATGCCGGCATTGTCCATCAGGACCCGGCAGACCGCGAAGACCGATCGCGTGAACGGCGCCAACGGGAGACCAGCCCTGATGCCGGTTATGTATTTCGCCGCAGCCTCCAGGTGTGGACCAGGCCGGCCGCGATGGTCAGCACGCCGCACAGCAGCAGCGTCGGCCGGATGCCGATGGCATGGGCCAGACTGCCGACCGCCAGGCTGCCCAGCGGGGCGATGCCGAGAAAGGCCATGGAGAAGGCGGCCATGACCCGGCCGCGCATGTCGTCACGCACCCAGCTCTGCAGCAGGGTGTTGCTGCCGGCCGCGACCAGGACCACGCAAAAGCCAAGCACTGCCAGGATCGGATAGGCCACGGCGTGCCAGGGGTTGAGGGCGAACAGGGCCAGGGCCGCGCCGGCCACGGTGGCAGCGCGCGACACCCGGTCGGCCAGGCCGTCTATGCCGGCGCGGCTGGCCAGGAACAGGCTGGCGCTGAGCGAGCCCGCTCCCGCGCTGCTCACGAGCAGGCCCAGAGTGCGAGCGTCGCCGTCGAGGATGGTCCTCGCATAGATGGGCATCATGACCACATAGGGGGTGATGAGCAGGCTCACCACCGCCACCAGCATGAGGAACAGCCGGATGTCCCGGTGGCCGAAGGTATAGCGCAGACCCTCGCGCAGGGCGCGCAGCGGGTGCGTGGAGGCATCGCCGCCAGGCCGCACGCGCAGCACCGCCAGGGCGAGCAACACGGCCAGGTAGGAGGCGGCATTGAGCGCGAAACAGGCCGCCTCGCCTAGCCAGGCGATGACGAAGCCGGCCAGCGCCGGACCGAGGAAGCGCGTGGCGTTCATCAGGAAGGAATTGAGCGCGATGGCGTTGGGCAGCAGCGCCCGGTCCTGCACCAGGTGCACCACCAGGGACTGGCGCACCGGCATGTCCAGGGCGTTGATGCAGCCCAGGACGAAGGCCAGCAGCAGCAACAGGCCGGGGGTGACCATGCCCAGCCAGGTCAGCGCCGCCAGGCTCAGCGCCTGCGTCATCGCCAGGGTCTGGGTCAGCATCATCAGGCGCCTGCGGTCCATGCGGTCCGACCAGACGCCTCCCCATGCGCCGAAGAGCAGGATGGGCAGCTGACTGGCGAAGCCCAACAGCCCCAGGACCATGGCCGATCCGGTGAGCCGGTAGGCAAGCCAGCCCATGGCGATCTGTTGCATCCACGTCCCGGCCACGGAGATCAGCTGGCCAGCGAAATAGATGCGGAAGTCGCGCGCACGCAGCGCCCGCAGGGAGTGGCTCAGGGCGGCGGGCAGGACGGCGGACATGGACGTAGCTTACCGGACATGCCGGACGATTCGGTTCGACGGTCAGTACCCGCTTGGAAAGCCCCTGTCGCTCGCCTATTGTTTGAATGTGCAGACGGCGTGCCGTGGCTGAGGCAGCCTGGTGCGGCGGTCTGGGCTGCCCATCGAGGAGAAGACGTCATGAAAGACTTGGTCTGGGACCGCATCCTGAGTGTAGGGGTGGACGAGATCGACGAAGACCACCGCAGGCTGCTCGATCTGTTCAACATCCTCAACCATGCCGTCACCGATGGCAGTCCGCCCGAGTACGTAGCGGCGGTGCTGGAGGAGCTGATCAACTGCACTGCCTGGCATTTCAGCCACGAGGAACGGCTGATGCTGAAGCACGGCTATGAGGGGCTTGCGCAACACAAGGAGGAACACCGGGAACTGATCCGGGGCGTCCGGGCACTGCAGCAGAACATCCTGCAGGCCGGCATCCGCGTCGCCGACGAGGATCTCGTCTACCTGGAGCGCTGGTTGACCCAGCACATCCTCACCGACGACGCGAAGATGGGGGCCTATCTCGCCCAAGCGATGTAGGCGCCTCGCCGAGGCGGGGGGGCCCGCAGGAGCGCTGCAAGTGCTCAAGTGCTCGGGTTTGCACGGCAGACGCGGCATGCGGAGGCTGCCGAACCGTGTTGCGTGCGATGCCCAAGGCGTTGGCAATCCGCTTCGCACCCCGGCCAGACTGCCACGACCGAATGATCGTCGTGACCGCTTCCGCTTCCAACATCAACCTCCATGCTGACAAGGGGTCAGTTCCACGTCTCGCCAGGGGGTCAATTTACGGTGTCGCCTGACAGGTCCCCCTTGACCCTTCAAGGGCCTCTCCAAATCACGCCTTCTCGCCTGGCGGCGATGCCCCATCGGCTGTGGCTGGAAGTCAGCCCGCCCGAGCTGTGCCAGATGGGCCCAACCCCCGCCCTGAAAGAGGCCCTGGGCGATTGCCCCCTGGCCCGCTGGGCTGACGAGCGCGGGGCCCTGGCCAACCGCTTGGACTAGGCCAGGCTGGCCGCTACCCGCTGACTCCTGCCCACCGTGCGCCGGGTCAGCCTGACCCGCCGCCCGCTCAACAACACCGACGAGTTCATGGCCTGCTTGGCAGAAGTCGGAGCTGCACTGCTCAAACAACTCGAACCTAGGAGCCTGTCGGACTTGAGACTGATCTACTGCGCCGATGGGAAGAGCGGTCCATTTTCCCCCGATTTCTCGTTGCATAGGCCCACTATGCGCCTCGAAATCGTGAAAAACTGTCCTCGCTCTCCCACCCGGCTCGCTACGATCGCTCAAGTCCGACAGGCTCCTAGGCTGTCATGCCCGGTTGAAGTGCCCATATACTGGGTATATCCTGTATATACATTCACACAGGAGGCCATCATGCTGACCCGAGTATTCAAGAGCGGAAATTCCCTGGCCATCCGCATCCCCAAGGAACTGGCCATAGTCGAAGCCAGCCAGGAAGTCGAAATCGAACGAGTCGGCAACACTCTGGTGGTGAAGCCGGTGAAGAAAAAGACGCTGGACGATTTGATGGATATATTCGCCATGTTCCCGCCCAGCTTCATGGCCGAGGGACGTGAGTTTCACGAGCAGAAGGAGCGCGACTGGACGACTGTTTTTGGTCAGAAGCCGGGCAAGGCTGAACCATGAGCTATCTGCTCGATACCAACATATGCATCCATCTCATGGATGCGCGCCCACCTCACGTGATTGAGCGGTTCAAAAAGACACCTGTGGGCGATGTCATGATATCCGTGGTGACCTATGCCGAGCTTCGGCATGGTGTCGAGCGCTGTCCACAAGAAGACATGCCCGCTGCGGAGCGGGCTTTGAGATTTTTCCTGGAGCGAGTCCCGGTTTTGCCTTTTGAAGAGCACGCAGCGGAAAGTTATGGCGTCCTCGCCGTCGCGGTGCGCGACCGCCGCCGCGACGCGCTCGACCGCCTCATCGCCGCCCATGCCATCAGTGTGGGCGCCACCCTCATCACCAACAACGAGGCGGACTTCAAGGACTACCCCGGCCTGAAGGTCGAAAACTGGCTGGCCACCTCGTGAATCCGCTCTCCAAGGCCCTGTGCACCGTCTGGAGGCCACCATCACGGCCGCACGCGACCGATCCCCGACACCCCTGTCGTTCAACCGCCCGTCGCTCCGCACTGTGCAAGCGTGCCTTGCCGCACGAAACACCGCCGGCCCAATGCCCGCGCCGGTTTCCGGCAGGCGCATCCAGTGAGCCACCCACCGCGTAATCTACTCCTCTCGCCGGCTATCGGGCCGGCGGAGAACAAGGAGCCCACCATGACCGATCAGAACGTCCCCCAACTCATCCTCACCCCCCTCAAGTCCGCCCTCATCGCCGGGCACGCCCAGCGGGTGCAGGTGCTGGTGCGCATCTAGTCCCGCGACGCCGACCCGTCCGCGGTGAAGACGCGTCCCCCCTACCAGCTCGCCCTGGTCATCGACCGCTCCGGCTCCATGTCCGGCTAGCCCCTGCATGAGGCCAAGCGCTGCGCCCGGCACATCGTCGACCAGCTGCGGCCGGACGACCGGGCGGCCCTGGTGAGCTTCGACGACCGCGTCCACGTGCTGGTGCCCGCCCAGCAGGTGGGCGACCGGCGCGCCCTGCACCAGGCCCTGGAGGACATCCACGAGGGCGGCTCCACCAACCTGCACGGAGGCTGGGAGGCCGGCGCCAGATGCCTGGCCGACTTCGCCCAGGAGGCCGGGCTGTCCCGCGTCATCCTGCTGTCCGACGGCAACGCCAACGTCGGCCGCACCGACTCGGACCTGATTGCCCAACAGTGCGGCGAGCTCGCCCTCAAGGGGGTGACCACCTCCACCTACGGCCTGGGCCACCAGTTCAATTAGGACCTGATGGTGGCCATGGCCCGGGCGGGGCAGGGCAACCACTACTACGGCGACACCGCCCAGGACCTCTTCGAGCCCTTCGCCGAGGAGTTCGAACTCAGCGCCAACCTCTAGGCACGGCAGCTGCGCCTCGCCCTGGTCACCCCCGGGGACATCCGCGCCAGGCTGCTCAACGACTACCCGCTGGAGAACCTGCGCGGCTTCCCGGTGGCGCGCCTGCCCGACCTGGCCTGGGGCGCCGAGGCCTGGGCCCTGGTGGAGGTCGTGCTGCCCGCCCCTGCCGAGGGGGCGGGCGCGATCCCCCTGCTGCAGGCGGAGGTCACCGCCACCGCCTGGACGGCAACCCGGTCGCCTTCCCCGAGGCGCAGCTCAAGCTGCCCGCCGTGTCCCTTCAGGCCTGGGAGGCGCTGCTGCCCGACCCCCTGGTGCAGCGCCGCGTCGACGAGCTGGAGGCCGGCCGCATGCTGGAGCAGGCCCGCACCGCCGCTCGGATGGGCGACTGGGCGGCGGCGCAGATATGGTCCATGGAACGGTCTCGGGTGGCTGCGCGCGCGCTCGACGAGCGGCATGACCCTCCAGCCAGGCCAGTGCATGGCGTCGGTCCATTCCGCCGCAGGCAGGGCTACTTTGCGGGTTCTTCGTCCCGGGTTAAACCTAAAAACCTCAGTTGACCGCTCCTTGGCCTTCGCAAAGACGCATGGAACCTGACGTTTGCGCCTCCGAGCACGCTCACCCGGAAGGTGAGGCCGCTACGCGCCCGCTTTCGGGTCTGTGCGCGCGTCTGGCTGCGTTGCTCCTCCTTGCGGGGGCGCCCCGTAGCGTCGTCCGAGGGGCCCCGCGTGAGCGGGGATCGGACAGCGGAGGGGATGCCGGCGACTGCCCCGGGGGCGCCCGCATCCTGCGCCGCGGTCGCATCCCCTGCGGGGCCCCTGCTCCGCGCTACGCAGTCGCCGACCCCGCGGCGTCGTCGCGCCGAGCCCCCCACACGCACAAACCCGCCTTCGGGCGCGTTCAACTGAGGTTTTTAGGTTAATGCAGATACTCCGATCTGCCGCAGCACTTCTTGTACTTCCTGCCGCTGCCGCAGGGACACTGGTCGTTGCGGCCGATCTTGGCCGACTGGCGGCGGATGGTGGTGGCCGCCTTGCGCTGCGGCAGCCAGAAGTCGCGGATGCCGATCACGCAGGGGCCGATGGCTTCCGCCAGGGCAGTGTGGTTTCTGGCGGTCTCTTCCGGACGGGCCGCCAGCATGTCGCTGCCTTCCTCGGTGCCATAGAGGAACATGGGGGCCAGCAGATCGATGACGTTCTCCGATTCGAACAGGGGCGACCAACCCTCCGGGGTCGGACAACAGGAACTGCTCGAGCTCGTCCAGCTCGGCGTCCGTCAGTTTCGCGTTCAGGTCCATGCAGTGTCTCGGGAGAGGGGCGATGCGGCTGCCTGGCAGGCCATCCGAAGAATCGTCAGCCTTCGTCCAATAGGCTGAAGTCAGGTGTAGGTCGGGCTTCAGCCCGACAACCGTAAAGCGCAACAACTACCCGCTTGGCCCGCTGGCCGACCCACGGCCCGACCAATGATCTACCACGAGGGTGGTTGACCACGCTCACACGTCCAGATTGCGCACCCCCAGGGCGTTGGTCTCGATGAAGTTGCGCCGCGGTTCCACTTCCTCGCCCATGAGGGTGGTGAAGATCTCGTCGGCGGCGATGGCGTCCTCGATCTGGACCTTGAGCAGGCGGCGCACGCTCGGGTCCATGGTGGTTTCCCACAGCTGTTCGGGGTTCATCTCGCCCAGACCCTTGTAGCGCTGGATGCTGAGGTTCTTCTTCACCTCCTCCAGCAGCCAGTCCAGGGCCTGCTTGAAATCGCGCGCCGCGGCACGTGCCTCGACGCGGCGGATCTCGGCGCCTTCACCGATCAGGCCGCTGAGGATCTCGGCGGTCTGGCGCAGGGGGTCGTAGTCGCCGCCTTCGATGAAATGGGCGTCGAGGTAGGTGGTCAGGCTGATGCCGTGGCGGGTCTTGATGATCTCCAAACGCCAGTGGCCGTTCTCCGCCTCCTTGTGCGGGATGACCTCGACCGGCCCTAGCTTGGCGAGCTCGCGGCTGAGGCTCACCGCTGCGGCGCTGGCAGCTTCCGCGCTGTCCAAACGGATGGCCGGGACATGCAGCAGGGCGTAGAGCACGTCCTGATCCATGCGGCGGCCAAGCCGTTCGATGATCGCCTCGGCGACGAGGAATTGTCGGGCGATCTTTTCGAAACGCTCCTCGGCGATGGGCTCGGCACCGGCCGAAGGGACGAGTGCGGCGCCCTCGAGGGCGGTGCGCAGCAGATACTGCTTGAGCTCATGCTCGTCCTTGAGGTAGGTCTCGGTCTTGCCCTGCTTGACCTTGTACAGCGGCGGCTGGGCGATGTAGATGTGGCCGCGCTCGACCAGCTCGGGCATCTGCCGGTAGAAGAAGGTGAGCAGAAGGGTGCGGATGTGCGAGCCGTCGACGTCGGCGTCGGTCATGATGATGATGCGATGATAGCGCAGCTTGGCCGGGTCGTAGTCGTCCTTGCCGATGCCGGTGCCCAGCGCGGTGATGAGGGTGGCGACCTCAGCGGAGGAGAGCATCTTGTCGAAGCGCGCCTTCTCCACGTTGAGGATCTTGCCCTTGAGCGGGAGGATGGCCTGGAACTTGCGGTCGCGGCCCTGCTTGGCGGAGCCGCCGGCGGAGTCGCCCTCGACTAGGTAGAGCTCGGACAGGGCCGGGTCCTTCTCCTGGCAATCGGCCAGCTTGCCGGGGAGCCCCGCGGAATCGAGCACACCCTTGCGGCGGGTCATCTCACGCGCCTTCCGCGCGGCGTCACGCGCGCGCGCGGCCTCGACGATCTTGGCGCAGATGATCTTGGCGTCCTGCGGTCTTTCCAGCAGGAATTCCGCCAATTTCTGCGACACGATCTCCTCCACCGCCGGCCGGGCCTCGCTGGAGACCAGCTTCATCTTGGTCTGCGAGGAGAATTTGGGATCGGGCATCTTCACCGACAGCACGCAGGCCAGGCCCTCGCGCATGTCGTCGCCGGTGATCTCAACCTTGTTCTTCTTGGCTATCTCGTTCTCCTCGATGTACTTGTTGATGACGCGCGTCATCGCCGCGCGCAGACCGGTTAGGTGGGTGCCGCCGTCGGACTGCGGGATGTTGTTGGTGAAGCACAGTACCTGTTCCTGGTAGCTGTTGTTCCACTGCATGGCCACTTCCACGGAGATGGGCACGCCGCCCGCGCTGGATTCGCCCGCTGCATGGAAGACGTTGGGGTGCAGCACCGTCTTGTTGCGGTTGATGTACTCGACGAAGCCCTTCACGCCGCCGGAGAAGGCGAAATTCTCGTGGCGGCCGTCACGCTCGTCGATGAGCTCTATCTTGACGCCGTTGTTGAGGAAGGAAAGCTCGCGGATGCGCTTGGCCAGGATCTCGTAATGGAACTCGACGTGGCCGAAGATCTCCTCGTCGGCCAGGAAGTGCACCTCGGTGCCGCGCCGGCTGGTCTCGCCGACCACCTTCATGGGCGAGATCTCGACGCCGTTCTGGATCTCGACGATGCGGTCCTGCGGCACGCCGCGGTGGAACTCCATGAAGTAGTGCTTGCCGTCGCGGCGGATGCTGAGCTTGAGCCATTTCGACAGGGCATTGACGCAGGACACGCCGACGCCATGCAGGCCGCCGGACACCTTGTAGCTGTTTTGGTTGAACTTGCCGCCGGCATGCAGCACGCACATGACGATCTCGGCGGCAGAGCGCTTGGGTTCGTGCTTGTCGTCGAACTTGATGCCCACCGGGATGCCGCGGCCGTTGTCGATCACCGTGATGGAGTTGTCGGCGTGGATGATGACCTTGATGTCGTCGCAGTAGCCGGCCAGGGCCTCGTCGATGGCGTTGTCCAGCACCTCGAACACCATGTGATGCAGGCCGGTGCCGTCCTGGGTGTCGCCGATGTACATGCCGGGCCGCTTGCGCACCGCTTCCAGACCCTCGAGCTGCTGGATGCTGGATTCGTCGTAGGCGTTGTTGGCGGGGTTGCTGCTCGATTGGGGTTCCACGTGAAACAATCCTCGTATCAGTTAGGGGTCGCTGCGTAGCGCAGGGCGCTTTAAGTCGAAATGCAGGAAAGGCGCAAGCCTTCGCGCAGCGATCAGATGCGCATCGGCATCACGACGTAGCGGAAATGCGCCTCGCCGGGGACGGTGATCAGCATGGAACTGCTGGCGTCGCCAAAGCCGCACTGCACTGTCTCGCTATCGAGGTTGTTGAGGACGTCCTGCAGATATTGGACGTTGAAGCTGAT
>JBBIKZ010000057.1:0-14925 GCA_037445185.1 Hydrogenophilales bacterium | reverse complement strand
GCGCAAACTGCCTCGACCATGGGCGGCGCGCCTTCCCGCGTCCTAATGGACAATCTGGGATTATCGGCGAAGCGTCCGTCCGGCCGGAGCCAGGTCAGCCAGACATCTGACGTGCCGTCGCGTTCATCATCCCAGGCGATGACACACACAACTGCACGCGACCCCTCCCTCAAGGGCAGGCGAGACGTGCAGATCCAGCGCTATCCCTCCTGGCGCCATGGGTGCGCCTGCACCGGCGATCGTAGGGGTGTTTCACGCGATCAGAGCCAGCTCGCGCAGCAGGGCTTGCACGGTCTGCACCGCGCGTCGTCCCTCGGCCATGGCCTCGCGCGCGCGGTGGAATTCGAGCAGGCCCAGATGGGCCAGGCGCGGTGTGATGAGGACGTCTGGCGGGTCTCCCGCCAGGCGGCTGCGGCTGATCTGCACCTGCATGATGTTGATGCTGGTGGCCAGGGTGTCGAAGAGCGATGGGGGTTCCTCCCCGGCTGCGCGCCTGGGCAGCGGCAGGCCCTCAAGGCCGGCCTGCAGGCGTTGCATGAGGGCGGCGGCCAGGCTGTTCTCGGCCGGCCGGTTGCGCGTGGGGCGGGGCGTGCGCGCACGCAGATGGCGACCGACCAGATTGGTGTTCAGGTCCACCGCAATGACCACCTCGGCGCCCAGGGCGCGGGCGAGCGAGACGGGGACCGGGTTCACCAGCCCGCCGTCCACCAGCCAGCGGCCGCCGTGCAGGGCGGGGGTGAAAAGCCCGGGCAGCGCAATGGAGGCGCGCACGGCGTCGAGCAGGCCGCCCTCGCGCAGCCAGACCTCGCGGCCGGTGGCCAGATCGGTGGCCACGGCGGCATAGGTCTGCTCGAGGCTATCTATGCTGCGGTCCTGCAGGTGGCGGCGGAAGAACTCCATCAGCCGCTCGCCCTTGATCATGCCGCCGTTGAGGGTGAGGTCGAAGTAGCCGACCACGTCCTTGATCTTGAGGCCGCTGACCCAGGTCTCCAGACGTTCGAGGTTTTCGGAGGCATAGGCGGCCCCCACCAGGGCGCCGATGGAGGTGCCGCAGACGATCTGCGGCCGGATGCCGAGTTCCTCAAGAGTGCGGATGACCCCGATATGCGCCCAGCCGCGGGCGGAACCGCTGCCCAGGGCAAGACCCACGCTCGGTCGGTGTGCCGTGTTCATGCGCGCGGACGCACCCGCACACCGTCGCGGATGCGGTCGTCGGGGTGGGCGACGACCCGCTCGCCGGCCTCGAGCCCTGCGAGGACCTGGGTGACCAGGCCGGCACGCTCGCCCGGTTGCACGCTGCGCAGCTTAGCCCGCTGCGCCTCGACGACGAACACCGCCCAGCCGTCGTTGTGACGGAAGAGGCTGCTCGTCGGTATCTGCAGGACGTCGGCCGCCTCCCAGAGGACGAAGCGGGCGTCCACCCGGTAGGCGTCACCCAGGGTCTGCCAGGCCTCGCGCGGGGCGGTGATGTCGACGATGACCCGCACGCGCTGTTCCTCCACCCCCAAGGCGGACACCTTGGTGAAGCCGGCCGGCTCCACCAGGCGCACCCGACCCTCCAGGGGTGGGCCGCCCCAGCGCTCCAGATGCACGCGTGCATTGGGCTGTATGCGTACCGCCTGGGTGGAGAGCACCTCCACCGCCACCTCCAGGGCCTCCGGGTTGCCGATCTCGAGCAGGGGCTCGCCCGCCGCCACCGCCCCCTCGCTCTCGCGCACCCGCTTCAAGACCCGCCCGGCGACGGGCGCGCGCACCTCCATGAGCTCGGCCGGTCCGCCGGCCTGCAGGGTGGCGGTCCTGGCCAGGACGGCGCGGGTCGTCTCCAGCTGATGGCGGGCCACCTCCACCGCGTAGCGGGCGGCCTCCAGCGCCGCGTCGGCTCGATTCACACGGGTGCGGGCCTGGTCCAGCGCGGCGCGGGAGAGGAACCCCGCCTCACCCAGGGCCTCGGTGCGCGCCAGGTCCTGGCGCGCGAGCGCCGCTTCCGCCTCGGCCGCGCGCGCGTCTTCCCGCGCCGCCGCCAGGGCGGCCGCGGCCGCCCGCGCCTGCGCCTCGGCCTGGCTGCGGCTGCGCGCATCCAGGGCGTCGGCGCGGCCGGGCTCCAGCACGGTGAGCACCTGGCCACGCCGGACCGGGTCACCGACCTCGAGCTCGATGCGCCGGACGTGGCCGGACATGGGGGCGTGGATGACGTAGCGGTCGCGCACGCGGGTCTTGCCTTCCTCCTCGACCGTGACCGTGAGGGGGCCACGTCTCACCTCGGCGATCTCGACCGCCACCGGACGCGGCATGAAGCCCCAGACGAGTCCCCCGGCGATGGCCAGGAGGGTGAGCAGCAGGGCAAGACGGGCGCGGGTCATGGGAGGGGGACGGCCGAAATCAAGCGATTGTCAGAGCGGTGGGCCAGTATGTCGGCGTGAGACATCCTGCGTCTACTCCCGCGTCTTCAATACCGCCACCAGCTCCAGCCGACCCAGGCGGCGCCACAGGATCAGACCCGAGACCAGGGCGGAGGCGAGCACGACGCTGGCGCCCAGGGCATAGTTGCTCGGCTCCAGGATCAGCGGCAGCCGATAGAGGTCGGTCTTGAAGGCCAGTACCAGGATGCCGGTCAGGCCCACGCCGAGCAGGAAGCCGACCGGGATGGCGAGCAGGGTGAGCAGGGCCAGCTCCCCGAGCAGGATGTAGGCGATCTCGCCGTGGGTGAAGCCCAGCACCCTCAGGCTCGCCAGCTCCCGGCTGCGCTCCGAGAGCGCGATGCGCGCGCTGTTGTAGACCACGCCGAAACCGATGCTCGCCGCGAGCAGGGTGGCGATCGTGTTGTAGAACAGCACGAATTCGCCGATCGTGGCGTAGAAACTCTCGATGGAGGCCGAATTGGCGACCATGCCCAGCACGCGCGGGCGGGCGTTGAGATCCGCGTAGACCTGGGCCTCGCTGCCCTGATCGATGCCCAGATAGGCGCCGGAGACGACGGGGCCCTCGCGCATCAGCGCATTGAGGGCGTCCTGTCGCATGTAGGCCGACACCCCCAAGTACTGCTTGGTGATCCCAAGCACGGGCACCTGCAGCACGGGACGCCGGCCTTCGAGCACTTCCACCGTCAGGGTGTCGCCGACGCCGACGTGCAGGATGGCGCGCGCCAGATGGTCGGTCAGGACCACGCCGTCCGGCGGCAGCGCGACCGGCCTGAGCCGGCTGTCCAGCGTGCGGTGCAGCACCCCTTCGGGCGCGATCCCGTACAGGCTGGTGCGGTAGCTCAAGTGCTGGTGGCGCAGGATGACGGGCACGCTGCGGTAGCCCTCGACGTGATACACCCCGGGCAGCGTCCGCAGCTCGTTGAGCGCCCGGCCCGAGGTGGACTCGATGAAGGTGACGGAGACATCCTCGCGCGCCGCTTGGCGGAACTGGATGTCGAGCATGAAATCGATCGCCCCTTTCTGGTAGTTGCCCACCATCATCAGGGCACAGGCGCAGGCGATGCCCAGCACGGTCAGCAGCGACTTGACCGGCCGCCGCTCGATGTGGCGCAGGATCATGCGCGAGGGCTGGCCGAGGTGGTGCTTTAGCCCCATGCGCTCGACGAAGGTGGCGCGATAGGCGACCGGCGCCTCCGGCCGCATGCCCTCTGCCGGCGGCAGGCGCACCGCGCGTGCCACGGCCATGAGGGCGCCGCACAGGCCTGCCAGCATGCCCACCGTGAGGGCGATCAGGACCACTTCGGCGCGCAGCACGTAGTCCAGATAGGGGAAGCGAAAGGTGGTCTCCATGTACACCGCGGCCAGCCCCTGTCCGAACCAGGCCCCCAACGCGGTGCCGGCGGCCACGCCGAGCAGGGTGACCAGGGCCACCAGCTTGATGAAGTGCCAGCCGATGGCGAGATGGCCGTAGCCGAAGGCCTTGAGGATGGCGATCTCACCGCGCTGCAAGGTGATGAGCCGGCTCACCACCACGTTGAGCAGGAAAGCCGCCACCCCCAGGAAGATGGCGGGAAAGATGCGCGCGGTGGTCCTGAGCTGCTTGAGTTCCTCGGTGAGAAAGCGGTTGGAGAACTGATCCTCGCGACCGAAGGCCCCGGTGCCGCCGTAGCGGGTGAGCAGGAGGTCGAGCCGGTCGATCACCGGCTGCACCGGCGTGCCGGGGGCGAGGCTCAGGGTCAGGTTGTTGAAGGCCCCCTGCATGTCGTAGGCCGAGGCGAGGCTCGCGCGGCTCATCCACAGCACGCCGTAGCGCTTGAAGTCCGGGAACATGGCGCCCGGCGCGATCTGGTAGACGTATTCGGGCGATACCGCCACGCCGACGACGGTGAGCCGCTGCCAGCGGCCGTTGATGATCGCGGCGAGCCGGTCGCCCGGTTGCAGGCCATGCGCATCGGCGAAGGTGTCGCTGAGCACGATCTCGTCCGGGCTGTACGGCGCGGGCAGCCGGCCGCGCTTCAAGTGCAGGCGGTTCAACTCGGGCTCGGCGCCGTCGGGCAGGGAGAAGATGAGCCCGGTGATGGGGTCGGCAAAGCCCGCCACCTCGAGTTTGACGCCTGCGCGCACGCGCGTCTCCAGCCGGTCCACGCCGGGGATCTCGCGCAGGCGCTCGGCCAGCGACTCCGGCGCGCGTTCGAGCAGGGCGAACACCTGGGCGAAGCGATAATCGGCATAGAAGCGGTCGCGCGTGCGGACGAGGGAATCGTAGGTGGTGAGCGACATCACCAGGGTGGCCACCCCGCCCATGATCACCGCGGCGATGGCCAGGGCCTGGCCGCGCAGGTGCCAGAGGTCGCGCAGGAGCTTCAGATCGAGGGCCGAGATCATGTCTGTGCCAGGCGAGCGAGACGGAGGCTGCCGCGCCTTCTCACCACTTCAACTCGCATGCCGCGCGCTTCGCCGCGTTGCGCCGGATCTCGGCGATGCGCCCGTCAAAGAGGCGGATCACGCGGTCGGCCATCTCGGCGATGCCGGCGTTGTGGGTGATGAGCACGGTGAGCGTGCCCAGTTCCCGGTTGACCCGCTCCAGTGCCTCCAGCACCACCACGCCGGTGGCCGAATCCAGCGCCCCAGTGGGCTCATCGGCGAGCAGCACGGCCGGGCGCTTGGCAATCGCGCGGGCGATGGCCACCCGCTGCTGCTCGCCGCCGGACAGTTGCGCCGGGAAGTGGTCGAGCCGGTGCTCGAGCCCCACCAGCCGTAGGGCCTCCTCGGGCGGCATGGGGTTGCGTGTGATCTCGGTCACCGCCGCCACGTTCTCACGCGCGGTGAGGCTGGGGATCAGGTTGTAGAACTGGAAGACGAAGCCGACGTGCTCGCGGCGGAACTGGGTGAGCTCGCGATCGTTGGCACCGGTGAGCTTGCGGTCGAGGTACCAGACGTCGCCCGAGGTGGGGGTGTCCAACCCGCCCAGGATGTTGAGGAGGGTGGATTTGCCGCTGCCGGATGGCCCCAGCAGCACCACCAGCTCGCCGCGGCAGAGCGTGAGGTCGATGCTGCGCAGGGCCGGCACCTCGACCTCGCCCATGCGGTAGATCTTGGTGAGGTGTTGCGCGCGGAAGATGGCGGCGTTCGGCGGGAGGGGGGCGGTGTTCATGTCCGTGGGCGATGGGCGCGGTCCATCGCGTCCTCCTGCCCGTGCGCGTCAGATGCCCGGCAGCATGCCCTTCATGCCGCGCATCATCTTGGCCAGTCCGCCCTTGCCGAGGCTTTTCATCATCTTCTGGGCCTGCTCGAACTGGTTGAGCAGGCGGTTGACCTCCTGCACCGTGACCCCCGCCCCGGCGGCGATGCGTCGCTTGCGCGAGGCCTTGAGGATGGCGGGGTTGCGACGCTCCTGGGGGGTCATGGCGTTGATGATGCCCTCGATGCGGCGCATCTGGCGCTCGCCCTGGGCGAGCTCGCCGGCACCGATCCGGCCGGCACCCGGCAGCTTGTCCATCAGGCTGGCGAGCCCCCCCAATTTCTTCATCTGTTGAATCTGCGCCTTGAAGTCCTCCAGGTCGAAGCCCTTGCCCTTCTTGAGCTTTTCGACCGCCTTCATGGCCTCCTGCCGGTCGACTGCCCGGTGGGCCTCCTCGATCAGCGAGAGCACATCGCCCATGCCGAGGATGCGCGAGGCCATGCGTTCGGGGTGAAAGACCTCGATGCCGGCGAGCTTTTCCCCCACACCGACGAACTTGATCGGCTTGCCGGTGACGTGTCGCACGGACAGGGCGGCGCCGCCGCGCGCGTCGCCGTCGAGCTTGGTCAGCACCACGCCGGTGAGCGGCAGCGCCTCGTTGAAGGCGCGCGCGGTGTTGACGGCGTCCTGGCCCTGCATGGCATCGACCACGAACAGGGTCTCCACCGGCTTGAGCGCGGCATGCAGCAGCTTGATCTCCTGCATCATGTCGGCGTCCACGTGCAGTCGCCCGGCAGTGTCGACGATGAGCACCTCGTGGAAGTGTCTGCGCGCATGATCCAGCGCGGCGCGGGCGATATCGACCGGTTTCTGGTCCGGCGTGGAGGGGAAGAAATCCGCCTCGGCCTGGGCGGCCACCGTTTTGAGCTGCTCGATGGCGGCGGGGCGGTAGACGTCGCAGCTCGCGAGCAGGATCTTTTTCTTGCCCTGCCGGCGGATCATGCGCACCAGCTTGCCACAGGTGGTAGTCTTGCCGGAGCCCTGCAGGCCGGCCATCAGGATCACGGCCGGCGGCTGGCTGGCAAAGTCGAGGGGCACGGCCTGCTCGCCCATCAGGGCGGTGAGTTCCTTGTGCACCACGCCGATGAAGGCCTGGCCGGGGGTGAGTGAACCCAACACCTCCTGGCCCAGGGCCTTCACCTTCACCCGGGCGATGAGCTCTCGCACCACGGGCAGGGCCACGTCGGCCTCGAGCAGGGCCACCCGCACCTCGCGCAAGGCGTCCTGGATGTTGTCCTCGGTGAGCCGGCCCTGACCGCGCAGGTTCTTGACCACGCGGCTCAAGCGCTGAGTGAGGTTGTCGAACATGGCGATGAGTCGCTGACGATGCGATAAACTGGACGGATATCGAAGTCTAACAAACTCGCGGCTTCCTCCCATGGCGCTCGACCCCCTTTTTCTTGCCTGCAGCATCGCCTATCTCGTGCTGGCCGCCCTGTTCTGGCCCGGCTACGGCAGGTGTTGCAAGCAAGGCGGCGCCACGCGGCTGTTGCCCCTGCTGCCCCTCGCCCTGCACGCCTATCTGCTGTATCAGGACGTGTTCAGGGGCCCCGGCATCGCCCTCGGTTTCGCCGTCTCGCTCTCGGCGGTCGCCGCGCTGACCGTGCTGGTGCACGGCATCGCCGCCTGGCGCTATCCGCTCGGGGGGCTGGTGGGGCTGGTGCTGGCCTTCGCCGCGGTCATGGTCGGCCTGCACGGGGTCATGCGCGATGCCACACCCGTGCCGCACAGCGACATGCCGGCCTTCGGCGCGCATCTGG
This sequence comes from Hydrogenophilales bacterium, assembly GCA_037445185.1. Taxonomy (GTDB): domain Bacteria; phylum Pseudomonadota; class Gammaproteobacteria; order Burkholderiales; family Thiobacillaceae; genus JANWZL01. Next base: position 7,504 of record JBBIKZ010000057.1, on the reverse strand, counting down.
TCATGGCCTTGACCGCCTACAGCCTGTTCACCATCGCGGCCTTGCATGCCCTGCTCATGGCGGTGGTGGAAAAACACCTGCACCGACCGGTGCCGCCCCGTCTGGTCACCGCCTTGCCACCCCTGCTCATCCTGGAACGGCTGCTGTTCAACCTGATCGGCGTCGGGTTCGTGCTGCTGACCCTCACCCTCGTCTCGGGCGCCCTTTTTGCCGAGGAACTCTTCGGGCGGCCCTTGCCCTTCAACCACAAGACCGTCTTCGGCGTCACCTCCTGGCTGGTGTTCGCGGGGCTGCTCATCGGCCGGCGCATCTACGGTTGGCGCGGCCGCACCGCGATCTACTGGACCCTCGCTGGTTTCGTGTTCCTGCTGCTGGCCTATGTGGGGGTGAAGTTCGTCCTGGAGGTCGTCCTGGGGCGGTCTTGACACCCGCCCGCGCGGGCCAGAGACTTAAAGTGTCGCTTACGCTGCGCGATCCGCTTGGACGAGATCCCCTTAGGCGCCCTCGTCGCCGCCCTGGTCCTGCTGCTCATCCTGTCAGGCTTCTTCTCCGGCTCGGAAACGAGCATGATGGCGGTCAACCGCTATCGTCTGAAACACCTGGCCCAGACCGGTCATGGCGGCGCAAGGCTGGCCGAGTGGCTGCTGGCCCAGACCGACCGGCTGCTGTCGGTGATCCTGCTGGGCAACAACCTGGTCAATGCCGCCGCCGCCGCCCTGGTCACGGTCATCGCCTTTCGCCTCTTCGGCGAGAACGAGATCGCCCTCTCGCTCGCCACGCTCAGCGTCACCTTTCTGATCCTGGTCTTCTCCGAGGTGACCCCCAAGGTGCTGGGCGCCACCTATGCCGAGCGCATCGTGCCCGTGGTGAGCTATCCTCTGGCCGCCCTGATCAAGGTGGCGCAACCGGTCATCTGGTTCATCAACCTGTTCGTGCGCGCCCAGATCCGGCTGCTGCGCCTGAAGTCGGCCAAGGATGTGGTCGCTGAGCCCATGGGGGTGGAGGAACTGCGCACCCTGCTGGCCGAATCGGGCAGCTTGCTGCCCAACGCCCACCGCGGCATCCTGACCAACCTGTTCGATCTGGAGAAGATCACCGTCGATGACGTGATGTGTCCGCGCGGTCACATCGAGGCCATCGACCTCATGGCGGAGGTGGAGGAGATCCGGCAGCAGCTCGTCACCAGTCATCACGACCGACTCCCCGTCTATGCCGGCGAACTGAACAACATCCAGGGCATCGTCGAGGTGCGCCGGGCGCTGGCCCGGGCGCAGGTGGAGGCGCTGCACGCGCATACCCTCAGGGAGGTGTTGCGCGAGCCCTACTACGTGCCGGCCGGCACGCCGCTGCTGACCCAGCTCACGCACTTCCAGACCAACCGTCAGTCGCTGGGTCTGGTGGTGGACGAATACGGCGAACTGCAGGGACTGATCACGGTCGACGACATCCTGGAGGAGATCGTCGGCGAGTTCGCCGCCATGACGCCCCTGCCGGTGACCGCCTGGCAGCCCCAGGCGGATGGCAGTTATCTCGTCGAGGGCAGCGCGAGCCTGCGCGAACTAAACCGCAAGCTCAACCTGGATCTGCCCTTGGACGGGCCACGCACCTTGAACGGCCTCATCCTCGAGCGGCTGGAGGCCATCCCCGAGGCCGGCGTGAGTCTCAAGATCGCCGGGCTGCCGGTGGAAATCGTCCAGGTCCAGGATAGGATGGTGAAGACGGCCCGCATCGTGCCGCACCGGGCTTGAACCCGGATCTGTCATCGGGCCGGCCTGGGCCTTCGTCGGGCGTTCGCGTGCGCGTGTAGGCGTCGCCATCGCCCTGTCGCCTGGGCCTGCGCTGCGCAGGCGGGTGAGGCGGTCGGCGCCTTTGCGCGGGTCGTCGGGGCGGATGTTTTGACGAATTCAAGCGTCCTCGGCATGATGCCGTTATAAAGACACATTGCCACAGGAGTGCATACAGGGGTGGTCGCGGTCAACGTCGGAGCCAATCTCACCGGTCTGTGCAGGGCCCTCGTCCAGCAGGGGCTCCTGAGCCCGGAGGAGGGGGAAAACCTGCAGGGCCAGGCACGCAGCTCGGGCGAGAACTTCCTCGCCCACCTGCTGCGCACCCGTCGTTTCCGCGCCGAACAGATCGCCGCCTTCGCCTCGGTCACCTTTGGCATCCCTTATTTCGATCTCGATTCGTTCGATCCCAGCATCCTGCCCAAGGGGGTGGTGGATGCAAAGCTCGTCACACAACTCCGCATCCTGCCCATCGCCCAGCGCGGCAACAAGCTTTTTGCCGCCATCTCCGATCCCAGCAACATCCAGGCCCTGGACGACGTCAAGTTCCAGACCGGCCTCCCGGTGGAACCCATCGTGGTGGAGGACGACAAGCTGGGCAAGCTGCTGGATCAATACAGCGACGCGCCCGAGAGCGAGGACATCCTCAAGCGCATCGATACCGATGACCTCAACCTCGAGTTTGCCGACGAGGACGCACAGGCCAGCCTCGACACTGCCGCAGCGGCGGACATCGATGACGCGCCGGTGGTGCGCTATCTGCAGAAGATCATGATCGACGCCATCAACAGCGGCGCGTCCGACATCCACTTCGAGCCCTACGAGAAGCATTACCGCATCCGCTTCCGCATGGACGGCGTGCTCTACGAGATGGCCTCGCCCCCGCTGGCGATCAAGGAAAAGATCGCCTCGCGCATCAAGGTGATCTCCAAGCTGGACATCTCGGAAAAGCGTGTCCCCCAGGACGGACGCCTGAAGCTGGTGGTCTCGCGCAACAAGTCGGTGGATTTCCGGATCTCGACCCTGCCCACGCTGTATGGCGAGAAGATCGTCATGCGGATCCTGGATTCGACCACGGCGCTCAACACCAAGATCGACCAGCTCGGCTACGAGCCCGAACAGCTCAAGATCCTGCTCGATGCGGTGCAGCGGCCCTACGGCATGGTGCTGGTGACCGGCCCGACCGGCAGCGGCAAGACGGTGTCGCTCTATGCCTGTCTGAACATCCTGAACAAGCCGGGCATCAACATCTCCACCGTCGAGGACCCGGTGGAGATACAGTTGAACGGGGTGAACCAGGTCAACATCAACGACAAGGCGGGACTGGATTTCGCCAGTGCGCTGCGGGCCTTCCTGCGCCAGGATCCGGACATCATCATGGTCGGTGAGATCCGCGATCTGGAGACGGCAGAGATCGCCATCAAGGCGGCGCAGACCGGCCACATGGTGCTCTCCACCCTGCACACCAACGATGCCCCTTCCACGCTCACGCGCTTGCTCAACATGGGGGTGCCCAGCTACAACGTCGCTGCCTCGGTGCTGTGCATCACCGCTCAGCGCCTGGCCCGGCGGTTGTGCCCGAACTGCAAGCGGCCGGTGGACATCCCGCCGGAGGCGTTGCTCGATGCAGGATTCACCGAGGCCGATCTGGACGGCTCATGGCAGGCCTACACGGCAGTGGGCTGCGAAGTGTGCAAGGACACCGGCTACAAGGGGCGGGTGGGCATCTATCAGGTCATGCCCATCAGCGAGGAGATCAATCAGATCATCCTCAAAGGCGGATCGAACCTGGACATCGCCGCCCAGGCAAGGCGCGAGGGCGTGCTGGACCTGCGCCAGGCCGGGCTGCTGAAAGTGAAATCCGGCGTGACCTCGCTGGAAGAAGTACTCGCGGTCACCAACGCATGAGGGTCGTGTAAGAGATGGCAGTCGCACGTGCAGCAACGATGGTCAAAGAGGTCCCCTTCGTCTGGGAGGGTGTGGACAAGACCGGCAAGAAGATCAAAGGCGAGATGCTCGCCGGCGGCGAGGCCATGGTGCGGCAAATCCTGCGCCGGCAGGGCATCACCGTGCAGAAGGTGCGCAAGCAGAGCGCCCTGGCGCGCAGCAAGAGCATCACCGAGAAGGACGTGACCCTGTTCACCCGGCAGCTGGCCACCATGCTCAAGGCCGGCGTACCCCTGTTGCAGGCCTTCGACATCGCCGCCCGCAGCCACGCCAACCCGGCGCTGCAGCGGCTGCTGGGCGAAATCAAGAGCGACGTGGAGGCCGGCACCAGCATGAGCCAGGCCTTCCGCAAGCATCCCAAATACTTCGACGGCCTCTATTGCAACCTGGTGTATGCCGGCGAGCAGGCAGGCATCCTCGACGGCGTGCTGGACCGCATCGCTACCTATAAAGAAAAGATGTTGGCCTTGAAGGGCAAGATCAAGTCCGCCCTGTTTTATCCGGTCATCGTCATCGTCATCGCCTTCCTCATCACCGCGGGCATCATGCTGTTCGTGATCCCGGCCTTCAAGGACCTGTACGGCCAGTCCCGCGCCGACCTGCCCGCCTTGACCTCCCTGGTGCTGTACATCTCCGATGTGTTCACCGCATGGTGGCATGTCATCTTCGGCGGCATCATCGCCGTGATCGTCGGCAGCTTTCAGGCATTGCGACGCTCGCCCAAACTGCGGGCGCTGGTGGACAAGTGGTCGCTGCAGGTCCCGGTGTTCGGTCCCCTCATCGAGAAGGCCACCGTGGCGCGCTGGTCGCGCACGTTCTCGTCCATGTTCGCCGCCGGCGTGCCCATGGTGGAGGCGCTGGACTCCGTCGCCGGCGCCGCCGGCAACGCGGTGTTCGCCGAGGCCACGCAGAAGATCCGCAACGACGTTGCCACGGGGGCGAGCCTGGCGGCCTCGCTGCAGTCCGCCAAGATCTTCCCCAACATGCTGATCCAGATGGTGGCCATAGGCGAGGAATCCGGTTCCCTGGACACCATGCTGACCAAGGTGGCGGACTACTACGAACGCGAGGTGGATGACGCGGTGGCCGGGCTGTCCAGCCTGATGGAGCCCATGATCATGGTCATCCTGGGCACCATCATCGGTACCATCGTCATCGCCATGTACCTGCCCATCTTCAAGATGGGAAATGTGGTGTGAGTCAGGGTTCAGGGTTCAGGTGTCAGTAAAGTTTCCGCGCCGTGCGGCGGTGCGCTATATCGTCCTGAAACCTGAACCCTGATACCTGTATGCCCGCGTGGCCATTCGTTGCTGCAGCCGCCTTGCTCGGGCTGCTGGTGGGCAGCTTCCTCAACGTCGTCATCCACCGCCTGCCGCGCATGCTGGAGCGCGAATGGCAGGCGCAGTGCGCCGAGCTCAGAGGGGAGGCGACGCCTGCGGACGCTCCCTACGACCTCTGGCGGCCGCACTCCGCCTGTCCGCATTGCGGACACGGCATCCGCTGGTACGAGAACATCCCCCTGTTGAGCTTTGCCCTGCTCAGGGGCCGGTGCTCGGCTTGCGGTCATGCCATCGGTTGGCGCTATCCCGTGGTCGAGGCGGCAAGCGGTCTGCTGGCGGGCTACGTCGCCTGGCATTTTGGTCTCGGTGCCCAGGCGGCTGCGGCCATCGTCCTGCTCTGGTCGCTCATCGCCCTGTCGGTCATCGATCTGGATACGCATCTGCTGCCGGACCGGATCACGCAGCCCCTGCTCTGGGCGGGGCTCCTGGTCAACTGGCAGGGCGTTTTCGTCCCCCTGGAGGATGCCCTGCTCGGCGCGGTCGCAGGCTATCTCGCGCTTTGGCTGGTCTACCATGCCTTCAGGCTGACCACCGGCAAGGAGGGCATGGGGTACGGGGACTTCAAGCTGCTGGCGGCCCTCGGGGCCTGGCTGGGGTGGCAGATGCTGCCCCTGGTCGTCCTCGCCTCCAGCCTCCTGGGCGCCGTGGTCGGCATCGTGCTCATCGTCCTGGCCGGTCACGATCGGGCGCGCCCCATCCCCTTCGGTCCCTGGCTCGCCCTGGGTGGCGTGGTGGCCCTGTTCTGGGGCGAGACCATCCTGCGGCTCTATCTCGGGCCATGAACGTCGGCGCATGCGGCAGCGGCCTTTCTGCGTCGGTCTGACCGGGGGGCTCGCCGCCGGCAAGAGCGCGCTCGCCGCCTGCCTCGCCGCCCAGGGTGCGGAGGTGTTGGATACCGATCGGATCGCGCGCGACCTGACCGGGCCGCAGGGTGCGGCCCTGCCGGCCATCATCGCCGCCTTCGGCCGCGGCTTTATCGGTCCGGACGGCGGGCTCGATCGCGCCGCCATGCGCGCGCGCATCTTCGCCGATGCCGAGGCGCGCCATCGCCTGGAGGTCATCCTGCACCCGATGATCCTGGCGCGCGTGCGCGCGCGGCTCAACCGCTCTCGCGCGCCTTACGTCGTCCTGGTGGTGCCGTTGTTGCTGGAAGCCTGGCAGGACTACCGCGATCTGGTCGACCGGGTGTTGGTGGTCGACTGCGACGAGGCGCAGCAGCTACGCCGGGTGATGCAGCGCGATGGCATCGGCGAGCCCCTGGCCCGCGCCATGCTCGCCGCCCAGGCCGGCCGTGCAGCGCGTCTTGCACTGGCGGACGACGTGGTGGACAACGGCGGCGACCTGGACGCACTCGAGCGCCAGGCCAGGGACCTCCACGCCCGCTATCTGATCTTGGCAAAAACCCGCATGGATTCATTGCCAGGGGAGGGTTGATGCTGACAGAATCCCGACCTGTCAACCCTCTACTGCCTTTGGGCGTCATACGCGGTGATCCTCTACGAATATCCTCTGCACGAGCGCATCCGCACCTGGCTGCGACTGGAGGACCTGTTCGAGAAGACCCTGTTCTTCATCCGGGCACAGGACGCGCGTTCGCATCATGCCGCCTTGCTCGCCATCTTCGAGCTGGTGGACGTGATGGCGCGGGCGGAGATGAAGACCGAACTGATCCAGGAACTGGAGCGTCAGCGCAACGCCATCGAGCTCCTGCGCAACAACCCGTCGGTCGACGTCACGCGCCTGGACGGGGTGCTCGCCCGCATCAACCGCAGCCTCGCCGAGCTCTACGCCATGACCGGCAAGATCGGCCAGCACGTGCGCGACAACGAGTGGCTGATGATCATCAAGGGGCGCTCCGGCATCCCCGGTGGGGTGTGCAGTTTCGATCTGCCCAGCTATCACTATTGGCTGTACAGCCCGCTGGCCAACCGCAGCGATGACCTGATGCAGTGGCTCGCCCCGCTGATGCCGTTGAAGACCGCCGTGGACGTGGTGTTGGACCTGTTGCGCAAGAGCGGTCAGGTCAGCCACTACGAGGCCAGCCAGGGCCAGTTCCAGCTCATGCTCGGTGGTCGCAGCGCGCATCTGGTCCGTGTGTCCCTGCGTGACGAGGTCCAATGCGCCCCCGAGGTCAGTGCGAACAAGTACGCCATCAACATCCGCTTCATCGTCCTGGACAAGGCGCAAAAGCCGCGCACCTGCGAGCAAGACGTGCCCTTCGACCTGACCTTCTGCAACCTCTGAGCCGTGCCCGGCCGCAGCCGGGTCCCCATCCTTTCCCACCTTACCGGAGACCCACATGCATCGATTGCTCGCCCTCGCCTCGAGTCTGTTCCTCCTCCCCGTGCAGGCCGACGAGGCCAGCATCCGCAAGACACTGGGCGAGCGTTATCCGGGCATCGTCATCCAGGCCGTGACCCCGACCCCGTTCAA
>JBBIKZ010000056.1:0-15330 GCA_037445185.1 Hydrogenophilales bacterium | reverse complement strand
CGCGGTCGCATCCCCTGCGGGGCCCCTGCTCCGCGCTACGCAGTCGCCGACCCCGCGGCGTCGTCGCGCCTTGCCCCCCACACGCACAAACCCGCCTTCGGGCGCGTTCAACTGAGGTTTTTAGGATTATCGTACCAGTCGGGCGGCCCGGTGGCCCGGCCCGGGTCAGGCTGACTGCCTGACGACCCAGCCATGCCGTGGCGTCCATCCGGACATCGGCTCCAGTCCGATCTAGGCGCCGTAGGTCAGCTTACGGCAAGGCGGAGTCGGGCTGAAGCCCGACCTACACCAGACCTACGGCCTATGGACAATACGGGGTCATCTCTCCGGGGCGATTGCCTTCACGCTTGCGACCCGGTGTTGACCATGCCACCGCGTCGACAATCTTGCAATTATCATGCCACTCCGGGAATCGTAGCCATGTCTCTGATTTATCGAGTCTTTTTGCTTTGCAGCGCGGGCATGGCGGGCTGTGTGTAAAAAAATCCGACAGGGCGTGCCATCGTCGGTCGGCCCGATGCCGGGATGGACATGAAAAAGGCGGCCGCAGCCGCCTTCGCGCCCGGACGGGGAGCGGGTCAGTTGACCTTGGGGTCCAGCTCGCCGGACTTGTAGCGCTTGACCATCGCCTCCAGGCCCATGGGCTTGATCTTGCTCGCCTGGCCGGCGCAGCCGAAGGCCTCGTAGCGCGCCTTGCAGATCTCGCTCATCGCCTTGGTGGCGGCCTTGAGGAATTTACGGGGGTCGAACTCCTTCGGGCTCTCGGCCAGGAACTTGCGGATGGCGCCGGTGGAGGCCATCCTGAGATCGGTGTCGATGTTGACCTTGCGCACGCCGTGCTTGATGCCCTCGACGATCTCCTCGACCGGCACGCCGTAGGTCTGGCCCATGTCGCCGCCATACTCGTTGATGATCTTGAGCCATTCCTGCGGTACCGAAGAGGAGCCGTGCATGACCAGGTGGGTGTTGGGGATGCGCGCGTGAATCTCCTTGATGCGGCCGATGGCCAGGATGTCGCCGGTGGGCGGACGGGTGAACTTGTAGGCGCCGTGCGAGGTGCCGATGGCGATGGCCAGCGCATCGACCTTGGTCTGCTTGACGAAGTCGGCCGCCTGATCCGGATCGGTGAGCAGCATGGAGTGGTCCAGCTTGCCCTCGGCGCCCACCCCGTCCTCCTCGCCGGCCATGCCGGTCTCGAGCGACCCCAGGCAGCCCAGCTCGCCCTCCACGGACACGCCGCAGGCGTGCGCCAACTCGACCACCTGTTTGGTGACGTTGACGTTGTATTCGTAGGAGGCCGGGGTCTTGGCGTCCTCCAGCAGCGAGCCGTCCATCATCACCGAGGTGAAGCCGGACTGGATGGAGCGGAAGCACACCGCCGGCGAGGCGCCGTGGTCCTGGTGCACGCAGATGGGAATGTGCGGGTACATCTCGACGGCGGCATACATCAGGTGGCGCAGGAAAGGCTCGCCGGCATAGGAGCGGGCGCCGGCCGAGGCCTGGACGATGACCGGCGCATCGCAGGCGTCGGCAGCCTGCATGATGGCGTGCATCTGTTCCATGTTGTTGACGTTGAAGGCGGGCACGCCGTAGCCGTGTTCGGCGGCGTGGTCCAGCAGTTGACGCAGGGTGATGAGGGCCATCTGGATCTCCTGTTCAGTTTGGGTGAATCAAACCTTTTTCCGCTCGCCGACGCGAACGATCTTGAGGGTGTTGGTGCCGCCGGGTTTGCCGATGGGCTCACCGATGGTAAGCAGGATCAGGTCGCCGTTGCGCACCGCGCCGCGCCGCCGCAACTCGTCCTCCGCCTCGGCCAGGAGCAGGTCGCGGTCTTGGCTCGAGGGCCTGAAGTTGATGGGATAGACGCCGCGGAAAAGCGTGACTTTTCTACGGGTTTCCACCTCGGGTGTCAAGGCGTAGATCGGCACGTGGGTGCTGATGCGCGAGGCCCACAGGGCGGTCGAGCCCGACTGGGTCATGGCGGCGATGGCCTTGACGTTGAGGTGTAGCGCCGTGAAGGCGGCGGACTTGGCGATGGCCTCGTCCACGCGCAGGATGCCCTCGCGCACGATGCGGCCCGGGAATTCGGGCGGCTCCATCTCCTTCTCCGCCTCGATGCACACCCGGTGCATGGCGGCGATGGCCTCGATGGGATATTTGCCCACCGCCGTCTCGGCCGAGAGCATGACCGCGTCGGTGCCGTCGAGCACGGCGTTGGCCACGTCGGAGACCTCGGCGCGGGTGGGGATGGGGCTCGCAATCATGGACTCCATCATCTGCGTGGCGGTGATGACCAGCTTGTTCTTCTCGCGCGCCATGCGGATCATCTTCTTCTGCAGTGCCGGCACCGCCGCGTCGCCCACCTCCACGCCCAGGTCGCCGCGCGCCACCATGATGGCGTCGCTCGCGTTAAGGATGTCGGGCAGGGCGTCGATCGCCTCGGCCCGCTCGATCTTGGCCACGATCCAGGCCCGCCCCCCGGCCGCGCGCAGGATCTCGCGCGCCTGCTGGATGTCGGCGGCCGAGCGGGGGAAGGAGACGGCGAGGTAGTCGGCCTTCAACTGGGCCGCCGTCTTGATGTCCTCGATGTCCTTGTCGGTCAGCGCCGCCGCCGACAGCCCGCCGCCCTTACGGTTGATGCCCTTGTTGTTGGACAGCGTGCCGCCACGCACCACCCTGGCGATGACCTGGTTGCCCTGGACCTCCTCGACCCACAGCTCGATGCGTCCGTCGTCCAGCAACAGGGTGGCACCGCGCGAGACGTCGTTGACCAGGTCCGGGTAGTCGAGCCCGACCCGGCCGGCATCGCCCAGCTTGCAGTCGGCGTCGAGCACGAAGCGGTCGCCTTCCTTGAGGGTCACGCTGCCGTCCTTGAACTTGCCGATGCGGATCTTGGGTCCCTGTAGGTCGACCAACACGCCGACGGCACGGCCGCGCGTCTTGGCCAGGGCGCGCACGAGTTCGGCGCTCTGGATGTGCGCCTCGGCGCTGCCGTGCGAGAAGTTCAGGCGCACCACGTCCACGCCCGCCTCGATCATCCGGTCGAGCACCTTGGGGTCGTTGCTGGCCGGGCCGAGGGTGGCGACGATCTTGGTTCTGCGTAGCATGGGTAGGCGAGGGGTGAGGGGTGGGGGGGCGGGGCGAGCGCGCCGCCAGGCGCCTCGCCCCTGCCCCTGACCGCAGGGTTCAGCCCGCGGCGCGCTTCTCCAGGATGTCCACGGCGGGCAGGACCTTGCCTTCGAGGTATTCGAGGAAGGCGCCACCGGCGGTGGAGATGTAGGACACCTTGTCGTAGATGTCGTATTTCTGGATGGCGGCGATGGTGTCGCCGCCGCCGGCCAGGGTAAACGCCTTGGTCTCGGCGATGGCCTTGGCGACGGCCTTGGTGCCCTCGCCGAACTGGTCGAACTCGAACACGCCGACCGGGCCGTTCCAGACCACGGTGCCGGCCTGCATGATGATGTCCACCAGCTGCTGGGCGGATTTCGGCCCGATGTCGAAGATCATGTCGTCGTCGGCCACCTCGTCAGCGCTCTTCAGCACCGCCGGCTCATTGGCGTCGAACTGCTTGCCCACCACCACGTCCACCGCGATGGGGATGCTGGCGCCGCGGGCGCTCATCTTTTCCATCAGGCCCTTGGCCGTAGGGATGAGATCAGGCTCGCACAGCGACTTGCCGACGTTCTTGCCGGTGGCGGCGAGGAAGGTGTTGGCGATGCCGCCGCCGACCACCAGCTGATCGACCTTTTCGGCGAGCGCCTCCAGCACGGTGAGCTTGGTCGAGACCTTGGAGCCGCCGACGATGGCTACCATGGGGCGGGCCGGGTTGGCGAGCGCGCGGTCCAGGGCCTCCAGCTCCTCGGTCACCAGCATGCCGGCGCAGGCCACTGGGGCGTACTGGGCGATGCCATAGGTGGAGGCCTCGGCGCGGTGCGCTGTGCCGAAGGCGTCCATGACGAAGACGTCGCACAGGGCGGCATACTTGCGCGCGGTCTCCTCGGCGTTCTTCTTCTCGCCTTTGTTGACGCGGCAGTTCTCCAGCAGCACTACCTCGCCCTCGGCCACCTCGAAGCCGCCGTCCACCCAGTCCTTGATCAGACGCACGGGTTTGCCCAGCTTGGCGGACATGACGTCGGCCACCGGCTTGAGCGAGACCTCCTCGCTCCACTCGCCTTCGGTGGGGCGGCCCAGGTGGGAGGTGACCATCACCCGCGCGCCCGCCTTCATGGCGTGCTCGATGGTGGGCATGGAGGCGGTGATGCGGGCATCCGAGGTGACCTTGCCGTCCTTGACGGGGACGTTCAAGTCGGCGCGGATGAACACACGCTTGCCTTTGAGGTCGAGATCGGTCATGCGGAGGAATTTGGCCATGGCTTGCTCCTGGTTGATCGATAAGGAATGGGCGGTCCCATTCCTGATCGATCAGGTTACGGGGGCCAGGTTACAGGCGTCAGTCATTGCGCGCGGCCTACGGCCGCGCGTGTCCCCTACCCTGTAACCTGAAACCTGTCACCTGGAGGCGATGTGCTGCGTGAAGCGCAGCATGTTGCAGGTATAGCCGTACTCGTTGTCGTACCAGGCCACGACCTTGACGAAGGTGTCATCGAGCGCGATGCCGGCCTCCGCGTCGAAGATGGAGGAGTAGCCGTTGCCGCGGAAGTCGGTGGAGACCACCTTCTCGTCGGTGTAGGCGAGGGTCTTGCTGATGTCGCCCTCCTGCGAGGCCTTTTTCATCGCGGCGCAGATCTCGTCGTACTTGGCGGGCTTTTCCAGCTCGACGGTCAGGTCGACCACGGACACGTCGGAGGTGGGCACACGGAAGGCCATGCCGGTCAGTTTGCCGTTCAACTCGGGCAGCACCTTGCCCACGGCCTTGGCCGCACCGGTGGAGGAGGGGATGATGTTCTCGAGGATGCCGCGGCCGCCGCGCCAGTCCTTCTTGGACGGGCCGTCCACGGTCTTTTGCGTCGCCGTGGCGGCATGCACGGTGGACATGAGGCCGCGCTTGATGCCCCAGTTGTCGTGCAGCACCTTGGCGATGGGGGCGAGGCAGTTGGTGGTGCAGGAGGCGGCCGAGACGATGGCCTGGCCGGCATAGCTGTTGTGGTTCACGCCATAGACGAACATCGGCGTCTTGTCCTTGGACGGGGCGGACATGACCACCTTCTTGGCACCGGCCTTGAGGTGGGCCTGGCAGGACTCCTCGTCGAGGAAGAAGCCGGTGCACTCGAGCACGATGTCGGCGCCCGCCTCGTTCCACTTCAGGTTGGCCGGGTCCTTCTCGGCGGTGAGGCGGATCTTCTTGCCGTTGACGACCAGGTAGTTGCCGTCGACGGCGATGTCGCCGTTGAAACGCCCGTGCACGGAGTCGTACTTCAGCATGTAGGCGAGGTAGTCCGGCTCGAGCAGGTCGTTGATGGCGACCACCTCGATGTCCGGAAACTCCTTGGCGATGGCACGGAAGGCCATGCGGCCGATGCGTCCGAAACCGTTGATGCCGACTTTGATCGTCATGGTGTTCTCCTTGAGATGTATGGACCGAAAGACGAAGGGGCGCCCGTGACGCCCCCGGGGATTTCTTACAGGACGCCCTTGACCGTGTTGACCACGTTCTCCACGGTGAAGCCGAACGCCTTGAACAGCACGCCGGCCGGGGCCGATTCACCGAAGCGGTTGATGCCCACCACGGCGCCGTCGCAGCCGACGTACTTCCACCAGCCGTCGGTCACCCCGGCCTCGATGGCCACGCGCTTGACGCCACGAGGCAGCACGCTGTCGCGGTAGGCGGCGTCCTGGCGGTCGAAGGCGTCGGTCGAGGGCATGGACACCACTCGCGCCCGGATGCCCTCGGCCTCGAGGGCCTCCTGGGCCTTGAGGGCGAGCTCCACCTCCGAGCCGGTGGCGATGAGCACCACCTGGGGCGTGCCCTCGCAGTCGGACAGCACGTAGCCGCCCTTCTCGACGAGCGCGATCTGGGCATCGGTGCGCTTGATGAACGGCAGGTTTTGCCGCGACAGGATCAGGCTGGTGGGGCCGTCGCGCTTTTCCACCGCCTTGGCCCAGGCCACCATGGTCTCCACCGTGTCGCAGGGACGCCACACGCTCATATTGGGCATCATGCGCAGGGTGGCGGTCTGCTCGATGGGCTGGTGCGTGGGGCCGTCCTCGCCCAGGCCGATGGAGTCGTGCGTGAAGACGTGGATGACGCGCTGTTTCATCAGCGCCGCCATCCTGAGCGCGTTGCGCGAGTATTCCGAGAACATGAGGAAGGTGCCGCCGAAGGGCAGCAGCCCCCCGTGCAGGGCCATGCCGTTCATGATCGCGGCCATGCCGAACTCGCGCACGCCATAGGAGATGTAGTTGCCCGGGTGGCCATGGCGGATGGGGTGGCAGCCGGTCCAGTTGGTGAGGTTGGAGCCGGTGAGGTCCGCCGAACCGCCGACGAACTCGGGCAGCACGGGCACCAGGGCGTTGATGGCGATCTGGCTCGCCTTGCGGGTGGCCACCGTCTCGCCCTTGGCGTTGACCGCCGCGATGGCGGCCTTGACGTGCTCGGCCCAGTTGGCCGGCAGCTCCCCGGCCATGCGGCGCTTGAACTCGGCCGCCTCGGCCGGGTAGGCGCGCTCGTACTCGGCGAACTTGTTGTTCCAGAGCCTCTCCAGCCCTTCACCCTTGGTCTTGGCGTCCCAGCCCTCGTAGACGTCCTGCGGGATCTCGAAGGGCGGGTGATTCCAGCCCATGTGCTTGCGGGTGGCCTCCACCTCCTCGTGGCCCAGCGCCGCGCCGTGCACGTCATGCGTGCCGGCCTTGTTGGGCGAGCCCTTGCCGATGATGGTCTTGCACTGGATGAGGGTGGGCTTGTCGGTCGATTGCTTGGCCTGCTGGATGGCGGCCTCGATGGCTTCGAAGCTGTGGCCATCGACGTTGGGGATGACGTTCCAGCCATAGGCCTCGAAGCGCTTGCAGACGTCCTCCGTGAACCAGTGCTCGACGTGGCCGTCGATGGAGATGCCGTTGTCGTCCCAGAAGGCGATCAGCTTGTTGAGCTTCCAGGTGCCGGCGAGCGCGCAGGCCTCGTGCGAGATGCCCTCCATCATGCAGCCGTCGCCCATGAAGATGTAGGTGTGGTGGTTGACGATCTCGTGGCCGGGTCGGTTGAACTGGTGCGCGAGCAGCTTCTCGGCCAGGGCCATGCCCACGGCGTTGGTGATGCCCTGCCCGAGCGGGCCGGTGGTGGTCTCCACACCGGGGGCGTAGCCGTATTCGGGATGGCCGGGGGTCTTGGAATGCAACTGGCGGAACTGCTTGATGTCCTCCATGCTGAGGTCATAGCCGGTCAGGTGCAGCAGGGCATAGAGCAGCATGGACCCGTGGCCGTTGGAGAGCACGAAGCGGTCGCGGCCGGGCCATTTGGGGTTGGCCGGATTGTGGCGCAGGTGGTGGTTCCACAGCACTTCGGCGATTTCCGCCATACCCATGGGTGCGCCCGGATGCCCGGACTTGGCCTTTTCGACGGCGTCCATGGCGAGGGCGCGTATGGCGTTGGCGAGGTCGGTGCGGGTTGCCATGTCTGAACTTTCCTCTGGATAAAAAAATCTATGACCGGCCCGAATTTCGGACAGAAAGAACCCAATTATCTACAAGCCCCCAGGGCTGGGCAAGTCGGCCCAGGGCGGGCAATACCGGGCCAGGCGCCGCGAAGGCCGCGCCTGCCTTGATCGACGGGGGGAACGCTGATCGCGGCGAAAAATCAAAAATATTTTTATCAATTCATCCGCTTGATTTATCGACCCAGGCCTGCCACTGACGATGTAGACCCGGCGTCACGGCGGCCACCACCGAGCGGGTCCACGGGCTGCCCGACCAGAAGGCCTCGCCACCCGCTATGCAGCTCACGGCCCCGCCGGCCTCCTCCAGGATCAGGCAGCCCGCCGCGTAGTCCCACAGCTTCTGCCCGCCGTGCAGGTAGACATGCAGGCGGCCGGCGGCGAGATAGCACCAGTCCAGGGTGCTCGCCCCCAGGTTGCGTTGCGAGCTGTAGGGGTGTTCCGCCGCCAGGCGCCCGGCGAGGGCGCGGGGCAGACGCTTGAAGTCGATGCCGGCGATCGCCCGCCTGAGTTCCTCCGGCGGCGTCTTGATGGGCAGGCGCTCGCCGTCCACATAAGCGCCCTGCCCCGCCTCGGCATAGAAGCACTCGTCGGCCTGGGGGTCGTAGACCACGCCCAGCACCGAACGGCCGTTTTTCATGAGGGCGATGGACAGGGCGAAGAAGGGCAGCCCGCTGACGAAATTGGTGGTGCCGTCGATGGGGTCCACGCACCACAGCCCGGCCTCGCCCGCGTCCCAAAGCCGGCGGTGGGTGGCCTCGTCCATCTCCTCGCCCAGCACCGGGTAGGGGGCGATGGCCTTGAGCCGCATCTCCAACCCCCTTTGCGCCGCCATGTCCGCCTCGGTGAACAGGCTGCCGTCGTCCTTGCGGGTGTGGGCCACCTTGAGGTAGCGCGGCATCACCTCCTCGCGGCCGACTTCCCGGGCGGCAGCGATGACCTGGGCGAGGAGGGGGGACATGGTGGGGTGAGCGTGTCAGCGGGTGCGACAGGCTAGGGGTTTTTCCACTTGATCGAACAGCCCATACTGGGGATCTGGTGGCGCGGGCCCTGACCGGTGCGGGCGATCTCGACCATGGCCTCGAACAGGTCGCGGCGGGCGCCCTCGGGGGCGGTCTGCTTGGTGGAGGCATCCAGGCGCCCGCGGTAGTGCAGCTCCAGGCGGCCGTTGTAGCCGAAGAAGTCGGGGGTGCACACCGCGCCGTAAGCACGCGCCACCTCCTGCGTCTCGTCCCACAGATAGGGCATGGGCAGGCGCCATTCGCGGGCGATGACCCGCATGTTCTCGAAGCTGTCCTCGGGGTAGTCGGTCGGGTCGTTGGACAGGATGGCCACCGCGCCGACGCCGTAGGGCTTGAGATCGTTGACGTCGCGCACGATGCGCTCCTTGACCGCCTTCACGTAGGGGCAGTGGTTGCAGATGAACATGACGACGAGCCCATTGGGGCCGGCCACATCCTTGAGCGTGTAGCGGCGGCCGTCCACGCCGGGCAGATCGAAGTCCGGCGCCTTGCGGCCGAAATCGCACACCGGGGTCTCCATGCGCACCATCGCTTGCCTCCATCGGTTCGGTGCGCCGATGATACCAACACCCTCCGCCCTCTGGCACGGCATGTCCATCCCCCGCTTCTACTGTCCCATCCCCCTCGCCCCCGGGCAGGCGGCGACCCTGCCCGAAGCCGTCAGCCGCCATGCCCTCGCCGCCCTGCGCCTGCGGGTGGGCGACCGCCTCATCCTGTTCGATGGCGACGGCGGGGAATGCCTGGCCGTGCTGGAGCGGGGCGGGCGCGAGGCCTGCGTGCGCATACTGGAATGCCGGACGGTGGATCGCGACTCTCCGCTCGAGGTCATCCTGGCACAGGGCGTCTCCAGCGGGGAACGCATGGATTACACCCTGCAGAAGGCGGTCGAGCTCGGGGTCGCTGCGATCGAGCCCCTCCTCACCCGCCGCACGGTGGTGCGCCTCGATGCCGGGCGCCGCCAGCGGCGCCGCGCCCACTGGCAGGGGGTGGTGATGGCGGCGTGCGAGCAGTGCGGGCGCAACCGGCTGCCCGCGGTGGGGGAGATCCACGACTTCCCCGACTGGCTCGTCGGCACACGCCAGCGCACGGCGGTGAAATACCTGCTCGACCCGGAGGGGGGGCTGCGCCTGCGTGACCTGCCCGCCCCTGACCGACCCGTGCTGCTGCTCGCCGGTCCCGAGGGCGGCCTCGAGCCCGCCGAGCGGGCGGCGGCGCTGGCTGTCGGATTTCTCCCCTTGCGTCTGGGGCCGCGCATCCTGCGTACCGAGACCGCGGCGGTGGCCGCCCTGGCGGCGATGCAGGCGCTATGGGGGGATGGGTGATCAGGTGTCGGGTTACAGGTTAAAGTTGCAATTTTGTTGCGCCGGCATCGCCGGCGCTCATTCTGTACCCTGAAACCCGAAACCTGATGCAATTCGTCGACTGGTTCCGCGCCGCCGCCCCCTATATCCACGCCTTTCGCGGCAAGACCTTCGTCATCGCCTTCGGCGGCGATGCCATGCAGCGAGCGGACTTCGTCGATCTCATCCACGACGTGAACCTGCTCAACGCCCTGGGGGTGCGCCTGGTGCTGGTGCACGGGGTGCGTCCGCAGGTGGAGGCGCGGCTCGCCGCCCGCAATCTAGCGATCCGCTACGTGCGCGAGCTGCGCGTGACCGACACCGAGGCCTTGGCGTGCGTCAAGGAGGCGGTGGGCACGGTGCGCATCGAGATCGAGACCCTGCTCTCGCTGGGGCTACCCAACACGCCCATGGCCGGGGCGGAGATCCGCCTGGCCGGCGGCAATTTCGTCATCGCTAAGCCGGCCGGTGTGGTGGATGGCGTGGATCTGCTGTTCACCGGCGAGGTACGCAAGGTGGCCGCCGAGGCCATCCGCGCCCGGCTCGATGCCGGCGAGATCGTGCTGCTCTCCCCCCTGGGCTATTCCCCCACCGGCGAGGTGTTCAACCTGACGCTGGAGGATGTGGCCACGGCGGCGGCCATCGCGCTCGCGGCGGAAAAGCTGGTGTTCATCCTCGACCGGGGCGACACCGTCGATGCCCAAGGGCGGCGGTTGAGCCGCCTGACGGCACGGCAGGCGCAGCGCATCGTGCGCGAGCTGCCAGAGGGCGACCTCAAGCTTTACCTGCCGCATGCCGTGCGCGCCTGTCGCAAGGGGGTGGCGCGGGTGCACCTCGTCAGTGCCGACGTCGATGGCGCCCTGCTCATGGAGCTGTTCACGCATGAGGGGGTGGGGACCATGGTCACGCGCGGGACGGTGGAGAGTTTGCGTCCGGCCAGCATCGCCGACGTGGGCGGCATCCTGGCGCTCATCGAGCCGCTCGAGCAGGCGGGCATCCTGGTGCACCGCCCGCGCGAGCTGCTGGAGCGGGAGATCGACCGCTTCTTCGTCGACGAACTCGACGGCCGCATCGTCGGCTGTGTCGCCCTCTACCCTTACCCCGAGGCCGAGGCGGGCGAGATGGCCTGCCTGGCGGTGCACCCCGACTACCAGGGCAGCGGCCGCGGCGAGGCCCTGCTCGCCGCGGTGGAGGAGGCGGCGCGCGAGGCCGGTCTCAAACGCCTGTTCGTGCTCACCACCCGCACCGCGCACTGGTTCCTGGAGCGCGGCTTCAACCAGGCCTCCCCCGAGGAGCTGCCGGCGCCGCGCCAGGCGATGTACAACTGGCAGCGTCGCTCCAAGGTCCTGATCAAGGCGATTGCATGAGCCAAGGCAAAGGCTGGTCGTTACGCAGCAAGCTGGTGCTGGCGAGCCTGACGGTGGAGATCCTGATGCTCGGGTTGCTGCTGGCCATCAGCCTACGCGTGGCCGAAGAGCGTCTGCTGGCGCAGACGCGGCAGCGCATCGAGGAAATCGGCGTCCTGTTCGAGGCCGCCCTGGCGCCGCCCCTGGTGGCGCGCGACTACGCCGCCCTGACCGATATCCTCACTGCGAGCCAACGCCGGGATGGGCTCGCTTACCTCGTGCTCACCGATGACCAAGGGCGAGCCCTCGCGCAGGTCGGATGGCCGCCTGACGCCACCCTGCCCACGCCCATGCGGGTCGTCGATGCGGCGGCCGCGCGCACCGGTCGGCTGGACTTGAGTCTGCCCATCCGTATGGGCGGCCATGAATACGGCCGCCTCGCCTACGGTCTGTCCACCCAGCCGCTGCTCGACGCTCAGGCGCAGTTGCTCGAGTATGGACTGATCATCGCCGGCGCGGCCCTGTTGCTCAGCATCGGACTGCTCGGCGCCTTGAGCACCTGGCTCACCCGCCATCTGACGACGCTGACCACGGCGGCCAGCGCCGTCGGTGAGGGGCGCTACGAACCGCTGACCTGCATTCGGTCCGGCGATGAGGTCGGACGGCTCGCCCTTGCCTTCAATCACATGGCCGAGGCGATCGCTGCACGCGTACGGGCCCTGACCGAGACGGAGGCACGTCTGCGCGAGGCGCTGATCACCCAGGAACACGCCCAAGCCGAACAGCGGCGCTATGCCCAGGCCGCCGAGGCGGAGCATGCCCGTCTGCTCGCCCTGCTCTCGGCCATGAAGCTGGGGGTGCTCTATGTCGGCGTGGATGGACGCGTGCTCTATCACAACCCCGCCTTCCGGCGCATATGGATGCTGGACGAGACGGCAGACGTGATCGGTTTGCCCGTCAGCGAAGCCCTGCCCCGCACCGAATGCCTGCTCGCCCGCCCGGATCACTTCTCGCGCCACGTCCTCGCCGTGCTCGACACCCACGAGGTCTCGGACAGCGTCGAGCTGGAGCTGGCCGATGGGCGGGTCATCACCCAGGTGAGCTATCCGGTGTGGGACCGCGAGAACCGTTACATCGGCCAACTCTGGATCTACGAGGACGTCACGCACGAGCGCCAGACCGCCGCCCAGCTCGCTTATCTCGCCGAGCGCGACTCGCTCACCGGTCTGTACAACCGGCACTATTTCGAACATGAGCTCGATCGCCAACTGGCCGACTGCGAGCGCAGCGCAAGCATGGGGGCGTTGTTGTTCTTCGACCTGGACGAGTTCAAGGCGGTCAACGACCATTTCGGCCACCGCGCCGGCGACGCCCTGCTCATCCGCCTGGCGGGCGAGTTGAATACCATGGTGCGGCGCAACGAGGTGCTCGCCCGCCTCGGCGGGGATGAATTCGCGCTCCTGGTGGCGCACACCACGCGCGAGCAGACCGAGCAGCTTGCCGAACGCATCGTACGCGCCATCTCCGCCATCCCCTACCGCTTCGATGGCCACCCTCTACGCCTGACCTGCAGCGTGGGCGTGGCGTTCTATCCCGAGCACGGTGCCGATGCCGAGAGCCTGATCGCCCATGCCGATGCCGCCATGTATCAGGCCAAGCAGGCTGGCAAGAATGCTTGGCGCATCTACGACGCACAAGCCGATGCCTCGCCGTCCCTGGTCACGCACCTGACCTGGAACGAGCGCATCGACCGCGCCTTGCGTGACGGGCTGTTTACCCTGCATTTCCAGGGCGTCTATCGCCTGGCGGACAATCGGCTCTCCCACATGGAGGCCCTGGTGCGCATGCGCGATGCCGAGGTGCCGGACCACCTCATCCTGCCCGGGCGCTTCATCCCGGTGGCGGAAAAGAGCGGCCGCATCGTCGAGATCGACCGCTGGGTGCTGCGCGAATGCGTCCGTCTGCTCGCTCGGCGGCCCAGGCTACCCGCCCTGGCCGTGAACATCTCGGCACGCTCCTTGGGCAACGCCACCCTGCCTGCCTTCATCCTGCAAACCCTGAAGGCGCACGAAGTCGAGCCGCAGCGATTGATCATCGAGCTCACCGAAACCAGCGCGGTGACCGACCTGACCGACGCACAGCGCCTCATCGAGGTCTTGTACGATGCCGGGGTGGCGGTGGCCCTGGATGACTTCGGCATAGGCTTTTCCTCCTTTGCCTATTTGAAGCATCTGCCGGTACACTGGATCAAGATCGATGGCATGTTCATCCGCAATCTCTACCAGGACCGCGACAACCAGACCATCGTCCGGGCAATCGCCGAGGTGGCCCGCGGCATGGGCAAGCGGACCATCGCCGAATTCGTCGAGGACGAGATAACCTTGCAGATGCTGCGTGACATGGGCATCGACTGTGTGCAGGGTTACATCCTCGACCGCCCGCGCGCGGACCATCCCGCTATCGTCTGACCATCATGCGCGCACGCTGGCTATGCCTCATCGCCGCTGGCTTACTCTGGTTGACGCCGGCGGTGCATGCAGCACGCTCCCTGTCGCTCGGTATCCTGCCCGTGCACACGGTGCGCGTGCTGGTCGATCGCTATGAGCCGCTGCGTCGGCATCTCGAGGCCTACACGGGGCTCAAGGTGCGCATCGAGACGGCGCCAAGCTTTCGCCTCTTCCATGTGCGCGCCCAGCGTGGCGATTTCGACGTCCTGGTCACCCCCGCCCATCTGGCGCGCCTGGGTGAGCTCGCCGGCACGCTTCGCCCCGTTGCCCAGTTTCAGCCCGATCATGCCAGCATCCTCATCAGCCGGGCAGACACGCCCTTTAGCCTGCCAGCGGGCCTGAAAGGACGGCATCTGGCGGTAATCGACCCTCTCGCCATGACCGTCATGGTCGTGCTCGACCATCTGGCTCGCCTCGGCCTGCAACCGCAGCGCGATTACACGCTCGGCACCTATCGTACCCATGCGAGCGCCATCCACGCCCTCCTCACGGGTGAAGCGAGCGCTGCCGTCACGACGCAGCACGGCCTGTATCAGATACCCGAGGATATTCGCTCCAAAATCAGGCCCGTTGTCCATTTGCACAGCGTGCCGGCATTCGTTTTGGCCGTGGATGATCGATCCAGCCACCGCGAGCGCCTGCTACAGGCGATCGCCGCCTTGCCTCATTCTGCCGAGGCGATCGACCTGCTCGCGCGCACAGGCTATACCGGCATACGCATGTTGCGACCTGACGCGCTGCGCGCCGCAGACCGTTATCTACCCCATACGTACCAGCTTCTGGCGGAACCCGCCTCTCAGCCTGGCGAGCTGACGGCATCCGAGCCGCCTACTCGATGACCACACGGCTGCGCACCGCCTCCGCTTTCTTGGGCAACACCACCTCCAGGATGCCATCCTTGAACGCGGCCTTGGCCTGGCTGGCATCGACCTCGGCCGGCAGGGCCAGGGTGCGGGCGAAACTGCCGCGCACGATCTCGTTGCGGTAGTAGTCACCCCTTTCCTCTTTTTCTTCCCGTCGGGTCTCGCCCTTGATGGTCACGCTGTTGCCGGTGACCGACACATCGAGGTCCTTCTTGTCCACGCCGGGGATCTCGGCCTTGACCACCACCTCGGCGTCACGGTCGATGATGTCGACCTTGGGCATGCGCAGCTCCATACGCCGGCCAAACTCCGGAAACGCGGGCCATTCCCAGCGCCGCAGCCAACCGCGCGGGGAAAACTCTTCCATCAGCCGTTCCATCTCCTCGAAGGGGCTCATCCAGCGCGACGGGGTGGACCGTTGCACCTCACCGCCTTGCGCCTTGCGCACCTCGACGGCTTGTCCTGGTTCGGGTTTGCGGACTTCCTCGCTCATGGTCACCTCCGTAGTGTCGTTGGCGAATTCACTTCCTCTTGCTATATAGTGCATGCGACGGCGGATTCAAGCCCTGCACGGCTCGATAATTCTCGTCGATTCAACCTAAAAACCTCAGTTGAACGCGCCCGAAGGCGGGTTTGTGCGTGTGG
>JBBIKZ010000055.1:0-15712 GCA_037445185.1 Hydrogenophilales bacterium | reverse complement strand
GGTTCCAGGTTTCGGGTTCCAGGTTTCGGGTTCCAGGTTTCAGGGGTCTGTGATCGGGTCAGGTTTCCGCCCCGCATCGCGGGGCGCATACTTGTCTGAATCCAGAAACCTGAAACCTGACACCTGACACCTACTTACCCTTCCTCGCTTTGATGTCTTCCTCCAATTCACGGAAGGTGGGGCGTTCGGTGGAGTAGAGCACCTTGCGACCGAATTCCACCGCCACTTGCGGCGAGAAGCCGTTGAGCGAGGCGAGCAGCACCACCTTGACCGTCTGGTAGACCTTGGTCGATTCGTTCGCCTTGGTCTCGAGCACGTTGGCGAGCGGCGCGACGAAGCCGTACGACATGAGGATGCCGAGGAAGGTCCCGACCAGGGCGTGCGCGATCAGGATGCCGAGCTCGTTCGGCGGCAGATGCAGCGACTCCATGGTATGCACCACCCCCATCACCGCCGCGACGATACCGAAGGCGGGCAGGCCGTCGGCAAGCTTGGACACGGCGTGGGCGGGATGCATCTCCTCGTGGTGGTGGGTCTCGATCTCGTTGTCCATCAGGTTCTCGATCTCCAGGGCGTTGAGATTGCCCCCCACCATCAGGCGCAGGTAGTCGGTCATGAATTCCACCAGGTGGTGATCGGCGGTGATGGTCGGGTACTTGTTGAAGATGGGGCTCTTGTCGGGTTCCTCCACATCGGCCTCGAGCGACATCAGGCCTTCCTTGCGCACCTTGGCCAGCAGCTCGAACAGAAGCGCCAGCAGCTCCATGTAGAAGGCGCGCGTGTATTTCGATCCCTTGAAGCAACTGACCAGCGCGGAAATGGTGTGCTTGAGGGTGTGCATGCTGTTGGCGGCGACGAAGGCACCTAGCGCCCCGCCGCCGATCATCACCACCTCCAGGGGTTGGAAGAGGGCTGCCAGATGCCCGCCCGCCGCTGCATAGCCGCCGAAGATGCCTGCCAAGGCGATGATCCAGCCGACGATCACAAACATTCTTCTACTCTCCTAGTCGTCGAAAACCTTGCTCTCAATGACTGCGCGTACCGGCGCGAAGCTCAGGCGATGCTGGGCAGAGGGGCCATGCTTCGCCAGGGCCGACAGGTGCTCCGGTGTGGGATAGCCGGCATGCCGTTCGAAGCCGTATTGCGGATGGATATCGGCCAGGCGCCGCATTTCTTTATCCCGTTCCGTCTTGGCGAGGATAGAGGCGGCGCTGATGCAGGGCTCCAGTGCGTCGCCGCGCACGATTGCCCGCGCCGGTATGGTCAAAACCGGGCAGCGGTTGCCGTCGACCAGGGCCAGTTCGGCTGGCACGGCCAGCGTCTGCACGGCCCGTTGCATGGCGAGCAGGCTGGCGTTGAGGATGTTCAGTCGGTCGATCTCCTCCACGCTGGCCCAGGCCACGGACCAGGCGAGGGCATGGTGCCGGATCTCCTCCGCCAGGCGCACCCGGTTGGCGGCGGAGAGCTTTTTCGAGTCCTTGAGGCCCGGAATGGGACGGTTGGGATCGAGGATCACCGCCGCAGCGCACACCGGCCCGGCGAGGGGGCCACGGCCGGCCTCGTCAACGCCGCAGACGAGTTTTAGGGGACGGGTTACAGGATTCAGGTTTCGGTCCAAACAGCACCTTGCCACGCGAACAGGTATCAGCCCACAACGTCCTCACCCACTGCCGCCACGGTGCACCGCGCCGCTACAAACCCATCGAACTTGCCGTCGGGTGGAGAGGCAGGCAGCGAAGCAGGAGGCTATTTCATGCCAGGTAAGGCGCGAGGGTCTCGGCGATGAGACGGGGGGTGTCCCGCCTCAACTCACCGCGCAAGCGATCGAATTCGGCAAGCATGGTCCGTCGCGCCTGGGCATCGCTGAGCAGGTCGAGCAGGGCCTGGGCGAGGGCCTCCGGCCTGGCCTTGGCCTGCAGCAGTTCCGGTACGATGAAGCGACCGGCCAGGATGTTGGGCATGCCGACATAGGGCAGATAGGCCTGCCGCTGCATGATCTGGTAGGTCAACCAGGGCACGCGATAGGTAATCACATGCGGGCAGCCAAGCAGCATGGCCTCCATGGTGGCCGTGCCCGAGGCCACCAGGGCCGCATCGGCAGCCTGCAGGGCGTCGTGGGCATGGCCGAAGAGCAGGCGCAGCGGCAGCGCCTGCGCCCCGGCCTCGTGCAGGGCCTGCTCGAACAGCCGTTTGGTCTCCCGGCTGATCAGGGGAACGAGGAAACCGACCTCCGGACGTTCGGCATGGACGTGCCTGGCCGTCTCGACGAATAGTCGCCCGAGCAGCCTCAATTCGCTCTGCCGGCTGCCGGGAAGGAGGGCCACGTACTGCGCCTGTGGCGACAGGGCGAGCTTGTCGCGGGCAGCCGGACGATCGGGCGGCGGCAGGGCGTGGGCGAGGGGGTGACCGACATAGGTGGCGGGGATGCCGGCCTGACGATAGATCTCCTCCTCGAAGGGGAAGATCAGCAGCAGATGGGAGACGGCCTTGCGCACCTGTTCGATGCGGCTCGCGCGCCAGGCCCAGACCGTCGGTGCGACGAACTGCACGGTGGGGATGCCTGCGCGCTTGAGGTCCGCCTCCAAGGCGAGATTGAAGTCGGGTGCATCCACCCCGATGAACAGCCGCGGCGGTGAGGCGAGCAGCCTGCGCTTCAAGTCCCGCCGGATCGCCAGAATGCGGTGCAGACCGGACAAGGCCTCGACGTAGCCGCGCACCGATAGGGTCTGCATGTCGTACAGGCTGGTGGCCCCCGCCGCCTGCATGCGCGGGCCGGCGATGCCATAGAAGCGCGCGGGCAGACCGGCGTCGTGCACGGACCTGATGAGCAGGCTGCCGAGCTGGTCCCCCGAGGCCTCGCCGGCGACAATGGCAACCGGTCGGCCATAGGGGGAAGAAGAGAGAGTAGCCGCAGCCGCTGCAGATCCGGCGGCAGGGAGGGAGACCCTGCCCCATAGCCGCGCACCCATCACCGGATGATGCCCCGTCCCGGGACGGCCAGGAAGTCGGCCAGCAGGTTGAGCTCGGGATGCGTCTGCGCCTCTGCCTCGATGGCCAGGCGGGCCTCCGCCAGACTCAGGCCAGAGCGGTAGAGCAGCTTGTAGGCACGCTTGAGCGCGCTGAGTGTGTCCGCGCTGAATCCACGACGTTTGAGACCCTCGCTGTTGATGCCGTGGGGCACGGCCGGGTTGCCGGCGGCGGTGATATAGGGGGGGATGTCCTGGCGCACCACCGAGGCGATGCCGGTGATGACATGGGCGCCAATGCGGCAGAACTGGTGCACGCCGGTGAAACCGCCCAGGATGGCGTAATCGCCGACGACGACATGGCCGGCCAGGGTGGCGTTGTTGGCGAAGATGGTATGGTTGCCGACCACACAGTCGTGCGCGATGTGCACGTAGGCCATGATCCAGTTGTGGTGCCCGATGCGGGTGACGCCAAGACCCTGCACGGTGCCGGTATTGAAGGTGCAGAACTCGCGGATGGTGTTGCCGTCGCCGATCTCCAGCCGGGTCGGCTCGCCCGCGTACTTCTTGTCCTGCGGCACATCGCCGAGGCTGACGAACTGGAAGATGCGGTTGCCGCGTCCGATGCGGGTGTGGCCGGTGATCACGGCGTGAGGGCCGATCTCGCAATCGTCGCCGATCTCGACGTGTTCGCCGATCAGGCTGTAGGCGCCGATGCGGACGTTGCGCCCGATCCGGGCGCCGGGATGCACGATGGGCGTTGGGTGGATCATGCGAGTGGCGTGGTCCGATGCGCCACGGTCAGGACTGAACCCGCACGGTGGGGAGTGAGCATGCCCGGCACACGATCGCCCCCAACCGCCTCAGGCGAGATCCCTGAGGGTGCACATGAGCTCGGCCTCGCAGGCCGTCTGACCATCCACGCGGGCCCTGGCGTCGAATTTCCAGATGCCGCGTGTGTGGCGGGTGATGCGGGCCTCGAGGCGCAACTGGTCGCCCGGCAGGACCGGGCGCTTGAAGCGGGCGTTGTCGATACCGACGAAGTAGATGACCGAGTCGGCGCCCGCCTCCTTGCCCGAGGACGCGAAGGCCAGCAAGCCGGCCGCCTGGGCGAGCGCCTCGATGATGAGCACGCCGGGCATGATGGGGTGATGGGGAAAGTGCCCGGGGAAGAAGGGCTCGTTGATGGTGACGTTCTTGATGGCGGTGACGGACTCGCCCGGCACGAGCTCCAGGACGCGGTCCACCAACAGCAGCGGGTAACGGTGCGGCAGGTGCCGCATGATCTCGGTGATGTCCATGGCGGGTCAGGTATCGGTTATGGGCTCAGGCGGGACGCGCCATTATCGGCGATGCGTGTTGCAAGTGAGTGATCCGTCAGCGCGAGGCGGCGGTTTGCAGCGCGTCGAGACGGCGCTCCAGAGCACGGATGCGCTCGCGCATCTCGTCCAGGTGGCGAAGCTGCGCGGCGTTGCGCAACCATTCCGCGTGCGGCATGTGCGGCTGGGTGGAGGTGTAGACGCCGGGCTGGCGTATGGACTTGCCGATGAAGGAGGCGCCGGAGACGGTGACATGGTCGCCGATCTCGATGTGCCCCAGGATCATGGCCGCACCGCCGATCATGCAGTGGCGGCCGATCTTGGTCGAGCCGGCGATGCCGGCGCAGCCGGCAATGGCGGTGTGGTCACCGATGACACAGTTGTGCGCGATCTGCACCAGGTTGTCGATGCGCACCCCGCTGCCGATCACGGTATCGTCCAGGGTGCCGCGGTCTATCGTGGTGTTGGCGCCGATCTCGGTGTCGTCGCCGATCACCACCCGGCCGATCTGCGGGATCTTGACCCAGCGACCGTCTTCTAGGGCATTGCCGAAGCCGTCCGAGCCGATGACGCAGCCGGGGTGCAGGATGACGCGCTCGCCCAGCAGGCAGCCATGGCAGACGGTGACATGGGCATGCAACAGGCAATCCGCGCCCAGCCTGACGCCCTCGCCCAGCACGCAATGGGGGCCCAGCCGACAGCGCTCACCGATCGTCACGTCCGCCCCGATCACACATCCGGGCCCGATGCTGACCCCGGCGCCGATGCGCGCACTCGCGTGCACGCTGGCGCTGGGGTGGACACCTGGTTCGGCGGCAGCGGGGGGATAGAGCAGGGCGAGGGCACGGGCGAAGGTGGCATGCGGATGCGCCGCGACGAGGCAGGTGCGGCCGGGGAGGGCATCCGCCAGCTCGGGGCCGATGATCAGCGCCCCGGCAGCAGATGCCCGCGCCGCCTCCAGCTGCTTCTTGCCCAGGGCAAAACCAAGTTGATCCGTCCCCGCCCGCTGCAGGGAGGCGGCGCCGACGAGCCGCACGGATGGGTCACCCTGGATGACCCCCCCCAGGCGGGCCTGCAGTTCCGCCACGGTCAAACCGCTCACGGACATGGGCCGCTCAGCGATCCAACGCCTTGATGACGCGGTCGGTGATGTCCACCCGGTTGCTGGCGTAGACCACGTTCTCCAGGATCAGATCGAACTTCTCTTTTTCCGCCAGCTCGAAGATGGCCTTGCGCGCCCGTTCGTGCACCGCCGCGAATTCCTCGTTCTTGCGCTGGTTGAGGTCCTCGCGGAACTCCCGCTGCGCGCGCTGGATGTCGCGGTTGAGGTTGGCGAGATCCCGTTCGCGCTTGGCCCGGTCGGCCTCGGACAAGGTCAGGCCCTCCTTTTCGATGAAGGCCTGTAGATCCCTGGCCTGCTTGATCTGCTTCTGGATCTCCTGTTCGCGGGCGGAGAATTCCCGTTCGAGCTTCTTCTGGGCACGGATGGCCAGTTGCGACTCGCGGAAGATGCGATCGGTGTTGACGAAGCCGATCTTGACGTCGTTGGCCCAGACCGAGCCGGTGCCGAGAAGCGCGAACAGGAAGACGTACAACATCGCTTTCATGTCAGGTCCTCAGAATACGTTGCCCAGCTGGAACTGGAAGGTCTGCCTCTTGTCATCAGGCTGGGTCTTGAAGGGGGCGGCGAGCGACAGCTTGATCGGGCCGAAGGGCGAATACCAGGTCACCGCTACACCACCAGAATAGCGCAGCTCGCTCAAGGAGAGCTTTTCGTAGCGTCCCTTGTGGTCGCCCGGACCCCACACGCCGCCGGCATCGATGAAGGCGCTCAGGCGCAGGCTCTTGTCCTTGCCGGCGCCGGGCACCGGAAAGTAGAGCTCGGCATTGCCGACGAGTCGCTTGTCGCCGCCGAGGGAGAAGGGGTTGCCGGCACTGTCCAGATCCTGCGGCCCCAGCGTACCCGAATCGAAACCGCGCACCGAGCCTATGCCGCCGGCGAAGTAGTTGCGGAAGAAGGGCAGGGGCTTGCCGCCGTAGCCGCCGCCCCAGCCGATCTCGCCGTTGAGCATGAGGCTCCAGCCGGGCGCGAGCGGTTTCCACCACTGGTATTGATACGACAGCTTGTAGTATTTCAAATCGCCCACCGGCGTGCCCACCTCGCCGTACACCCGGTGCAGCGTGCCTTGGGTGGGGTAGAGCAGGCTGTCCCGGCTGTCACGCGCCCAGCCGAGGTCCAACCTCAGGGAGTCGGTGGTCACACCGCTCGCGTTGCCGCCGAAGGCGATGGCGAACTGCTTGTATCGATTGGGGCTCTGGCCGGTGAGGCTGAGCGCGTAGCGCTCCAGGGCGGCCCCGAGCTGCAGGGCATCCAGCTCGGTCAGCGGTAAACCCAGACGCAGGCCGGCGCCGAGGGTGGAGGTGCTGTACTCGGAGACCGCGTCCAGGGTGCCGGTGTCCACGTCCCGCCGATACAGGTCGTAGCCCAGGCTGACGCCGTCCTTGGTGAAATAGGGGTTGGTGAAGGACAGGGCATAGACGGTGTTGACGCTGCCGCTGTTGATCTGGGCGGCGAGCCGGTTGCCGGTGCCGAAGAGGTTGTTCTGCGAGACCGACGCCGACAGGACCAGTCCCTCGGAACTGGAAAACCCGGCACCCAGCATCAGGTTGCCGGTGGCCCGCTCGGTCACGGACAGGTCGAGGTCGACCTGATCGGTGGCCTCGGGGACGACTGGGGTTTCCAGATTGATGTCGCTGAAGTAGCCGAGGCGTTCGATGCGTTCCTTGGAGCGCTTGATCTTGTCGGCGGCGTAGAGGCTGCCCTCGAGCTGTCTCAACTCGCGACGGATCACCTCGTCGCGCGTGCGGGTGTTGCCGCTGATGTTGATGCGCCTGACATAGACCTTGCGACCGGGGTCCAGGAGCAGGGTCAGGCCGACCTCGCGTCTGTCTTTGTCCAGCTCGGGTGCGGCATTCACGTTGGCGAAGGCGTAACCGTCATTGCCAAGGCGGTCGCCGATGCGACTGATCGATTCGTTCAGCTGTTCGCGCGAGAAGAAGTCGCTCGCCTTGAGGCTCACCAGACCCCTCAGTTCTGCCTCGGGCATGGGCAGGTTGCCGGCGAACTTGACCTCGGACACCTTGTAGCGTTCGCCCTCCTTGATGTTGATGGTGATGTAGATGTCCTTCTTGTCCGGCGTGATGGCGACCTGGGTCGATTCGATGGCGAATTCCAGGTAGCCCCGATTCTGGTAGTGGCTGCGCAGGGCCTCGAGGTCCGCCGACAGTTTCTGCCGCGAGTACTGATCGTTCTTGGTGAACCAGGTCAGCCACCCCGGTGTGGTGAGGGTGAACAGCTTGAGCAGTTCTTTCTCGCTGAAAGCCGTGGCGCCAATGATGTTGATGCCGCGGATCTTGGCCACCTCGCCCTCGCTGACCTCGAAGGTGATCGCCGTGCGGTTGCGCTCCAAAGGGGAGAGTCGAACGTTGACCTCGGTGGCGTACATGCCGCGGTTGAAATACTGGCGCTTGAGCTCCTGCGCCGCCTTGTCCAGCAGCGCCTGGTCCATGATGCGCCCTTCGGCGAGCCCCAGTTCCTTGAGGCTCTTGAGGATGTCATCCTTGGGGAACTCCTTCATGCCGGTGAAACCGATCTGGGCGATGGCGGGGCGCTCCTCGACGAAGACGATGAGCACGCCGTTGTCCACCTCCAGCCGCACATCCTTGAAGAAACCGGTGGCATAGAGGGCCTTCAGCGCGGCAGCGGCGCGGTCCGGGTTCAGGGTGTCGCCGACCTTGACCGGCAGATAGCTGAAAACGGTGCCGGCCTCGGTCCGCTGGATGCCCTCGACCCGGATGTCCCTGACCTGAAAGGGTTCGAAGGCGTGCGCTTGACTGGCGACGAGGGCAAGGACGAGCGGCAGTGTTCTTATTCTCATCGAATCAGCGGGAGAAGAGCCTGAACAGGTCGTTATATAAGGCCAAGAACATCAGGAAGACGATCAGGAAGACGCCGACACGCTGCCCAATCTCCTGGATGCGCTCCGACACGGGCCGGCCGGTGACCAATTCGGCGGAATAATACAGTAAATGCCCCCCATCCAGTATGGGCACCGGCAGCAGGTTGAGCACGCCCAGACTGATGCTGATCAGGGCGAGAAAGGTGACGAAGGGCACCAGGCCGGCGCTGGCGCTCTGCCCGGCATAATCGGCGATGGTGATGGGTCCGGAGAGGTTCTGCAGGGAGGCCTGGCCGATGATCATGCGCCCCAGCATCTCCAGGGTGAAGGTGGCCAGCTCCCAGGTCTTCTGCACCGCGCGCCACAGGGCGGGGAGGAGGGGATAGCGCACATCGGTCTGCAGCGCCTGGAATGCCGCCGCGTCCAGACGCGGACCGGCGCCGATGCGGCCTATGGTCTGGCCACCCTGGTTCACCCGCTCCGGCGTCAACGTCACCGACAGGGTGCGGCCCTCCCGTCGCAATTCCAAGGTCAAGGGGACGCCCGGATGGGTTCGGATCGCCTGGACCACCTCCTCCCAGCGTGACACCGCCTCGCCGTTGACCGCGGTGATCACGTCACCGCTGGCGAGCCCGGCGCGCCGGGCCACACCGCCGGGCTGCAACTCGCCGATCACCGGCGCGATGGGAGGGGTGTAGCGGCTCAGGCCCAGCTGGCCGAGCGGATCCTTCTCGAAGGCGGCCCGGTCCACGCCGGACAGGTCGAGCCGGCGGAAGGCGATGTGGCCGGCCGCGTCGCGCGTTTCCATCTCGACGCTGCCCGTGCCGAGACCATGCCGCAGCAATTGCAGGTGTAGGTCCTGCCAGCTCTCCACCCGCTCACCATGGATGCGGGTCACCTCCTCGCCGCTCGTGAAACCGGCCGCGGCGGCGGGTGTGCCGGGCCGCGGCTCGCCCAGGATGGGTTTCAGGGCGGGCACGCCCGTCGCATAAAGAAACCAATAGAGCAAGATGGCCAGCAGCAGGTTGGCCGCCGGGCCGGCGGCGACGATGGCGATGCGTTTCCAGACCCCCTGGCGGTTGAAGGCATAGGGCAGCGCCTCGACCGGGACGTCGCCCTCCCGCTCATCCAGCATCTTGACATAGCCACCCAGCGGGAAGGCGGACAGGGCCCATTCCGTGCCACTGCGGTCACGCCGGCTCAGCAGGACGCGGCCGAAGCCGACCGAGAAGCGCAACACGCGCACGCCACACAGGCGGGCGACGGCGTAGTGCCCGTACTCGTGCACCACGATCAGCACGGCCAGGGTGAAGACGAAGGCGAGCAGGGTGGTCATGGTCGATGGGCGATGTGGGCCTCGGCAACGCGTCGCGCTTCCTGATCGATGGCGATTAGGTCGTCAAGTTCCGCCACCGTGCGCGCGGCGAAATGTTCCAGACAATGGCCGATCGTCTCGGCGATGGCCGGGTAGGGGATGCGATACGCGAGGAAGGCCGCCACCGCCACCTCGTTGGCCGCATTGAGCACGGTGGGGGCGGCCCCTTCGGCCGCCAGGGCCTGGTAGGCGAGGGCCAGGCAGGGGAAGCGGCGCGTGTCCGGTGCCTCGAAGCTGAGCTGGCCCACGCGGGTGAGATCCAGCCAGGACACCCCCGCCTCGATGCGGTCCGGATAGGCCAGGGCATGGGCGATGGGGGTGCGCATGTCCGGGTGGGACAACTGGGCCAGCACCGAGCCGTCGCGATACTCGACCATGGAATGCACGATGCTCTGCGGGTGGATGACGACCTCGATCTGATCCGGCCGGGCATTGAACAGCCAGTGCGCCTCGATGACCTCCAGCCCCTTGTTCATCATGGTGGCCGAATCCACCGAGATCTTGCGGCCCATGACCCAGTTGGGGTGTGCCACGGCCTCCTCGGGGCTGACGGCCGCCAGGGTGTCGAGGGGGCGGGTGCGAAAGGGGCCGCCCGAGGCGGTGAGCAGGATGCGGCGCACGCCATGGCTGGCCAGGTCACCCGTGTAGGGCTCGGGCATGCACTGGAAGACGGCGTTGTGCTCGCTGTCTATGGGCAGTAGGGTCGCCCCGCCGTGGCGTACGGCCTGCATGAAGAAGCCGCCGGCCATGACCAGCGTCTCCTTGTTCGCCAGCAGGATGCGCTTGCCGGCCCGCGCAGCGGCCAGCGCCGGCTTGAGGCCGGCCGCGCCGACGATGGCGGCCATCACCGTGTCGACCTCGGGCAGGCTGGCGACCTCCTCCAGGGCGCGCTCGCCGCACAGCACCTCGGTCTCCGTATCGGCCAGCAGATGACGCAATTCCCGCGCCCGCGCCTCCTCCAGGACGACGGCATACAGGGGCTTGAACTGCCGGCATTGCGTGGCCAGGCGCTCCACCTGGTTCTGCCCGGTCAGCGCCACCACCCGGAACTTGTCCGGGTGCATGGCCACCACGTCCAGGGTGTTCATGCCGATGGTGCCGGTGGCACCGAGGATGGTCAGGTTGCGTCGGATCATGATGGAGACAGGGGGCTATCGAGGGGGGAGAGGGAAGGGGGCAGGGCGCCATTTTGACACTTCATGCTGCTTCCCCCCACTTATCGCAGCCACATCCAAAACAGGGCGACAGCGGGCAGGACGGCGATCTGGCTGTCGATACGATCGAGCACGCCGCCATGGCCAGGCAGCAGTGCGCCGCTGTCCTTCACTCCGGCCTGGCGCTTCATCCAGCTCTCGAACAGGTCCCCCAGCACGGAGAGCGCGAACAGGGCCCAGAACGCGGCCAGGGACAGGGGCAGGCAGGCGATACCGCAGGTGACGGGCCAGAGGAAATGGAGCATCACGGCATAGAGCGAGACCGCCAGCCAGGCGCCCAGCAGCCCCTCCCAGGTCTTGCCCGGACTGATGACCGGCGCCAGCTTGTGGCGACCGTAGCGGCGACCGGCGAAATAGGCGGCGCTGTCCGCCACCACCACCATTCCCAGCACCGCGAGCAAAAGCTCCGGCCCGTCGGCGCGCAGGCGGATCATGGCCAGCGGGGCGGGCAACAGGAGCAGCCAGCCCAGCGCCCCCAGGACCGCCCGATGCCGCACATCGAGGCCCCGGCGCAACCAGAAGGGGGCGACGATGACCCAGAAGGCGACAGCGGGCAGATAGACCCAGGCGACGTCCTGCCACCCCAGGGCCACCATCGTCGCACTGGCCAGCGCGGTGGCGCCGGTATAGAGATGGCGGCTCGTGCCGGCCAGCCGCATCAGGCGGCCCCACTCCCAGGCGGCGGCGGTGACGATGGCCACCATGAGCACGGCCCAGAGTGCTGCGGGTGCGCCGTAGAGGGCGACCAGCAGGCCACCGATCAGCGCCGCAGCGGTGAGGATGCGGCGCCTGAGGCCGCTAGCCGGCCTGGAGCTGCTCGCTCGTGCGTCCAAAGCGCCGCTCGCGCTGCCTGTACCAGGCGATCGCCCGGTCCAGCTCGCCCGCATCGAAATCGGGCCAGAGGGTAGGGGTGAAATACAGCTCCGTGTAGGCCAGCTGCCAGAGCAGGAAATTGCTGATACGCTGCTCCCCGCCGGTGCGGATGAAGAGGTCCGGCTCGGGGGCGTCGGCCATGGACAGATAGGGGGTGAGCGCCTCCTCGGTGATCACCCCGGTCCCGGCGTGGTCCTTGAGCCAGGTGTTGACGGCCTGCAGGATGTCCCAGCGCCCGCCGTAATTCGCCGCCACGGTGAGGGTCATGCGCCCGTTGCCACCGGTGAGCGCTTCCGCCTCCCGGATCAGGTGCTGCAGTCGGGCGTGGAAGCGCGTCTTGTCGCCGATGATGCGCAACCTTATGCCATGCCGGTGCATGCTCGCCACTTCCCGTTCGAGGGCCTGGACGAACAGCTCCATGAGCTTGCTCACCTCGTCCGCGGGGCGGCGCCAGTTCTCCGAGCTGAAGGCGAACAGGGTGAGGTGCCCCACCCCCAACCGCACACAGGCCTCGACGATCTCGTTGACCCGACCCACGCCGCGCGTGTGCCCGGCCACGCGCGGCAGCTTGTGTTGTTTGGCCCAGCGGCCATTGCCGTCCATGATCACGGCAATGTGACGCGGGACCGCCGATACCTCAGGGATAGCGGTGGTGCTGCTGAAGAATCCCTTGAAGGTCATGGAGGCGCGTGCCTGGCTCGGGTCAGACCGCCATCAGGTCCTTTTCCTTTTCCGCCAGCAGCTTGTCGATGTCGGCGATGTAACGGTCGGTCAGCTTCTGCACCTCGTCCTGGGCGCGGCGCTCCTCGTCCTCGCCGATCTCGTGGTTCTTGAGCAGCTCCTTCAGGTGGGCGATGGCGTCGCGGCGGATGTTGCGCACCGCCACCTTGGCCCCTTCCGCCTCGCCGCGCACCACCTTCACGAGTTCCCTGCGTCGTTCCTCGGTCATCGCGGGAATGGGCACGCGCACGAGATCGCCGACGGAGGCGGGGTTGAGCCCCAGGTCGGAGTCCCGGATCGCCTTCTCGATGACCGGGCCCATCTTCTTTTCCCAGGGCGTGACACCCAGGGTGTGCGGGTCGAGCACGGAGACGTTGGCCACCTGGCTCACCGGCACCGTGCTGCCGTAATAGTCGACCTTGACATGATCGAGGATGCCGGCATGCGCCCGGCCGGTGCGCACCTTCGAGAATTCCGTCTTCAGGGCCTCGATGGACTTGCGCATCTTCTCTTCGGCGGATTTCTTGATGTCGCTGATCATGCAGACCTCCAGTTCACGGGCTGACCCGGGTGCCCTCGGGCTGGCCGGTCACCACCCGCCTAAGCGCACCCGGCTTGAAGATGGAAAACACCTGCAGCGGCAGCTTCTGGTCACGGCAGAGGGCGAAGGCGGCGGTGTCGAGCACGCCCAGGTTGCGGGCGATGGCCTCGTCGAAGCTGAGCCGCTCGTAGCGGGTGGCCGCAGGGTCCTTTTTGGGATCGGCGGTGTAGACGCCGTCGACCTTGGTGGCCTTGAGCAGGATCTCGGCGCCGATCTCGGCGGCACGCAGGGCGGCCGCGGTATCCGTGGTGAAGAAGGGGTTGCCCGTGCCGCCGCCGAAGATCACCACCCGGCCCGCCTCCATGTGCCGGATGGCGGCATCGCGCTCGAAGGCCTCGCCCACATGGGCGATGGTGACGGCCGTCTGCACGTGGGCGGGGATGCCAGCCATCATCAGGGCGTCCTTGAGCGCCAGGGCGTTCATCACCGTGGCCAGCATGCCCATGGCATCGGCCGTGGCGCGTTCCATCCCGGCGAGCGCCCCGGTGGCGCCGCGGAACAGGTTGCCGCCCCCCACCACGATGCCGATCTGCACCCCCAGGCCGGCCACCTCGTCGATCTGCCCGACGATGCCCTGGAGGGTCTCGGCATGATAGCCGAAGGGGTCCGGCCCCATGAGGGCCTCGCCGGAGAGCTTGAGGAGGATGCGGTTGTAGATCGGCGCAGTCATGATGGACGCGTCAGACCTTGGCGGCGGCCGCCACCTCGGCGGCGAAGTCGCTCACCTTCTTCTCGATGCCCTCGCCCACGACATAGAGGGTGAAGCCGTGCACCTGCGCGCCCTTGGCCTCGAGCAGCTCGCCCACGGTGAGCTTGTCGTCCTTGACGAAGGGCTGGGAGAGCAGGGTGACCTCCTTCAGGTACTTCTGCACCGCGCCTTCCACCATCTTCTCGACGATGTTGGCCGGCTTGCCGGATTCCGCGGCCTTCTGGGCGGCCACGCGGCGTTCGGCCTCGATGAGCTCCTGCGGCACGCCGGAGGCGTCCAGGGCCTTGGGCTTGGCGGCGGCGATGTGCATGGCGATGTCCCGCGCCAGGGTCTCGTCGCCGGTCACGTCCACCAGCACGCCGATCTTGGCGCCGCCGTGCACATAGCTCGCGAGCCTGCCCTGGGCCGCGACGCGCACGAAACGGCGGATGGACATGTTCTCGCCGATCTTGCCCACCAGTTCGGTCCTGACCTCCTCGACGGTCTTGTCGCCGATCTTCATGGCGGACAACGCGGCCACATCGGCCGGGTTCCGGCTCACCACCATCTCCGCCAGGGTACCGACCAGGGCACGGAAGTCGTCGTTCTTGGCCACGAAGTCGGTCTCGCAATTGACCTCGATGATGGCGCCGGTCTTGCCGTCCGGGGTGATGTGGATGCCGACGATGCCCTCGGCGGCGATGCGGCCGGCGCTCTTGGCCGCCTTGGCACCGAACTTGACGCGCAGGATCTCCTCGGCCTTCTGCATGTCGCCGCCCGCCTCGTTGAGCGCCTTCTTGCAGTCCATCATGGGGGCGTCGGTGCGTTCGCGCAGCTCCTTGACCATGGATGCGGTGATTTCAGCCATCTTTCATCTCCTGAATCATTGCCGGCCACAGCCGGTTTCGCGCCCGCTGCGGCCTGAAGTCGTAAAAACGCCCCGTGGCGGGGCGTCACTGAATGCGAAAACGGACCTGACGCGAACGCTTATTCGCGCTCGCCCGTGACCGTGCCTTCCTCCACCTCGACGTACTCGTCCTCCTGGGCGGCGCTCACCATCTCCTCGATGACCTGGGCCTTGCCCTCCAGGATGGCATCGGCCAGGCCGCGGGCGTACAGGCGGATGGCGCGGCTGGAGTCATCGTTGCCGGGAATGATGTAGTCCACCCCTTCGGGCGAGTTGTTGGTGTCGACCACACCGATGACCGGGATGCCCAGCTTGCTGGCCTCGGTGACGGCGATCTTCTGATAACCGACATCGACCACGAACAGCGCGTCGGGTAGGCTGGCCATGTCCTTGATCCCGCCCAGGCTGCGCGCCAGATTGTCGTACTCGCGCTGCAGATGCAGGATCTCCTTCTTCGACATGCTCTCGCGAGCGCCCTCGGCGAGCTGGGCCTCCACGTCCTTCATGCGCTTGACCGACTGCTTGACGGTCTTGAAATTGGTCAACATGCCACCCAGCCAGCGGTGCGACACGTAGGGCATGCCGCAGCGGGTGGCCTCTTCGGCGATGATTTCGCGCGCCTGGCGCTTGGTGCCGACGAACAGGATGGTCCCCTTGTTGCTCGCCAGCTGACGGGTATATTTGGCCGCCTCTTCGAACAGGGGGAGGGTCTTCTCCAGGTTGACGATGTGGATCTTGTTGCGATGGCCGAAGATGTAAGGGGCCATCTTGGGATTCCAGTAGCGGGTCTGGTGGCCGAAATGCACGCCGGCCTCCAGCATCTGGCGCATGGTGACACTCATCGAATCGCTCCGTCAGGTTAAGGTTGAGCCTCCACCCGCCTAGAATCCCCGGCCTGGCCGGCAGACACCTTAACTGGGGCGGGTGTGCGTATTTGTCCCTAGAAGGGAAGCTGTAATTTTAACAGGATGGCGGTGTTCGTCACAAGGCAGACTAGAGAGCTGTAGAGAGCAAATAATCTGTCCGGACTTGTAGCACGAGATTTGTCCGGTTTCATTAGGTGCAGAAGGAGGTGCCTGATGAGACGGAC
>JBBIKZ010000054.1:0-15722 GCA_037445185.1 Hydrogenophilales bacterium | reverse complement strand
GTTCCGCCACCGCAAGACCCGCTACCGCGGACTGGCCAAGAACACGGCGCAGTTGCTGACCCTGTTCGGCCTGGCCAATCTGGTCCTGGCTCGCCGGTGGTTGTTGGCGGTCGATACCCAAAGTGCGTCCTGAATTCGAAAAATGCAGGGGAAACGCCTCGAAATCGACCTTTTTCGACCAGAAACAGGTCATTTTTCGATCACTCCCTGCCTAAAAAATGAGCGCCACCACAATTTAGGCAACTTACTCGCTTGGAATGGCATTTGTTCAGCGGTTCCATAGATAACCCATGGCCCACCCCACCCTGCGCCAGCGCCAGGTCATCGAGCGCCACGCTCGCTGCGGTTATTTCAGCCAGGTCGCGCGTGAGCTGAATCTGACCCAGCCCACGGTGTCCATGCAGATGGCGCAGCTGCAGGACATCGTCGGCAGCCCGCTGTTGCAGCTCGCTGTTCTACACCATCCGCAAGAAGCGCTACCTGACCGAGGCAGGGGAGATCGTGCCGCAGGGCGCGCGCGCGATGCTCGACGGCCTGGAGCAGATGCAGGCCCGCCTGCAGGCCCTCAAGGGGCTGGAGGGCGGCCGGCTGCGCCTGGGCGTGGTGACCTCGGCCAAGTTCTTCGCCCCGCGCATCCTGGGCCATTTCCTGCAGCAGCACCCGGCCATCGAGCCCTCCCTCAGCGTGACCCAGCGCGACGTGCTGCTGCAGCGCATGCGCGACAACCTGGACGACCGCTACATCTTCAGCGTGCCGCCCGAGGGTGCCGACCTGAGCGTGGAGCCCTTCATGCCCAACGAACTGGTGGCCATCGCGGCGCGTCACCACCCCCCCTCGCCCGCCGCCGCAGGCCCATCACCCTGGCGGAGCTCTGCGCCGAGCCCTTCCTGCAGCCGGAGGCGGGCTCGGGCACCCGCATGACCATCGAACGTTTCCTCGCCCAGCACGGCATCCGCGTCAAGCCGCGCATGGAACTGGGCAGCGACTTCGCCATCGAGCAGGCCGTCGCCACCGGCGTGGGGGTCTCCCTCGTCTCGCGCACCATGCTGTCCGGTCTGCACTTCGGCGCGGAGATCCGCGTGCTCGACGTCGAGGGGCTGCCCATCCGCGGCCACTGGTGCCTCGTCTTTCTCAGCGCCAAGGGTGAGCTGCCGGTGGCGCGGCAGTTCCGCGCCTTCATCCGGCAGTTCGGCGCGCAGCCGCAGTCCGCGCTCGGCCCGGCGACGGCCGCGAAACGCCGGCGCAAGACCGACTGAAGGGCGCGCAGCCGCAAGCCATGCACATCAGCGAATTCGACTACCACCTGCCCCGGGAGCTCATCGCGCTGCACCCCCTGCCGGAACGCGGCAGCAGCCGCCTGCTGCATGTGGACGCACCCACCGGCCGCCTCGACGACCGCCGCTTCGCCGACCTGCCGCAACTCATGCGGGCGGGGGACTTGCTGGTGTTCAACGACAGCCGGGTGATCAAGGCCCGCCTGCGCGGGCAGAAGGCGAGCGGCGGCAGGGTGGAGGTGCTCATCGAGCGCATCCTCGGCGCGCACGAGGCCCTGGTGCATCTGCGCGTGAGCAAGAAGCCCAGACCGGGCACCCGCCTCATCCTCGCCGACGCCATCGAGGCGCGCGTGGAGGGACGGGAAGGCGAATTTTTTCGGCTCTCTTTCGACCCTGCACGCAGCGTGCTGGACTGGCTCGACGCCCATGGCGAAGTGCCCCTCCCCCCCTATATCGAGCGGACTGCAGCGCAGGAGGACGAGGCGCGCTACCAGACGGTCTATGCGCGCGAGCCCGGCTCGGTGGCGGCCCCCACCGCGGGCCTGCACTTCGACGCGGCCATGCTCGAGCGGCTGCGCGCCGCCGGCGTGGAGACGGCGCGCGTGACCCTGCACGTGGGCGCCGGCACCTTTCAGCCGGTGCGGGTGGAGGACATCCGCGCCCACCGCATGCACAGCGAATGGTACGCGGTGCCACCCGAGACGGTGGCCGCCGTCGAGGCCACCCGGGCGCGGGGCGGGCGCGTCCTGGCGGTGGGTACCACCAGCCTGCGCACCCTGGAGGCGGCGGCCGATGCCGAGGGGCGGCTCGATGCCGGGACGGGGGAGACCGATCTCTACATCACCCCGGGCTACCGCTTCCGCGTGGTGGACCGGCTCATCACCAACTTCCACCTGCCGCGCTCGACCCTGCTCATGCTGGTCTATGCCTTCGGCGGCGTGGCGCTCATGCGCGCGGCCTATGCCCATGCGGTGGCGGGCCGCTATCGTTTCTACAGCTACGGCGATGCCATGTTGATCGAGCGTCAGCCCCAGACGTGATGCAGTGCCTTCCCGCTGTGTTTCCCGGTATCGTCTTGCGTGTCGTCATCGCCGCCCGGGTGTGGGCAGCGCATGTGAACCGCCCGCCGACGCTGCGATCTCATCGGGTGTCGACCACCCTCCACGGAACACGAGGATGAATACGGAACAACAGCGCAGCCTGCTCGCCATCGCCCTTTTCGCCGCCTTCGCCGACGGTGCCAAGGACGAGCGCGAGCGCGAACACATCCGCGGCATGGCCGAATCGCTCGCCGGCGAGGCGGGCAGGCCCGACCTCACCCGGCTCTATCAGGACGTCCTGCTCAAGCGCCTGAGCCTGGAGGAGGCCGTGCGGGGCCTGACCGAGCCTGAACACCGTTTGCTCGCCTACGAGATGGCGGTGGGGGTGTGCGACGCCGACGGCGCGACCAACGCGGCCGAGCGGCGTTTTCTCGACGAACTCGAGGCGGCGCTCGGCATCGCCCCGGGCGAGGCCGCGCGGTACGAGGCGGAGGTGGAGGACATCGTCCGCCTCACCGCGGCCGCCCCCGCCGCGACCGCCTCGACGCCGGCGGCCGGCCCGGTGGTGGCGGCCTTGCCCAACGTGTCCGAGGCGGAGCTGGACCGCAGCATACTCAACTACGCCATCCTCAACGGCGCCCTGGAGCTGCTGCCGCAGTCCTGGGCCTCGGTCGCCATCATCCCGCTGCAGATCAAGATGGTCTACGGCATCGGCAAGGCGCACGGGGTGACGCTCGACCAGGGCCATATCCGCGAATTCCTGGCCACCGCCGGCGTCGGCCTCACCTCGCAGTACCTGGAGCAGTTCGGCCGCAAGCTGCTCGCGGGGCTCCTCGGTAAGGCCGGCGGCAAGACCCTGGGCAAGCTGGGCGGGGTGGCCACCGGCATGGCCTTCTCCTTCGCCACCACCTATGCCCTGGGCCAGGTCGCCAAGCGCTATTACGCCGGCGGCCGGCAGATGAGCGCCGCGCTGCTCAGGCAGACCTTCCAGGAACTGCTCGGGCCGGCCAAGGCGATGCAGGCGAACTACCTGCCGCAGATCGAGGAGACCGCACGCGGCCTCGATGCCGCCAAGGTCATGGCCCTGGTCAGAGGGGGCTGAGCCTTGCGCATCTTCTTCCCCCTCTACCGGCGCGTCATGACCTGGTCGCGCCACCCCCGGGCGCCCTGGTATCTGGGCGGCCTGTCCTTCGCCGAGTCCTCCTTTTCCCCGGTCCCGCCGGACGTCATGCTGGCGCCGATGGCGCTCGCCCGGCCCGAGCGCGCCTGGCGCCTGGCCCTGATCACCACGGCTGCCTCGGTGGCGGGCGGGCTGTTCGGCTACGCCATCGGCCACTTCGCCTTCGACCTCATCCAGCCTTGGCTCGCGGCGCGGCCAAGGTACTGGCAGGGCTACCAGCAGGCGGTGGAGTGGTTCGGCCGCTACGGCTTCTGGGCGGTGTTCGTCGCCGGCTTCTCGCCCATCCCTTACAAGGTGTTCACCATCGCCGTCGGGGTGCTGTCCATGGCGCTCGTGCCCTTTGCGCTCGCCTCGCTGATTGGCCGCGGCGCGCGCTTCTATCTCGTGGCGGGGCCCATGCGCTGGGGCGGCGCGCGCATGGAGGCGATGCTGCACCGCTATGTCGACCGCCTGGGCTGGGCCGTCGTGGCGGCGGTGGCCCTGGCCCTGCTCTTCATGCAGCGTTGAGACATGGACGCCGTGCCGGCCCCCGCCGCACCCGCCCCAATGGACGCAGAGCGGCCCTATGCCGGCCGCCGCCTCGCCCTGCTGACACAGCACGGCAAGGAACGGGTGATCGCCCCCGCGCTGGAGCCCGCGCTGGGCTGCCGCGTGGAGCGGGTGGCAGGCTTCGACACCGACCGGCTCGGCACCTTCACCCGCGACATCCTCCGCGCCGGCACCCAGCTCGAGGCCGCCCGACGCAAGGCGCGCATCGGCATGGAGCTGTCCGGCTCGCCCCTGGGCCTGGGCAGCGAGGGGGCCTTCGGCCCCGACTCGCTCACGGGGCTCTTTCCCTGGAACTGGGAAATCCTGGTCTTCATCGATGCGGAGACGGGGCTGGAGGTCGTCGGCCGCGCCCACGGCCGGGCGTGCCATCACCATCGCCGGGTGACGGACT
The DNA here is from genome assembly GCA_037445185.1 of Hydrogenophilales bacterium. GTDB lineage: Bacteria > Pseudomonadota > Gammaproteobacteria > Burkholderiales > Thiobacillaceae > JANWZL01. Next base: position 11,288 of record JBBIKZ010000054.1, on the reverse strand, counting down.
GGGCCGGGGTCGAGGCCTTCGCCCGCGCGGCCGGCTTTCCCGAGCACCAGCTGGTAGTGCGGCCCGAGGGCGAGGACGATCCCCGCCTGCGCAAGGGCATCGCCGATTGGGCCGGGCTCGAGGCGGCCTGGCGCTGGGCGCGGGCACAGTCGGTCAGCGGTGCTGTGTTCCTGGAGAGCGATTTGCGCGCCCATGCCAACCCCACGCGCATGGCCATGATTGCGCAGGCCGCCGCAGACCTGGCCGCCCGCCTGCTGTCGCGCTGCCCCGCCTGCGGCACGCCGGGCTACGCGCTGTCGGAGCGCATCCCGGGATTGCCCTGTGCCGACTGCGGCGCCCCCACCCGCGAGCCGCGCGCCGAGGTCTGGGCCTGTCTCAAGTGTCCCCACCGCGAGACCCGCCCCTTACCGGGCGAGGCCCGCGCCGATCCGGAGCGCTGCGACCTATGCAATCCCTGACGTCGGCGGGACCTCCCGCGCGGGCCGGCCTGTGCAGCCGTCCCTGCGGCTGGACGCTCGGCCTGAGCCTGACTGTCGCCGCCGCCGTGGCCCTGTTCGTCCCGCCCGTCGCCCAGTGGCCCGAGTATCACGACTTCGCCGACCGGCGGGCCTGGCTGGGCGTGCCCAATTTCGCCGATGTCGCCTCCAACCTCGCCTTCAGCCTGGTCGGGCTGCTGGGGGTGATCCGCCTCGCCGGGACGCGCGCCCCCCTGTTCCTCGACCCGCGCGAGCGCGTGCCCTGGTCCGTCTTTTTCCTCGGCCTCGTCCTCCTCGGCCCGGCCTCGGCCTGGTATCACCTGGCGCCGGACAACGCCGGCCTGATGGTCGATCGCCTGGCGATGAGCGTGGTCTTCATGGCCTGGCTCGCCATCCACCTGGGCGAGCGCCTCGGCCCGCGCCTGGGCCTCATGACCCTGCCCTGGCTGCAGGCCCTGGGCGCGGCGGCGGTGCTGTACTGGTACGCGAGCGAACTGGCCGGGCGCGGCGACCTGCGCGCCTGGGGCTATGTGCAGTTCTGGCCCGTGCTGCTCATCCTGCTCCTCGTCTGGCGCACCCCGCCGCGCTACAGCCGCAGCGCGGACGTACCCGTGGTGTTCGCCTTCTACGCCGCCGCCCTGCTGGCGGAATGGCTCGACCGTGCCATCCTGGAGTGGACCGGCCTCGTCTCCGGCCACACCCTCAAGCACGGGCTGGCCGCGCTGGGGGCGTACTGGGCCTACCGCTGGCTGCGCCTGCGCCGGCCGATGGCCGATCCGACCTCGTCATGAGCGGGCGCGGCCTTTTCATCACCGGCACCGACACCGGCGTGGGCAAGACCTATGTCGGGACGCGACTCGCGGCCTGGCTGCAGGGCCGGGGCTGGCGCGTGCGGGCGCGCAAGCCGGTGGAGTCGGGCTGCGCCCTCGTCGATGGCGAATGCCTGCCGGCGGATGCCGCCGCCTACCGGGCCTGCCTCGGTGAAGCCGAGCCCCTGGCGCGCATCTGCCGCTACCGCCTGCACGCCGCCCTCTCGCCCGAGCGGGCGGCCCGGCTGGAGGGGGTCGGCTACGGCCTGGCCGATCTCATCGCCGTCTGTCGCGAGGGGGTCGAGCCGGGCGACTTCCTGCTCGTCGAAGGGGCGGGCGGCTTTCTCTCGCCGATCGCCGCCGACGGCCTCAACGCCGATCTCGCCCGCGCCTTGCGGCTGCCCGTGCTGCTCGTCGCCGCCGACCGCCTCGGGGCCATCCATCAGGTCCTGGTCACGGCCGAGGCGATCGAACGGCGCGGGCTCGTGCTCGCCGGCGTGGTGCTCAACCGGGTCGTCGCGCCGGGCGACCCCCTGCTCGACAACGCGGCGGACCTGCGCCGCTGGCTCGGGCGGGAGGTCATCCCCTTCGGCCACGGCGCCGATGGGCACGGACCGGGCGATTTCGACGCCCTCGCCACCTGGGTGGCACGCTGATCCGCCGCGGCGCACGCGCCCGCGGCGCCAACGGCCGCGTCAGAGGCGCACCTGGACCTCGCGCTGTCCGGCCATGGCCTCGATGGGCTGGTCGAGGCTGACCTGCGCCGGGTTTTCGCTCGAGTGGGCGTTGAGCCGCGCGTACACCTCCGCCTGTTCCAACAGCTCGCGTGTGCCGTCGGCCCGCTGCACATAGGCGGCCCAGGGCACGAACTTGGTGAGGGGGAAGGTCTCGCCGTGGGAGGGCGAGATGTCGATGTTGACGCCGGCCAGGAAGAGGAGGTTCTTCCCCTGCATGGCGCCAGCCTGCGCCAGGCTGTGGTAGGTGCGGTCATATTCCACCATGGTGTTGGCGCAGGCCGCGGTCAGCAGGGGGTGCCGGGAGGTGAGGATCCACGGCATGGGGTTGATCAGATTGCGCTCCAACTGGTTCTGCGACAGATCGGTGCCGCTCCAGTCGCGCTGGAAGAAAAAGTCTTCGGCCAGCAGTTGCGTGCCGATGGCCACACTGCCCACGGCCGGCCAGGCCTGCTCGCCGATGCGCGCGACGAGGCGGCGGGCGGCGGCATAGACCACGCCCGTGCTGCGTGCGTCCAGCGGGGGCGGCAGGTTGCGCCCCTCGGCGCCCTCGATCAGATTCTCCATGACCAGGAACAGGCCCTGGGTCCGCCCCCGCGACAGCAGCTGGTTGTCGATCAGGACGGCGGGCTGGCCGGCGTGGCGCAACAGGCGGATGTTGTCGCGGGCGTAGTGGTAGTCCTTGCGGTAGCCGGCCAGGATGAGGCCGATCTTGCCGCAGGAGCAGGTGTTGTCGCCGTGCTCGGTGTGCAGCCGCCGATAGACCCCGAACTCGCCGGTGGCCGGGTCGTAGCCGACGTGGCTGGCCTGGACCAGCACCAGATCCTGGCCGTGCTCCGCGTAGGGGCCGTGCCGGTCGACGGAGACGATGCCGCCCACGCGTCCGTGGTTGAAGGGAAAGGCCCCGAAGTGCTTGGTGATGAGGATGATGGGAAAGCCTTGGCTCTCGTCCGAGCAGAAGGCGCGCGAGGGCATGATCTTGCCCGGGGTGAAGCCCAGTGCGAGGCACCAGTTGTACAGCCTGGGGGTGAAGCTGCTGTAGCAGAGCATGCGTCCTTCCAGTTGGAAGCGGCGCAGGGCGGTGGCGATGCTGGCGCGTTGCGAGAACATGACGTGAGGCGAGGTCGCGAATAGGGTTATACTATCAGGCTGCGTCGAGGGCTGGGGCGTCCGGTTCCGATGCCCCCTGGACGTCCGTGCGGGCATACGCCATGGAAATCAACTCCATCACCAAAAAGCTGCTGTTCAACACCATCCGCGTCGATACGGTCCTGGAGGACGGCAGCGAGGGCTCGGGCACCGCGTTCGTGGTCGCGCACCCCCATGCCCGCGGCACGACGACCTTCATCGTCACCAACCGCCACCTGGTGGACGGCGTGCGCCGCGGCGGCCTGGTGTTCACCCAGAAGAAGAACGGCCAGCCCGCCCTGGGTCAGCGTTTCCAGCTCAACATCGAGGACTTTCCGCAGGCCTGGTTCATGCACCCGGACCCCGAGGTCGATCTGGCCATCATCCCCATGCGGCCGCTGGAGCAGGCGGCGCGGGAGCAGGGGGTGGAGCTCTACTACCATGTCATCGACAGCCGGCTCGCCCCGGACGCGGCCCAGCTGCGCGCCCTGGACGCCCTGGAGGAAGTGCTCTTCGTCGGCTACCCCAGCGGCGTGTGGGACCAGGTCAACCTGATGCCCATCCTGCGCCGCGGCACCACCGCCACGCCCATCGCCCTGGACTTCGAGGGCCGGCCGGAATTCCTCATCGACGCGGCGGTGTATCCCGGCTCCAGCGGCAGCCCGGTGTTCGTCTACCAGCCAGACACCCTGCGCCCGAGCCAGGCCGCCGGGCGCAAGTTCCTCTTCGCCGGCGTGGTGGCCGCGGTGTTCTTCCGCGAGGAGGCCAACCACCTGGTGCCGGTGCCGGTGCCGGCGAACAACACCTCCATGGTCATGGGCTCGGAGATGATCGACCTGGGTCTGGTGATCAAGGCGCAGGCGGTCATCGATGTCATGGATGCCTATCTGCGCAGGTGGACGGAATGAGTACAGGCACGCGCAAGGTTTATCCGGGTTTCGAGCACGACAGCCATGGCATCACCGGTCTGGGCCGGGTGGTGCTCGATGCCTGGCTGTTCGGCCTGATCCCCCGCGAGGAGGACTGCGCCGGCTGGGACCTGCAGCGCATGCAGCAGCTCATGGAGCAGGTCAACCGGCAGTGGGACCAGTACGGCAACCTGCCCAGCCGCCTGCCGCCCGATCTGCAGGCGCGCCATGCCGAGCTCTACGACTGGGCCATGCGGCGCGCGCGCGGGCATGGCTGGAACCCAGAGTTGGACGATGAAGAATGAGATAGCCGGGGGGAGGGCAGGTCACCGCCTCCATGCGGGCACTGGATTCGGTCGCGCCGAGAGAGAAACGCCATGAGCTTCGAGCCGGTCGTTCTGTTCTTCGTATTGGGTGTGCTGGCCGGGCTGCTCAGGTCCGACCTCAAGATCCCCGGCAGCATCTATGAGGCGATGTCCATCTATATCCTGCTCGCCATCGGCCTCAAGGGCGGGGTGGAGTTGGCCAAGTATCCCCTCGGCGACCTGATCGGCAAGGGGCTGGTCGTCGTCGCCGTGGCCAGCTTGATCCCGTTCATCGCCTTCCCCGTCCTGCGTTACCTCGGGCGCCTGAGCCGGGCAGACGCGGCCTCCATCGCCGCTCACTACGGCTCGGTCAGCGTGGTCACCTTTTCGGTGGGCATTACCCTGCTCGGACACGAGATGATCGACTACGAAGGCTATCTCATCGTCTTCCTGGTCCTGCTGGAGATGCCGGCCCTGGTCATCTGTGTCATCCTGGCCCGCATGGGCGTGGGCAAGGTCAATTGGGGTAAGCTCCTGCATGAGGTCTTTTTCGGTAAAAGCATCTATCTGTTGGTCGGCGGCCTCATCATCGGCTATATCGCCGGACCACAGGGCATCAAGCCGCTGGACAAGCTGTTTTTCGACCTGTTCAAGGGCGTGCTGGCCATCTTTCTGCTCGAGATGGGCCTGGTGGCGTCGCTGCGCATCGCCGCGCTGCGCGAATACGGGCTGTTTCTGTCCGCCTTCGCCGTGTTGATGCCCATCGCCTCCGCCGCGCTGGGCACGGTCACCGGCTGGATGCTGGGGCTTTCGGTCGGTGGCACCTTTCTGCTCGGCACCCTCTATGCCAGCGCGTCCTACATCGCCGCACCCGCGGCCATGCGCATCGCCGTGCCCGAGGCCAACCCGGCGCTGTCCATTGGCGCCTCATTGGGTATGACCTTTCCCTTCAATATCTTTCTGGGCCTGCCGATCTATCTCTGGATGGCCCGCGCGATCCATGGAGCCGTCTGAACCATGAGTGCTCAGAAAATGCTGCTGTTGACCATCTTGACCGAGGCGATCTTGGAAGACACCCTGATCGAGGAGATCATGGCCCTGGGCGCCAAAGGCTACACGGTGAGCGACACACGTGGGCGCGGCAGCCACGGCGTGCGCACCGGGCGCTGGTCGGAGGGCAGCAACATCCGCCTCGAGGTCATCGGTGAGGCCGAACTTTGCGCCCGTATCGTCGCGCACGTGCAGGACAAGTACGAGCGTGACTATGGCCTGTTGATGTTTACCATGCCTGTTGAGCTGCAGAACTAATGCACCACGCACGGCCCGCGCGCGGCCGGGTTGACGTTCCACCCTGGTCGGCCTACAAAGCGCTGTCCGCCTGACGACCGAGCCCGCATGGACCACCTGCCCACCTCGAAGATCGCCCTCACCGTCCTGCACCTCATCGAGCAACTGGGCCTGCTGGTGATCGTCATCGCCACCATCTTCGCCGGCATCCACGAGGTCGACGTCATGATCACCAACGGCGTGGTGACGCTGGCCGACCTGCTGCTCATGTTCCTCTATCTGGAGATCCTGGCCATGGTCGGGGTCTACTACCGGTCGGGCAAGCTGCCGGTGCGTTTCCCCATCTACATCGCCATCGTGGCGCTCGCCCGCTACATCGTGCTGGACATCAAGAACATGGAGCTGATGCACCTGATTGCCGTCTCCGGCGCCATTCTCTTGCTGGCCTTGGCGGTGCTGGCGGTGCGCTACGGCCACGTGCGTTTCCCCTACTCGGAGAACGAATAGGCTGCGCCGGGGCTGGGTCAGGCCGGCATGTCCGGCATCATGGCCATCTTGAGCTGGGCGATCTCGTCCTTGATGGTCAGCTTGCGCTTTTTCAGCCGCTTCAGACTCAGCTCGTCCGGGTAGCCGGTGTTGATGAGGTGTTCGATGGCCTTGTCCAGGTCCCGGTGCTCGGTCTCCAGGGCCAGGATGCGGGCGTTGAGGTGGGCGCGTTCTTCAGGGGTGAGTTCGGTCACGGCATGCTCCCGACAATAGGGGGGCAATCTAACCCCCAGCCAGGGCATGAAGTCAACCCTTGGCCGATTCAGCGCGGTACATGGCCTCGAGTTCAGTCCCGCAGTGCCGCTGTCAGCCTTTGGAGCGCCTCGGCGAGCCGCTGGCGCGGCAGGGCGAAGTTGAGACGCATGAAGCCGCTGCCCTCGGGGCCGAATTGGCTGCCGGGTGTGAGCCCCAGGCCGGCGTCGATCAGCCGCTGCGCAAGTCGCTGGTCGGACGAGCCGAGGCCGCGGCAGTCCAGCCACATGAGATAGGTCGCTTCCGGCCGGTGACACTGGACGCGGGGTGCCAGGGGCGCCAGGGCGTCGAGGGCGAGGTCGAGGTTGCCGGTGAGATAGTCCATCAGTGCCGCGCGCCACGGCGCCCCCGCGCGGTAGGCTGCCAGCATGGCCGTCAACCCCATCAGGTTGGCACCCTCGAAATAGTGCGCCTGCATGCCGGCGTGCAGCCGGTCGCGTAGGGTGGGGTCGGCGACGATGGCATAGGCGGTGTTGAGCCCGGCGATGTTGAAGGTCTTGCCCGGCGAGTTGAGGGTCACGGTGCGCGCCGCCAGCGCCGGCGTGAGGCTCGCGATGGGCAGGTGGCTGTGCCCGGGATAGGTGAGGTCGGCATGGATCTCGTCGCTGACGATGGTGAGATCGTGGCGCAGGCAGAATTCGCCCAGCCGTTCCAGCTCGTCGCGCCGCCACACGCGCCCGCCGGGGTTGTGCGGGCTGCACAGCAGGAAAAGCCGCGCATCGCGCGTCATGGCGGCCTCCCAGGCAGCGAGGTCCATGCGCTGGCCCGCCGCCGACTGCTTGAGCGGCAGCCGGATCACTCGCCGACCGAGCCGCCCGGGGCCCTCGAACAGGGGGTTGTAGACCGGCGTGGGCACGGCCAACGCCTCGCCCGGCCGGGTGAGAATCTCGATCACGACCGCCAGCAGCGGCAGCAGACCCGGCCCGACCAGGATCCAGTCCGGCGCGACCTGCCAGCCGTGGCGCGCGCGCTGCCAGTCGGCGATGGCCGCCAGCGCCTCGGGCGGCGTGACGGTGTAGCCATAGAGCGGGTGCGACGCGCGCGCCGCCAGGGCCTCCTGGACGCACGCCGGGGCGGCGAAGTCCATGTCCGCCACCCACAGGGGCAGCACGTCGTCGCGGCCGAACTTTGACCGGCGCAGCTCGTACTTGACCGCGTGGGTGCCGGCGCGGTCGATGGGGGTGTCGAAGTCGAAGTGCACGGCCTATTGGTCGACGAGGCCGATGCGACTATGCGGCGATTTGTTCAAAGGAGAAGTGCGGCATATCGGCCCGAACACTGGCATGCTCCACCGTGATGGCAACGATACCACCTTCCGCGTCGAGGTCGATCAGGGTGTATGCTAACAACCATGAACACATCAGCCAACGACCTGGATACCATCGGCGCGGATGAGTTTGCGCGGATATTGAAGATCAAGACGAGATCGCTTCATGCGCGCTTGTCGCGTAAGCCGGAGAGCCTGCCGGCCCCCGTTCAGCGCGGGAATGGCAAGCGTCTGTTGTGGCTCGTGCGTGATGTGAAGGAATGGCTGTCTACAGGAGTTGAAAAATGAAGGTTTTTTTGTTGCGTGAGCTGGCTTTTCTGCTGGCGCCCGTTCTCATGCTCACCAAACTCAAGGCGCTTGCTTCAATGGGCATCGGCCTGCTTGCGCTGGTTGTCTTTGCTATTGTGTTCGCCAAGACCCTTACCGCCTTTGTGCTTCAGCCGGTTGGTTGGGCGTGGCTTGACATCCCCTTTGGGGTTGTGGTGGCGTACATCGCCTTAATGTTTTTCCCGATGAGAGGTGAGTGAGATGGAGGCGCTCGAATATCTTCGTTCCAGCGCGGTGCAGCAATCCTCGACCTGGATCGCGGCTGTTCTTACTTTTATCCTGCTCGGCGTCGTGTACCTTATCGGGTCGGATCTCCAGACCGCCGGGGGGTCCTTGGTCGCCCTGAGCATGGGCGTTGCCAACGTGACGTACGTTCTGATGGCGCAGTCCAAGTACGCGCAGAGCTACCTGAGCCGGTTTGCGTGGCTGTTTGTGTCTGTCGTGCCTGTGTGGGTGGCCTGGGACATCTACCCGTTCTATGCCGAGGCGGTGCCGCACGACATCTTCGTGAAGCATGCCGGCGAGTTTGCCCTGTACAACCCGAACGAAACTCCTGGGTGGACGCCTGTGGCCCTTGGCACCTATTACGTTCTGGCGCTTCTGCTGGTCACCAACCTTGCCTGGGCGATCTATATTTCCGTTTACCGTGCAATCATGGAAGTTCACAATGGCGTTGACGGCTCGATCAAGGAAGACTTCGGCTTCGGGGTCAGTTTCAAGCTTTTCAAGCTCAATCCTGCGCAGCGAGCAGAGCAACGGTCGCTAGCTACCCGCGACACCGAAGCCCTGAAGCCCAAGCTCACCTTCGCCGACCTGGCGGGCCAAGAGGAACTGAAGGCCAAACTCTCCAAAGCCGCCAAGGCATGGAACAACAACGGCAAGAAGAATGGCAAGAACGGCATCTTCCTGTACGGCGAACCCGGTACTGGCAAGACGGCGTTCGCCGAAGCCCTGGCCGGTGAGATCGGTCTGAAGATCATGAAGGTCAATGTCGGCAGCATGGCGTCGCGTTGGGTCAACCAGACGACCGAGCAACTGCAGCACATCATCGACTCCGCGCTGTGTCAGGCGCCGTGCGTGCTGTTCCTTGACGAAGTGGAAGCCATCTTCCCCGACCGCAGCCGCATCGATCGCGGCGACTCGGAAGAGGCCAAGGTCGTCGGCTCCTTCCTGTCTTCGGTCGAGAAGCTGCGTGTCGGTCGTGTGCTGCTGGTGGCTGCGACCAACTACAAAGACCGGGTTGACCCCGCCGCGATCCGCGAGGGCCGTTTCGACTTCCACATCGAGGTCACGGTGCCGGACTTCGAGGCGCGCAAGGGACTGATCCTGAACGCGCTGAAGAAGGCGGGCAAGACCGTCGACCCGGAGGTGCTTGATCGCCTGGCGCGTCGCTGGGCGGGCTTCAACGTGCCGCGCATTCAGGAGGCTACCAGCCGGGCCGCCGGCTACAGCGTTTCTAGCACGGTGGGCATGGCGGAGTTCATGCGCGGCCTGCGCGACGTGCAGGGCAATGCGGCTGGCGTGCCGGAGACTGCCTTGAGCCTGTCCGACCTGTATTTCGATGACGCTCTGAAAGAGCGCCTCGCGAAGCTGGCGAGCACGTTCGAGAAGTCCGACGACATCTTGGCGATCGGCGGCAGGCCCAATAATGTGATCTTCTACGGCCCTCCTGGAACGGGTAAAACCGCGATGGTGCAGGCGATCGCCAAGGCGTCCGGGTGGGCGTTCATCGCCACCAGCGGCAAGGAGATCCTGTCCGACACCAACAAGCTGCGCGAGATCCGCCGCAAGGCTTCGGATTTGCGCCCGGCCATCGTCTTCATTGACGAGGCGGATGACATCCTCGGCGACCGCAGCATGTCCGGCATGAGGCTGCACACCAACGATCTGCTGGCCACCATCGACGGCGCCGGCGAGCCGCTGCACGACGTGGTGTGGATGCTGGCGACCAACCACATCGATAGCCTGGATGATGCCGTGAACCGTCGTTTCCCGACGAAGATCATGCTTCCTGTGCCCAGCCTCGCCGTGCTGACCAACATGGTGCGCGACTGGGCGAAAAAGCGACCAGAGGCGATCCAAGGTGGCGTGGATGCCTGGTCTGCGGACGTGGCTGCCGCGCTCGAAGGCTTGTCCCCGAGCGTGGTGAAGGGCATCCTTGATGCCGCCTTGAACACCGCGGCGGCCAATAGCGTGATGCGTGGCGAGGCCATGAGTATCACGCTCGATGATGTGCTTATGGCTCGTAGGGAGATGCGTGCGTAATATTACTGTCGCGTATTTGTTGTGGAGTTGATGCGAATGTTGCTTGTAGTGAACAATGCAAAAGCAATTGCTGTCCTGCTGGTCTTTATGGCAGCCTCCAACATTACTTACAACACTGTGGAGTGGATTTTTGGCAAGGAAGCTGAAAAGGCGGTGGAGGTCGCGGCTAAGAATGCGGTGAAAGAAGCCGTGTACGGCTCCGTCGCCGCCAAGAAGAATGGCGAGGGCGCGCTGCCCACGCAAAACGGTAAATTGGAGGTATCCAAGGCTACGGGCAAGGACTACCTGGCGTTGCCTCTGACCGGGGACTATCGTTTTGCCATGCCGAAAGGCGTGGCGCTGGATTCGCTCGCCGTTGGCCCGCGCGGCGGTTACATCGACCGCTTCGAGAACGAGTGGGTGCCGGTCAAGGGCAAGCGCGGCGTGGTGCGCTGGCTGGAGTATCTTTCCGAGCGCGGCCAGCTACGCATGACCGGCATTGCGAGAACCAAGAGTTATCTTGTTATTGGGCGCGACGGGAAGAGAATATAAACGAAGCGCATATCCGTCAAAGAAAAAGAAAAACCACCCGCGCATAACGCAGGTGGTTTGACAGCCTTAGCTCATTTCGCAATGCGGACCGTAAACGTCTCGGTTCCTTCCTTGCGGTATCTACTGCAGAACTCCGCGATCTCATCCTTGGACTTGCCAGGCATGAGGTCCTGCAGCACGGATTGGTAATCCACGTTGCCGGCCCTGGTGGTGCGCACCAGGGACACCCCGCCGCCTTCCATCCTCTTTCCGGCGCCCAACAGCTCGATCAGGCGGTTTTTTGCCTGTTCGGCTTCCGCCTTGATTGCTTCGAGCTGTGCTGCGAGTGCCCCGGCCCCGATTTTTTTGGACACGAATTTGGGGTAAAACCGTGTCAAGAGAAAGGGGCTTGGAATGCTGAATGAATCGAAGATAGGTGGGGTTGCGCCGGGGTCGCCGGAAGGAGCGCGTAGC
>JBBIKZ010000053.1:0-16375 GCA_037445185.1 Hydrogenophilales bacterium | reverse complement strand
GATCATTTGTTGAAGGCCCGGGTTGTTACCCTCAGCGCCTGACCGGGCCCCGCCAGGTGGGCTCCGCGCGCCCTGCGGTGCGGTTGAGATGGCGCGCCAGGACGAAGAGCAGGTCTGACAGACGGTTCAGATACTGGGTGAGGTAGGGCGACAGGGGGTCGCGCTCGCCCAGCCTAACGAGGCTGCGTTCGGCCCGACGGCAGACGCTGCGACAGACGTGGGCCAGTGCGGCGGCGCGGGTCCCGCCAGGCAGGACGAACTCCTTGAGGGGCGGCAGCTGGGCGTTGAGCTCGGCGATCGCCTCGTCCAGCCGCAGGACATGGGTCTCCTGGACCTGGGGATGATTGGGCAGGGCCAGCTCGCCGCCCAGGTCGAAGAGGTCGTTCTGGATCGCCGTGACGAGCGCATGCACGTCCTCCGGCAGGGGCTCCGTGAGCAGCAGGCCGAGTTGGCTGTTCAACTCGTCCACCTCCCCCAGGGTTGCAATGCGGTCATCGTGCTTGGGCACCCGGCGACCGTCGGCCAGGCCGGTGCTGCCGGCGTCCCCGGTCCGGGTGACGATACGGCTCAGGCGGTGGCCCATGGCGCGCCTCCTGTGACTATCCCACCCCGGAGGGGGCTGTCACTCCGCCGCCGCCCGGGGTGGGTGAAGAGTGCGTCGCAAGGGCCAAAGCTGGCGTGGCCGGAGAGCCGTCGGCGAACGTCTACAACCACTTGATCTCGTCCTCGGCGTCAAAGCGTTTGGGATACTGTTCCGCGTAGGCCGTGCGATGCAGGCTATGCAGAAACTGCAGCTCGGCCCAGGCGTCGGCAGGCCAACCCTTGCGATCCCAGCGCGAATCGAAGAGCAGCGTGCCGATATAGCGTTCAAACTGCTCGGCGCAACCCCAAACCTGGATCAGTCCGGGGATGATGTGGCCATATTGCGCTTCGAGTAGGGACAGCATGGAGTCTCCCGGGCGGGTGGGGTAGATCTGGCAGCCAGACGGGTTTGCCGGTGCAATGTTAGCACAATAAACCTGAAAACCGCTGTTGCAGGCGTCCGTCTCGGGCGGAAGGCGGGCGTATCATGTACTCAACCGGCGGGTGGCAAGCCCGGGCACCACCCCGGCATATAGGGACCTGTCGGGGCCGCCTCGGCGCTCAACGGCGTTTTTTCGATGGATGCCTTACCCGCCGCGGCCCCCGTCATGCCACGCCCTGGCCCTCGAGACAGGCGAGATAGGCCTCAGCATCCGGCGGCAGGTGGTAGCGCTGCGCCTGCCAGATCATCTCCACCAGGCATTCCATCGCTGCGTGCTGGGCGGCATGCTCGTCGCCCAGACGTTGGAGTATGCGCTGATAGCGCGCGACGATGCCGGCCGGCTGGTCGATCGAGAGCTGTTCGCCGATGGCCAGATGCAGGGCGAGATGCAGGAAGGGGTTGGTCTCGCCCAGCGCCGGCGACCATTGCCGGTCCAGGCCGGCCTCCTCGTCCGCCAGCAGGGCGTGGTATTCGGGGTGGCGCAGGATGTGTTCCACTGCCATCGCCTCCATCGGTTCGAGCGGGCTTTGCTCGCGGTACTTGCGCCAGGCGTCGATGAAGAAACGGCGCGCCTGCTCACGGTTGGGCTGGAACAGGGTCATGGAAGAGTGCCAGGACGGTGCTGTACTGCAGCAGTCGGTTCGCGCCGTCGAGATGCGCGATCTGACCGTTGCCGTAGAAGCCGATCAAGGGGGTGTCGGGGAAATGGCGCGTGAACTGCAGGATGTCGCGGTCTTCGCCGTCGTAGAAATAGGGCCCTCTGCCGCTGCAATTGAACATGAGGGCAAAACTGGGGTCGTCTAGGGTGTCGGCGCACAGGCCTTCCACCAGGTTGCGCATCTCGTATTCGGCCGCCTGCGGCAGGCGCATGGCCCAGAAGATACGGCTACCCAGCGGGACCTGGGCGGCGACGGTGATGGAACGCTCCTGGGCATTCGAGGCCAGGACCGGCAGCAGATGGTAGCGGCCTTCCTCTAGCGCGTTCATGGGCATGCCATAGGTCACGCCCAACATGAGCAGATGCAGGGGGAGGCGGTCCGGATGGCGCGCACCGAGTGGCAGTTCTTGCACTAGGTTGGCCAGTGCGGGCTCCCCCTCGATGGCAAGGATGTCGTGGCCGCTCACCGCGGTGACGGTCACGGGCGCATTGAGGGGGCGCACCCCGTGCGACACCCCGATGCGCACCTGCACACCGGTGATGGATAGCTCGCTGCGCCCGCTGTCCTGACAGCGCGCGGCCTGCCAGACCTTGTACGGGCCCTGTCCGGTGGCGTCGCCCGAGACCCCGCCGTAGCGTTCGCCACCCCCGGCGAGCCAGTTCCAGTCGAGCGCATTCGGGGCGGTGAGGGTGAGGACCGGCTCGCCGGCCTGCGCGGGCTGCAGGCGTAACTGCCCGCCCAGCACCAGGGCGGCCGACGCCGGGCTGTCCAACACCCATTCCTCCTCGGTGAACAGCCCCGTGGCGGTGCAGCCGGCGATCTGCAGGCAACGGGCCGCCCGCGCCGCCGCCCGGATCGCCGGCTCGGGATCGCGCGCGAAATCGGCGGAGAGATAGAGCAGGACCGCATTGGCCTGGGTGAGACCTGCCTTGTCCAGGGCGATGCGCACGGCATCGGCCGCCAATTCCGGCCTGGCGCCGGGGCCCTTGACCAAGGCGGTGGCAACATTCATGCGGCGTGAGGGGCGGGCTGTGAAGGTCGGGCGAGGGGGGGCGACGCGCCCACGGCGCTTTTGTGCGGCCATTCGCACAGGTCGTGGATCAGGCAGTGCGCACAGTCCGGCTTGCGCGCCTTGCACACGTAGCGACCGTGCAGGATCAGCCAATGATGGGCGTCGTGCCGGAATTCGGCCGGGGTGTGGCGCACGAGGCCGCGCTCCACCGCCAGCACCGTCTTCCCTCGAGCCAGGCCGGTGCGGTTGGCGACCCGGAAGATGTGCGTGTCCACGGCGATGGTCGGCTGACCGAAGGCGGTGTTGAGCACGACGTTGGCGGTCTTGCGGCCCACACCCGGCAGGGCCTCCAGGGCGGCCCGGTCGGCCGGTACCTCGCCGCCGTGCCGTTCGAGCAACTGGCGGCTGAGGGCGAGGATGTGCTTGGCCTTGGTCTGGTACAGGCCGATGCGGCGGATGTGCGCACGCAGGCCGTCCTCGCCCAGGGCGAGCATCGCCTCGGGCGTGCCGGCGATGCGGAAGAGGGTTTCCGTTGCCTGGTTGACGCTCTTGTCGGTGGCCTGGGCGGAGAGCACCACCGCCACCAGCAACTGGTAGGGGGTCGCGTAGCGCAGTTCGGTGGTGGGCCGGGGATTGGCGGCCTCGAGGCGTTCGAAGATGGCGCGGCGCTTGGCGGCGTTCATGTTGCCATGCGGTCGTCAGGGCTGGTCGGCGGTAACGCGGCGCATCAGCTGCCCAGTGCGGCGGTCAAGGCCGCTGCGGGGCGAGGCGCGTGCATGGCCTCCAGCCAGTTTTTCAGGGCGATGAGCAACCCCAGGGCGAGGAAGGCGCCCGGTGGCAGGATGGCGAGCAGGAAGCCCTGGTAGTCGGGCAGCACGTCGATCACCCAGCCCTTGGCGGCGGGGCCCAGGGCCAGGTCGAGGCCGGAGAACAGGGTACCCTTGCCCGCCATCTCGCGCATCGCCCCTAGGGTCACCAGCACGCCTGTGAGGCCCAGGCCCATCATCATCGCGTCCAGCACCGAATGGGCGGTGGAGCGCTTGGAGGCGAAGGTCTCGACGCGGGCGAGCACGATGCAGTTGGTGGTGATGAGCGGGATGAAGATGCCCAGCACCAGGTAGAGCGGGTGCACATAGGCGTTCATGAGCAGCTGCACGACGGTGACCAGGGCGGCGATGATGAGCACGAAGGTGGGCAGCCGGATCTCGTGTGGGATGAAGTTGCGCACGAGGGCGACCGAGCCGCTCGCCACCGCCATCACCAGGGTGGTGGCGAGCCCGAGCGACAGGCTGTTGACCACCGTGTTGCTGATGGCGAGCAGGGGGCACAGGCCGAGGAGCTGGACGATGCCCGGGTTCTGTTTCCACAGGCCGTTGTAGATGATTTCACGGGTTTCGGCCGAGATCATGACGAACCTCCTTGTCCGCGCGGGTTGCGGGTGAGAGCAGCGTGTCGCGATGCGCCGCGAAATACTGCAGGCTGCGGTGCACAGCCTTGACCACTGCCCGCGGCGTGATGGTGGCCCCGGCCATGTAATCGAAGCGACCGCCGTCCTTGCGCACCTTCCACTGCGCATCGGGCGGGTCAGTGAGGCTGCGGCCGTCGAAGACATGGATCCAGCGGCTCTTGGCAGCCTCGATGTAGTCGCCCAGGCCCGGGGTCTCCTTGTGTGCGGTCACGCGCACGCCGGCGATGCGGCCGTCTGAGCGGATGCCCACCAGCAGCCGGATCTCGCCGGCGTAGCCATCGGGGGCCGCGGCCTCCAGCACGACGGCCACCGGCACCCCGGCCTTGAACGCCGGGTAATACTGACCGGGATGCCTGAGACCGAGCAGGGGGTCGGCCGGCAGGGGGCGGGCGTCGCG
Source organism: Hydrogenophilales bacterium (assembly GCA_037445185.1). Lineage (GTDB taxonomy): Bacteria > Pseudomonadota > Gammaproteobacteria > Burkholderiales > Thiobacillaceae > JANWZL01. Next base: position 11,815 of record JBBIKZ010000053.1, on the reverse strand, counting down.
CACGAGGTCGTTGTCATAGCTGCCCGCGGGCAGGGTCTCACTGACACGGGCCAGTTTCTCGGCCTGTTCGCTGGCGGCGATGGACGGACGCGTCAGCTTGTAGGTACCGGAGAGCAAGGCCGAGCCGACGACGGCGAAGGCGAGCAGCGTGAGCGCCGTGATCAGGGTCTCGCGCAGGGCGCGGGTCATGGCCGCTCCCTGTCCTTGCCGGCCTGTCCGAACACCCTGGGCTGCGTGTGGGCATCGATGAACGGTACGGCCATGTTCATGAGCAGGACTGCGAAGGCCACCCCATCCGGATAGCCGCCGAAGGCGCGGATGATCACCGTCAAGAAGCCGGCCAGTCCGGCGTAAATCAGCTTGCCGCGCGGTGTGGCGCTGGCGGACACGGGGTCGGTGAGGATGAAGAAGGCGCCCAGCATGGTGCCGCCCGCCACCAGGTGGAACAGTGGGCCGGCGTGGCGGCTGGCGTCGAGCAGGTGCAGGCCGGTGGCCGTGAGGGCGACGGCACCCAGGAAGGCCACGGGGATGTGCCAGCTGATGACGCGATGCGTGAGCAGCAGCAGGCCGCCCAGCAGATACATGAGGGCCACCATCTCCTGGCCGCGTGCGCCCAAGTGGCCGAACACCGGCTCCTGCATCACAGCCGCTGCGTCGCCGCCCGCCCGCACCAGGGTGCGCAGGGTGTCCAGCGGCGTGGCGGCGGTATAAGCATCGGGGCTCACCGCCCCCTGGCCGGCGAAGACCAGATCGATGGATTCGAGCAGGTCGGGGGTATGGCCGGCCAGGTCCATGGGCGCCGGCCACTGGGTCATGTAGGCGGGGAAGCTGACGATGAGGGCCGCATAGCCCACCATGGCGGGATTGAACAGGTTCTGCCCGAGGCCGCCGTAGAGGTGCTTGGCCACCAGCACGGCGAACAGCATGCCCACCGCGTAGAGCCACCAGGGCGCCAGGGTGGGTAGCGATAGGGCGAGCAGCCAGGCGGTGACCAGGACCGACCCATCGGTGAGGAAGGGCTTCAAGGGCAGGTTGCGCATCGCCAGGGCCAGGGTCTCGAAGACATAGGCGAACACGGTGCACACCAGCAGGCTCACCCAGATGCCCGGCCCGAAGAACCAGGCATGCACCAGAATGCCCGGGATCAGGGCGGCCAGCACCTTGAGCATGACCGAGCGCACGGAGGTGTGCTGGGCGGTGATGTGAGGGGAGCCGGGCATCAGGGATCAGGTATCGGATGTCTGCGCGGCGGAGGCGTGCTGTTGGCGTCGCGCCTCGATGGCATCGATCTCGCGTTGCTTGTCCGCGGGCAGGTCGTCCACGTTCTTGGGCTGGACCGCGGCCCTAGCCTGCTTCGCCCGCTCGATGGCGGCGGCGAGGATGGCCTTTTTGCGCGCGGCCTCCGGGTCGTCGTTGGCCACCGCACCCGACTCCAGCCGCTCGCTCGCCTTTTTCGCCAGCCGCTCCGCCTTTTCCTGTTTCTCGCGCGCGAGGCGATAGCTGCGGAACTCGTGCCGTTCGCGGGCCAGATCGGCCGCCTGTTTCTCTCGCTCGCGGGCCCAGATCTCGCTCTTGGCGAAGCGGTAGAAGTCCACCAGGGGGATGTGGCTCGGACAGACGTAGCTGCAGCAGCCGCATTCGATGCAGTCGAACAGGCTGTAGCTCTGCGTCTTGCCGAAGTCGCGGTGACGGGCGTACCAGTACAGCTCGTAGGGCTGCAGCTCGGCGGGACAGGCGCGGGCGCACTCCCCGCAGCGGATGCAGGGCAGGGGGGGCGGCTTGGGCGGGAAGTGCTCGGCATTCTTGACGAGGATGCAGTTGACCGCTTTGGTGACAGGCGCGGACGCATCGTGCAGGTCGAAGCCCATCATGGGGCCGCCGATGACCTCGCCGGTGGCGCCGGGAAGCGCGCCCCCCGCCGCCCCGATCACCTCCGCGATCGGGCTGCCCAGCCTGACTTCCAGGCTGCGGGGTGAGCCGACATGACCGGTGACGGTGACCACGCGGCTCACCAGCGGCTCGCCGAGATGGACCGCGCGATAGAGACTGTAGGCCGTACCGACGTTGAAGACCTGCACGCCCACATCCGTGGTGAGGCCCTTGGAGGGGGTGACGCGGCCGGTGAGGGTGTAGGTGAGCTGCTTGCCGCCGCCGCCGGGGTAGACGGTGGGCACCGCCACCACTTCCACATCGCTGCCGGCGGCCGCCTCGGCCATGCAGGCCAGGGCCTCGGGCTTGTTGTCCTCGATCCCCACCAGCACCTCTTCCGCGCACAGCATGTGGCGCATGACCTGCGCGCCCATGAGGATCTCGCTGGCGCGTTCGCGCATCAGCATGTCATCGCAGGTGATCCAGGGCTCGCACTCGGCGCCGTTCAGGATGAGGATGGGGATCTGCCGTTTGGCGCCCGGGTTGAGCTTGATGAAGCTGGGGAAGACCGCCCCGCCCAGGCCCGCCAGGCCCATCTCGCGCAACCGGTTGCGCAGGGCGCTCGCGTCCATGCGGTGCCAGTCGAGCGGGGTGGGCTCCACCGCGCGGTCCTCGCCGTCCGCCTCGATGACCACGCACAGATCCATGAGGCCGGAGGGGTGGGGGACCGGCCGCATCTCCACCGCCAGGACCCGGCCCGAGGTGGGGGCATGCACGCCTACCGAGACGTAGCCTTCGGGCCGGCCGATGAGCTGTCCCCGCAGCACCCGATCGCCGGGCTGGACGACGGGGCTTGCCGGCTCGCCGATGTGCTGGCGCAGGGGAACCACGTAGCGGGGCAGCAGCGGCATCTCGGCGATCGGCGTGGCGGTGGACACCGACTTGTGTCCCTCCGGATGTACCCCGCCCGGGAAGCGGTAGAGCCGTCTCGCGACCACGCCCGTTGCCATCTCAGGCCACCTTTTTCAACGCCAGCACCGGATAGCGCCACTTCCAGGTGGTGATGTTTTCCTTGATCACCTCCATGTGGATGCAGTCCACCGGGCAGGGCTGCACGCACAGCTCGCAGCCGGTGCAAAGCTCCGGCACCACGGTGTGCATCTGCTTGGCCGCGCCGACGATGGCGTCCACCGGGCAGGCCTGGATGCACAGCGTGCAGCCTATGCAAAGATTCTCGTCGATCACCGCCACGCTCTTGGGTTTGTGTGTAAGGCCCTCGCCGAGCGGCTTGGGTTCCACCCCCAGCAACTCTGCCAGGCGCCTGATCCCCTCCTCGCCGCCGGGAGGGCAGCGGTTGATGTCGGCCTCGCCCTTGGCGATCGCCTCGGCATAGGGCTTGCAGCCGGGGTAGCCGCACTGGCCGCACTGCGTCTGCGGCAGGATGGCATCGATTTTTTCCACCAGTGGGTCTTCCTCGACCCGGAAGCGGATCGCCGCCCAACCGAGGACGCCCCCCAGCACCACGGCCAGGCCCGACATGACCAGGATGGCGCTCAGCATGGGGTCTATTTGATCAACCCGGCGAAGCCCATGAAGGCGAGGCTCATGAGGCCCGCCGTGATCATGGCGATGCTGGTGCCGCGGAAGGGGGCGGGCACGTCCGCCGCCTCCAGTCGCTCACGCATGGCGGCGAACAGCACCAGCACCAGGGTGAAACCCAGCGCCCCGCCCATGCCGAAGAAGAGCGAGGAGACGAAGTCGTGCCGCTCCTGCACGTTGAGCAGCGGGATGCCCAGCACGGCGCAGTTGGTGGTGATGAGCGGCAGATAGATGCCCAGCACGCGGAAGAGCACCGGCGAGGTCTTCTTGATGAACATCTCGGTGAAACCGACGATGCCGGCGATCACGACGATGAAGGACAGGGTGCGTAGGTAGAACAGTTCCGTGCCCAGCAGGTAGGTATCGATGAGATAACTCAGGCCCGAGGCCAGGGTGAGCACGAAGGTGGTTGCCGCCCCCATGCCGAGGGAGGTCTCCAGCTTACGCGACACCCCCATGAACGGGCACAGGCCGAGGATCTTGGCCATGACGATGTTGTTGACGAACACCGTGCCGACGAGGATGAGGAGGTAGTCTTGCATGGCGGGGTCGGAAGGTCTGCGGGATTATCCGCCAGGGGCACCGACCGTACAACCCTGAAACGCGCGTCGTTATTGGCTTCGGCGGCGCATAGACCATGCCCGGTCACGCCCGGAGCGGCAATCCCTCGGCCGCTTCGCGGCCACCCCCTTTATCAAGGGGGCGGGGGTGCCCGCAGGGCCGGGGGGTAGCATGAGTCCCCACCCGGGATGGTCTATTGGGTCGGCGGCCTGCTTGTTTGCGGCTGTGATCTTGTGCCGGTACAGCAGCCAGCCATAGACGGGGAGATTGAGCGCCAGGGCGATGAGACCGATGATGGTCTGGGCCTCACGTGTCAGGCCCTCGGGATAAATGGCGGCGAGCAGGTAGTGCTGGATGAAGTCGCCCGCATAGCCCTCCCGGCCGGCCAGATGCAGGAAGTAGTTTTCCAGGGGGGTGAGCGGGCAGTACCAGCCGGTCAGTTCCACCGTGACGCCCCAGGCCACGCAGGGCAGATGCAGCCAGGCCAGGCGCGGCCAGCGTAGCACCGCGAGCCCGCCCAGAGCGACGAAGAGGATGAAGGCCAGGTGAACGGCGAGGACGAGGTTGGCCAACAGGGCATATAGCATGGGAAGCGCGCAGGGCCGCCCGCCCACGACCTCAGTCGAGCAGCTCGTGCGCCCCGTCGCAGAAGGGCGGATTGGCCGTGTGCTTGCAGGCACACAGCCAGTAGCTGCCCTTTTCCTCGACCCGGAAGGCGACGGGCTCGATACCGGTGCCGGCATGCGAGCCGTCACAGAAGGGTTGGGTCTTCGATCGACCGCAGGCACACCACCAGTATTCGCCCGGCTCCAGTTGGGCCTCGATGGGGGTCTTGCCGGCGACGACGGGTTCGCTCATGTCTGCATGCTCCTTTGATGGCTAGGGATGGATGGACAGCGCCGGAGGACGGTGATGCGATTGTACCCGATCGAACTGATCGGGTATTCAGGGCAGCACCTCACGCCAGTCGGCCGCCTCCATGCCCATGTCTTGCGCCAGGCCGGGGTGGATCATCCGGCCGCCGGCCAGATTGAGCCCCAAAGCGAAGCCACTGTCGGCGGAGAAGGCGGCGCGGGGGCCGGCCGCCAGGCGCAGCAGGTAGGGCAGGGTGGCCTCGGCCAGGGCCAGGGTGCTGGTGCGCGCGACCGCGCCCGGCATGTTGGGCACACAGTAGTGCACCACGCCTTCCTCGACATAGAAGGGGTCGCTGTGCGTGGTCGGCCGGGAGGTCTCGGCGATGCCGCCCTGGTCCACGGACACGTCCACCAGGGCGGCGCCGTCCGGCATGCGCTGCAACAGCTCGCGGCTGATCAGCTTGGGCGGCCGCCGGCCGTGCACGTAGACCGCGCCGATGACCAGATCCGCCTCGGCCAGGCACGCTTCCACATTGGTCACGTTGGAGTATCGGGTCTTGAGCCGCCCGCCGTACAGGTCGTCGTAATGCTGCAGCTTGTCCGGGCTGCGCTCGAGCAGGGTGACGTCCGCGCCCAGGCCGATGGCCACACGGGCGGCGTTGGCGCCCACCTGTCCGCCGCCGATCACCACCACCCGGCCGGGCGGCACGCCGGGCACGCCCGAGAGCAGCACGCCGCGGCCGCCGTGACGCATCTCCAGTGCCTGCATGCCGGCCTGGATGGCCATGCGGCCTGCGATCTGGGACATCGGTGCCAGCAGCGGGGTGCGCCCGCGGCCGTCTTCCACCGTCTCGAAGGCGATGGCGGTCACGCCTCGCGCCAGCAGGGCCTGGGTCAACGGCGGCGAGGCGGCCAGATGCAGGTAGCAGAACAGGATCTGGCCCGACTGCAACAGATCGACCTCGGCCGGTTGCGGTTCCTTGACCTTGAAGACGAGGTCCGCCGCATAGACCGCGGCGAGGTCGGGCACGATGCGCGCGCCGGCGGCACGGTAGGCTTCGTCGGGAAAGCCGATCGCAGCGCCGGCGCCGCGCTGCACGAGGACCGTGTGGCCTGCGCGCGTCAGTTCCGCCACCCCGGCCGGCGTGGCGGCCACACGGTGCTCCTGTGCCTTGATCTCCTTGGGGATGCCGATGCGCATGTCATGCCTTCGTAGGTTGCGTCAGGGCCCGCACGCATTCCGCCACCAGGGCCGGTCCGCGATAGATGAGGCCGGTATAGAGTTGCACAAGGCTCGCCCCGGCGGCGATCTTCGCGCGGGCATCTTCGCCGCTCAGGATGCCGCCCACGCCGATGAGCGGGATCTCGCCGCCCAAGGCGCGGTGAAAGGCGGCCAGGACGCGGGTGGAAGCGGCCAGCACAGGTGCCCCCGACAGACCGCCGGTCTGCTGGCCGTGCGGCAGGTGTTCGACCCCGGCGCGGGAGACGGTGGTGTTGGTGGCGATCACCGCATCCACATGATGGTGGCGGAAGCGCTCGGCCATGGCGGTGATCTGCGCGTCGGTGAGGTCCGGCGCCACCTTCACCGCCACCGGGGTGTATTTGCCGTACCGATCGGCCAGGCGCGCCTGGGCGGCCTTGATGCGGCCAAGCAGCCCGTCCAGCTCTGCGGTGCCCTGCAGGGCGCGCAGGTTTTGCGTGTTGGGCGAGGAGATGTTGAGGGTGACGAAGCTCGCGCGGGCGTAGAGTTTTTCCAGACAGATGAGGTAGTCGTCGGCCGCGCGTTCGACGGGCGTGTCGAAGTTCTTGCCCAGGTTCACGCCCAGGATGCCGCGGTACTGGCACGCCTCGAGGTTGGCCAGCAGCCGGTCCACGCCCAGGTTGTTGAAGCCCATGCGGTTGATGAGGGCGCGGGCCGCCGGGAGGCGGAAGACGCGCGGCTTGGGGTTGCCCGGTTGGGGACGCGGTGTGACCGCGCCCACCTCGATGAAGCCGAAGCCGAGCGCCGCCCAGGCATCGATGGCCTCGCCGTTCTTGTCCAGCCCCGCGGCCAGACCGACGGGGTTGGGGAAATCCAGCCCCATCACCCGCACCGGCAGCGGCGGCACGACGGGCAGGAACGGCTTGAGCAGCCCCAGTGCGTGCAGCCGCGCCATGCCGGCCAGGGTCAGGTTGTGCGCGGTCTCGGGGTCGAGCCGGAAGAGCAGGGGGCGCAGGAGGGGGTAGAGGTCCACTGTTCGGCTCGTGGCGGAGAGTGGTGAGCCGTGAGTATAGGGCCATCTCGCGCCTCAGCCCCATCCCCTCATTCTCGCCAGATCTCCAACCGGTTGCGGCCGTTCTCCTTGGCCCGGATCAGGGCCAGGTCGGCATTGGCGATGGCCTCCTCCACTGGTTTCTTGGGATGCATTTCGGCGAGACCGAAGGAGGCGGAGACATTGATCACCTGCCCGCCGGGCAGCCGGATGGGTAGCTGGGCCAGACCCTGGCGCAGCCGCTCCACCACCTGGGCAGCGTCCTCGAGGGGGGTGCCGGGCAGGCAGATGAGGAATTCCTCGCCGCCGTAGCGGTAGATGGCGTCGTACTTGCGCAGCACCCCGGCGGCAAAACGCATGCCCTGTCGCAGCACGGCGTCGCCGGCGGGGTGACCCAGCTCGTCGTTGATACGCTTGAACCGGTCGAAATCCATCAGACAGATGCAGCAGGGGCGCTGGATGCGCATGGCGCGCTCCTGCTCCTCGCGCAGCTTGCCGAGCATGCCGCGGCGGCTGGAACAACCGGTGAAGGCATCGGTCGTGAGCAGCTCGCCGATGATGTCGAGCTGCAGGTTCCTGAGCCGGGTGTTGAGCCGCAGGCTCAGATCGATGCACTGGTCATAGAGGTCCGGGGCGGGCCGCCGGCCCTCGGCCACCTCCAGCAGGGCCAGTCGGGCGGCGGCGTGCATGGCCTGCTGGATGGCCCCCAGCTCCTGGAAGATGGCATAATCGACCAGCGGATGCGGCTCGCGGCTGTAGTACCAGAGGCCGAAGGGCGAGCGCAGGTGCGCCTCGGGGTGGATGTCGCCCTGGGGCAGGTCGGAGCCGCAGACCAGGGCCCGGTTGAGCTGCTTGAACCAGGCCAGGTGCGCCGCGATGATCAACTCCAGCTCTTCGGTCAGCTGCTGGATCTGGTCGCGTTCCAGGGGCAGGGGCATGCGGGCATGCTACGCTCGGGTGGAATTGCCGACAATAACGGCAGGTGGCCACTATGCTCGATCCCCGCTCGCTTCCCCGGTCACCGCTGCCATTGCCTCGCAGCGCCAGCCGGCTACAATGCCGGGATTTGCAGCCAGCAACGCTCACCATGACAGCCACATCCACCTCCCGAGACACCGCCGGGCAGACCGAGCGGCGTGTCCATCACAAGGTGCGCGAGGTGTTCACCGAGGCCTGCGCCCTGATCGCCCCCAGCCTCGGCAAGGGCGAGATGCCGGACGCGACCGCGGCCAGCATCCTGCGTCAGCGCTATCCCGAACTCTCGGCCCTGGAGATCCACGTCCTGGTCACCGCCGCCGCGCGTACCTACAATCGGCCGGGCGGGGCATGAACGCATCCACTGACCCGCCGGGCGCCGGTGGCCAGCCCGAGCGGCGTGTGCACCTGCGCGTGCGCGCGGTGTTCAGCGAGGCCTGCGCCCTGATCGCCACGCTGCTCGCCGACCCGGCAGGACCGATCTCCGGTTTCGGCATGGCGCACGTGCTGCGCAACCGGTATCCGGAACTGACCGATGCCGAGATCCACCTGCTGATCAGCGCCGCCACGCACCGATTGCAGGGCCGGTCCTGAAGCCGGCCCATCCGGCACTTTGCCCGACGGCGGTGGTCCCACCTCGTCTCACCTGCCAGGGACAGACAGTGTATACGCCGGAACAACCCACCCCGATCCACGCCTACCGCCCTTACTGGGCGAAGCGCTTCGGTGTCGCCCCCTTCCTGCCCATGTCGCGGGTGGAGATGGACGCCTTGGGCTGGGACAGCTGCGACGTGATCCTGGTCACCGGCGATGCCTACATCGACCACCCGAGCTTCGGCATGGCCCTGGTGGGGCGGCTGCTGGGGGCGCAGGGCTTCCGCGTGGGCATCATCAGCCAGCCGGACTGGCGCAGCGCCGAGGCCTTCCGCGCCCTGGGCCGGCCCAATCTCTATTTCGGCGTCACGGCGGGCAACATGGATTCCATGGTCAACCGCTACACCGCCGACCGCAAGATCCGCTCCGACGATGCCTACACGCCGGGCGGGGCGCCCAACAAGCGGCCCGACCGGGCGGTGATCGTCTATGCCCAGCGCTGCCGCGAGGCCTACCGCGACGTGCCCATCGTCATCGGCGGCATCGAGGCGAGCTTGCGGCGCATCGCCCACTACGACTACTGGTCGGACAAGGTGCGGCGCTCCATCCTGGTCGACAGCAAGGCCGACCTGCTGCTCTGCGGCAATGCCGAGCGCGCCCTGGTGGCGCTCACCCACCGCCTGGCCGCCGGCGAGCCGATCGCGGCCATCCGCGACCTGCGCGGCTCGGCCTTCATGGTGCCGCATGGCTGGAAGCCGGACGAGGGCTGGACCGAGGTGGATTCGTTGGCCCTGGACATGCCGGGCGCGGTGGACAGGCATCCCGACCCCTATGCCGCCACAGCGCCGTCGCCGCCGCGGGCGGAGGCAAGCCGTGCGGCGCCCGTGCATTTTCATGCCCGCGGCGAGCGTCTCGCCGCGCGCATCGAGGCCCGCGCCCACAGCGTCATCCGCCTGCCCGCCTTCGAGCAGGTGGAGAAGAACGCGGTGCTCTATGCCCACGCCTCGCGCGTCTTCCACCTAGAATCCAACCCCGGCAACGCCCGCGCCATGGTCCAGGCGCACGGCGATCGTGACGTCTGGCTCAATCCGCCACCCATCCCGCTCACCATGGCGGAGATGGACTACGTCTACGACCTGCCCTATGCCCGCGCGCCGCACCCGGCCTACGCCGGGGCGAGGATCCCGGCCTGGGAGATGATCCGCTTCTCGGTCAACATCATGCGCGGCTGCTTCGGCGGCTGCACCTTCTGCTCCATCACCGAGCACGAGGGGCGCATCATCCAGAGCCGCTCGGAAGGCTCCATCCTGCGCGAGATCGAGGCGATCCGCGACAAGACGCCGGGCTTCACCGGGGTGATCTCCGACCTGGGCGGGCCCACCGCCAACATGTACCGCATGGCCTGCCGCGACAAACAGATCGAATCGGCCTGCCGACGGCTGTCCTGCGTCTACCCCGACATCTGCAGGAATCTGAACACCGACCACGCCCCGCTCATCCAGCTCTACCGCAAGGCGCGCGCCCTGCCGGGGGTGAAGAAGGTCCTGATCGGCTCCGGCGTGCGCTACGACCTGGCGGTCACCTCGCTCGAGTATGTCAGGGAACTGGTGACGCACCATGTCGGCGGCTACCTCAAGATCGCCCCCGAGCACACCGAGGAGGGGCCGCTCGCGCACATGATGAAGCCGGGCATAGCCACCTACGAGCGCTTCCGCCAGCTGTTCGAGCGGTATTCCAGGGCGGCGGGCAAGGAGCAGTACCTCATCCCCTATTTCATCGCCGCCCATCCCGGCACCACCGACGCGGACATGCTCGCGCTGGCCCTCTGGCTCAAACGCAACGACTTCCGTCTCGACCAGGTGCAGACCTTCCTACCCACACCCATGGCGCTCGCCACCACCATGTACCATACGGGGCTCAACCCCCTGCGCAAGGTGCTGGGGGGGCGCCGCCAGCAGGTCGAGGTCGTCCGCCAGGGACGTGTGCGCCGGCTGCACAAGGCCCTCCTGCGCTGGCACGACCCGGAAAACTGGCCGCTGCTGCGCGAGGCCCTCAAGGCCATGGGGCGGGCGGACCTGATTGGCAACGGCAAACAGCATCTGGTGCCTGCCTTCCAACCCGCCGGCAGCGGACGGCCGGTGACGGGCGGACGTGCCGGGGGGCCGCGCATGCAGCCGCACGACGCCCGCCTCGCCGCAGGACGCAAACCGCGCGAGGCCGCCCGGCGCGGCTCATGAGCCGGCCCGGCAGACTTGCCGGGGAGCCCCTGCTACCTCTTCGTGGGGGTGGGAGCGGACCTCGTCCGTGCTGAACGCCGATACTGGCGGACGAGGTCGGTGCCTGCAAGTCATTCGGTTCATTCCGACCTGAGCCGTTGTAGCCTGGCCTTGAGCTCGGGCATGACCGCCGAGGCGGCCTTTTCCACCTCCAGGATGGCCAGATGACGGTCCTGAAAGTCCGTGCTGCTGACGGCCGCCGTGGCCGGACGGATCACCAAGTCGGCCACTTTCAGCTCGTGTCGGCTGATGGCCTGGCCCATGATGGCGAAGGTCTGCAGCAGCAGGTCCAGCGTGCCGCTCGGCTTGCCGCGGCGGGCGACGCTGGAGATGTCGACGGCGATGACGAAATCGGCCCCCATGGCCCGCGCGGACTGGGCCGGCACCGGCGAGGTCAGGCCACCGTCGACATACTCCAGGCCGCCGATTTCCACCGGCTGGAACACGCCCGGCACCGTGCTGGAGGCACGCACCGCCTTGCCCGTGTTGCCAAGGCGGAAGAGCACCATCTCGCCGTTCATGAGGTCGGTGGCCACGGTGCCGAAGGGCTTGGCCAACCTGTCCAGGGGGCGCCCCTTGACCCGGTGCGCGACGAGCCCGGCCGTTCAGGGCGGGGAAGGATAGCGCGGACGGCGTAGCCGTCCTTGGGTTTTAGCGTACCATTGATCCATGCAACGACTTCAAGCCTTCAAGTTCGAGCTACGCCCAGACGGCCAGCAGGAGCGGCAGATGCGCCGTTTCGCTGGCTCGTGCCGTTTTGTGTTCAACAAGGCGCTGGCGTTGCAGAAGGAACTCTTCGAGGCAGGCGAGAAGAAGCTGGGTTACGCCGGGCTGT
>JBBIKZ010000052.1:0-16433 GCA_037445185.1 Hydrogenophilales bacterium | reverse complement strand
CAGGATAAAAATTCCCTGCTGCTCTAAAACCGGAACGCAATGCGGGCCCAGGCGCCAAACTCCCGGCCTGAGCAACGAGGTGGGCTACAGGACGTAGCGGGCCAGGTCCTCGCTGGCGGCCAGGTCGGCGAGCCGCGCATCGACATAGGCCGCGTCGATGGTCACGGTCTCGCCCGCCCGGCGGTCCGCCTCGAACGACAGGGCCTCGAGCAGGCGTTCCATGACGGTGTAGAGCCGGCGCGCACCGATGTTCTCGGTGCGCTCGTTCACCGCCCAGGCGATCTCGGCGATGCGCCGGATGGCCTCCGGGGTGAACTCGAGCCGCACGCCCTCGGTTTCCATGAGGGCCTGGTATTGGTGCGTCAGGCAGGCGTCGGTCTGGGTCAGGATGCGCTCGAAATCGGCCACGCTGAGGCTGTTGAGCTCGACGCGGATGGGAAAGCGGCCCTGCATCTCGGGAATCAGATCGGAGGGCTTGGCGAGGTGGAAGGCCCCGCTGGCGATGAACAGGATGTGATCGGTCTTGACCATGCCGTATTTGGTGGACACCGTGGCCCCCTCCACCAGCGGCAGCAGGTCGCGCTGCACGCCCTGGCGGGAGACGTCCGGCCCGTGCGCGTCGCCGCGGGCGGCGATCTTGTCGATCTCGTCGAGGAAGACGATGCCGTTCGCCTCCAGGTTGCGCAGGGCCTCGGCCTTGAGCTCCTCCTCGTTGATGAGCTTGCCCGCCTCCTCGTCGGTGAGGATTTGCAGGGCCTCGCGGATCCTGAGCTTCTTCTTGCGCGTGCGGCGGCCGCCGAGGTTCTGGAACAGCCCCTGCAGCTGGGTGGTCAGTTCCTCCATGCCGGGCGGTGCGAAGATCTCCATCGCCGCTGAAGGCGCGGCCAGGTCCAGCTCGATCTCCTTGTCATCGAGGCTGCCCTCGCGCAGCATCTTGCGGAATTTCTGCCGCGTGGCGCTGTCCTCGCGCGGTTTTTCCTCCTCACCCCAAGCCTCGCGCGCCGGGGGCAGCAGGGCGTCGAGGATGCGTTCCTCGGCCGCCTCCTCGGCACGGGTGCGCACCTTGCGCGTGGCCGCCTCGCGCGCCTGCTTGACGGCGATCTCGGCCAGGTCGCGGATGATGCTGTCCACATCCTTGCCGACATAGCCCACCTCGGTGAACTTGGTCGCCTCCACCTTGATGAAGGGGGCCTGCGCCAGCTTGGCCAGACGACGCGCGATCTCGGTCTTGCCCACGCCGGTGGGACCGATCATCAGGATGTTCTTGGGGGTGATCTCCTGGCGCAGGCGTTCGGGCACCTGGCTGCGCCGCCAGCGGTTCCTGAGCGCGATGGCGCAGGCGCGCTTGGCCTCGTCCTGGCCGACGATGTACTTGTCCAGCTCGTGGACGATCTCCTGGGGGGTCATCTGGGTCATGGTCATGCCGGGGTGAGGTTGGGGGTGGCGGTGGTCACCGCACATGGCGTACATTGCGTGTCTCGCTGCACAGTTTAACAGCAGTGCCGCCCACGGCGCGGCACTGCGCGGAGGAGATCATGCATCACCCCTGGCTTCTCGGCCTCGTCCTGCTGGGCCTGACGCTCCCCGTCTGGGCGGACAGGACGGCGACGAGCAACCTGGAACTGCACGCGGAGGCCATGCCCACCACGACCCTCACCGCCGAGGCCGCGCAGAACTACCGCGTCGTACCCTCGCCCGAACGCGGGCTGCTGGTGGTGACGGTGTTGAACCTAAAAACCTCAGTTGACCGCTCCTTGGCCTTCGCAGAGACGCATGGAACCTGACGTTTGCGCCTCCGAGCACGCTCTCCCGGAAGGTGAGGCCGCTACGCGCCCGCTTTCGGGTCTGTGCGCGCGTCTGGCTGCGTTGCTCCTCCTTGCAGGGAACGACCCCGCGGCGTCGTCGCGCCTTGCCAGCCACACGCACAAACCCGCCTTCGGGCGCGTTCAACTGAGGTTTTTAGGTTGAAACACGAGCGGGGCAACCCCGTCACCCTCCCGGCCCAGGTCTATGCCGGTGCCATGAACCAGAACAATCTGCTCATCAGCATCCCCGTGCGGGAGGTGCGCGACGGCAAGCATGTCTACTACCTGGGCGAGTTCCGGCTCACGCCGCCGGACGAATTGCGTTTCCTGGTCAACGCGAATGTCCTCGGCACTGCGCTGAAGACCGAATTCAGCCGGAAATTTCCCAAGGACTGACCGCGCGTTCGGGCGCCATCGCGATCGGGCGCGGGTTGGCTCCGCACCCACGCGAGCGGGGAATCAGCGCAGCAGCTGCAGCAATCCCCACAGACCGAACAGGGCCACCGCCAGACCGGCCGCGCCCCGCACGCGCCGGTCGGCCGCCACGGCCCGCAGGCGGTCCGCGGCCCAACCCATCGCCAGCAGATTGGGCAGCGTCCCCAGACCGAAGGCGAACATCAGGCCGGCCCCCTGCAGCATGCCGCCGCTCGCCAGGGCCGAGACCAGGACGCTGTAGACCAGGCCGCAGGGCAGCCACCCCCATAGCCCCCCCGCCAGCAGGGCCTGAGCCGGTCCGCGGATGGGCAGCAGACGGCCGAGCCGCGGTTGCAGCCTCGCCCACAGGGCACCGCCGGCCCGCTCCAGCACCAGCACCGCCCGGTTGAGCCCGGCCAGGTAGAGCCCCAGCAGGATCAGCACCACCTGGGCCAGGACATAGAGCCCCTGCTGCAGGGGCAGCAACCGCTCGGAGAGGAAGGCGGCGGAACCGATCAGCCCGGCCAGCGCGCCGGCCAGGGTGTAGCTCAGGATGCGGCCCAGGTTGTAGCCCAGGTGCAGGCTGAACGGCTGCCTCATCCCGCCCTGAAAGGACATGGCCGCCACGATGCCGCCGCACATGCCGACGCAATGCGCGCCGCCCAGCAAGCCCACCAGGAAGGCAGCGAGCAAGGAGAGTTCGGGCATGGTCTAGGGAGGAGTGAGGCGATGGGTGCCATGCCCATCCCTGTCGTCTATGCTGGCCTATCTTGCCCCGTTGCGGCCTAATCGCAGCGCATGCCGCCTTGCACCCAGGCCTGTACGTCACGATGCCAGGCCGCCGAGCCCCCGTCCACGGTGGGGTGGCGGCCGGCGGGAGTCATGCCCGAATCCAGCGCCCAATGGATGCGGCCGTCCGTGAGCAGATGCGCGCGCAGACGCCCGCCGCCATCGCCGCTGCCGGCGTTGCGCTTGATCAGTTCGCAGGTCGCGCGCGGGCCGAGCCCCCCCCAGTCCAGGCGGGGCAGGGGCGCCTGCCACTCGCCCCCCTTGAGTCCGGTCTGCTGCGGCTGGTGACAGGTGTCGCACAGATAGCGGTTGCGGTGGCTGGTGAAGGCGAGACCGTTGCTGCGCCGGCTGTTGAACTGGTGGCAGGTCAGGCAGCGCGGGTGCTGGAAACTGGGGTAGAGGGTCTCGGCGAAACTCGCCCCCTGCGGCGGGTTGGCCGCCCAGGACGCCGATACGGCGGTGGTCATCAAGCATGGCAGCCAGGGTAGCCTGCGCAGGGCGATCGTCATGTCGTGTCCTTGGCGACGAACTGCGTGCGATAGGCCGCATAGGTGGAGGTCATGGCGAGCGGCAGGAACAGGAGCAGCCCCAACCCGAAGGGGATGACCAGGGCCACCATGGCGAGCAGGGACAGGAGCAGGCCATACAGGAGCATGGGGCGCCAGTTCACCAGACAGGCCCAGAAGCTCCAGAACATGGCCTTGCCCGGCGGGAAACCCTCGAACAGCGCCAGGGCCGGCGCGAACCAGGTCGCCATGAGCAGGGGCGTGAACAGCACGCTGCCGGCGAGCAGCGCCGGCATGGCCTGATCCAGCACGGCGCGCATCTCGTCGGGGTCCATCTCCTGGGGGCGGACGGACAGGGCGAGCAGGCGCTCCACCGCGTCGCCGCCGATCAGGGTCATCACCTGCCCCACCACCAGGTGGGCGACCAGGTAGGCGGCCCCGATCGCTAGCAAGGCATTGCGGCCACGGTAGTAACCGGCGCCGACATGGATCAGACCGGTCGGCTCGCCCCGCTCGGCGGCCTGGGCCGCGGCCATGTAGGCCGCCACCAGGAAGGGGGAGGCGAGCTCCAGCGCCAGGGGGCCGACCACGGGGATCAGGCTGATGCCGAAGGCGGCCAGGAAGAAGGCCGCGCTCATGCCCATCCAGGGCACGACGGCCGACGTGAAGAGGTCGAAACCTTTCTTCATCCAGGCCATCGCCGCCCCTGCCGGCGGTCGGGTCACGCTGAGCGCCGTCATCGCCGTCACACGGCCAGGCTGCGGACGACCCTCGTCCGGCGGCTGACGACAAGACGTCTGCGCCCGCGGGTGATGTCATGGTCAGCCGGGTGGTCAACGCGCAACATGCCGGGCCGCCCCAGATGTTTCTTGCTCCCCCTCGGTGGGCGGGCTGGGTGCAGCCCTGCCCGCGTGGCCCTCAAAACGTAAAGATCAGCCACAGGGGCACCATGAGATTGGGGGAGAGATCGTCGTAGCGTACCAACTGCCCGTCCCCACGCACGTCCACCAGGTAGTAAGACTTGCCGTGCGGCGGCGTGACCTTGATGGCATAGAGCCGGCCGCGGATGCGGTATTCCTCCACGCGGTCCTCGCCGCGGATGGTGATGGTGACCTGGGGTTCCAGGTCGGTGTCCGGCATGCCGGGCGGCGGCGGGATCTCGGGCAGGGGTTGCAATTGCGGCCTGTCCTGGGCCAGGGCCGGGCCCATGGCCAGGATACCGGCCAGAAGCAGGATGGATGTGCGCATGGCGCTTCCTCAGAGATTCCGAATGTACTGATTGTAGCAACCAACCGTTGTGTCCGAACGCCTGCGCGTCGCGGCCGGGTGTTGGGGTCAGAGGTTGAGCAGGATCTCCCGCTCCTGCACCGACGGCTCGAAACCGCGGCGTTCGTAGTGCTGAAAGATGGCCTCCACCACCTGGTCCGGATCGTCGATCACCTGCACCAGCCCCAGGTCCTCGGCCTCGATCATGTCCTCGCACACCAGGGTGTCGCGGAACCAGTCGGTGAGCCCGCGCCAGAACGCCTGCTGCACCAAGATGATGGGGATCTGCCGGGTCTTGCCGGTCTGCACCAGGGTCAGCACCTCCATCAGCTCGTCCAGGGTGCCGAAGCCGCCGGGCATGATGACGTAGGCGACGGCGAACTTGACGAACATCACCTTGCGCGCGAAGAAGTGGCGGAAGGTCTGGCTGATGTCCTGGTAGGGATTGGCATGCTGCTCGTGCGGCAGCTGGATGTTGAGCCCCACGCTGGGGGACTTGCCAAAATAGGCGCCCTTGTTGGCCGCCTCCATCACCCCCGGCCCGCCACCCGAGACCACGGCGAAGCCAGCATCGGAGAGCTTGCGCGCGATCACCTCGGTCAGCATGTAATAGGCGTGGTCCTGCGGGATGCGCGCCGAGCCGAAGATGGATACCGCCGGCCGGATGGGGGCCAGCCTTTCGGTCGCCTCGACGAATTCGGCCATAATCTCGAACATCCGCCAGGACTCCCGCGCCGAGATGAGCGCCTCCTTACTGTGGCCGGGATCGACGAGGGTGGGGATCTTGTTTCGCATAAGGGGTTGACCGTTGACTTCGACGCTGCTGCTGGTGGACGGATCGAGCTATCTGTACCGCGCCTTCCACGCCCTGCCCGACCTGAAAAACCGCGACGGCGAGCCGACCGGCGCGCTCTATGGGGTCCTCAACATGCTGCGCCGACTCCGTCGTGAAATACCGGCGGAGCGCGCCGCCTGCGTGTTCGATGCCAGGGGCAAGACCTTCCGGGACGAATTGTATCCGGAATACAAGGCGCACCGTCCAGCCATGCCGGAGGCTCTCGCCGCCCAGATCGAACCGCTGCACGAGGCGATCCGCGCCCTGGGCTGGCCGCTCGTGATGGTGGAGGGGGTGGAGGCCGACGACGTCATCGGCACCCTCGCCCGCCAGGCCGAGGCGCTGGGCATGCGCACCGTGATCTCCAGCGGCGACAAGGATCTCTGTCAGCTGGTGAGCCCGCTGATCACGGTCGTCGACACCATGTCGAACAAGACCTACGACCCCGCCGGGGTGTTGGAAAAATTCGGCGTGCCGCCGGAGCGGGTGCTCGACTGGCTCACCCTGGTCGGCGACGCGGTGGACAACGTCCCCGGCGTGGACAAGGTCGGCCCCAAGACCGCCAGTCGCTGGCTCGACGAATACGGCAGCCTGGATGCGCTCATGGCACGCGCGGCGGAGATCAAGGGGGTGGCGGGGGACAACCTGCGCCGGACCGTCGACTGGTTGCCCAGGGGGCGCGAACTGCTCCGGGTGCGCACCGACGTCGCGCTGCCCCTGGGCCCGCGGGACCTCACCTGGCGGCCCGAGGACCGCGAGCGGCTGTTCGCCCTGTTCAACCGCTACGGCTTTCGGTCCTGGTTGGCTGAGCTCTCCGGCGCCGATGCGCCCGCTGCGGCAGCCCCCCCAGCGGAGGAGGCCACCGCCGGGCAGATGGTGCGCCGCTACGAAACTGTGCTCGACGCGGCGGCCCTGGAGCGCTGGCTCGCGCGGATCGCGGCCGCCGAGCTCGTCTGCCTCGACACCGAGACCACCTCGCTCGACCCCATGCAGGCCAGGCTGGTGGGCATCTCCCTCAGTGTCGCCAGCGGCGAGGCGGCCTACGTCCCGCTCGCCCACACTTACGCCGGCGCGCCGCCACAGCTGCCGCTCGATCAGGTGCTCGCGCGGCTCAAGCCCTGGCTCGAGGATCCGACGCGGCCCAAGCTCGGCCAGAACCTCAAGTACGACTGGCACGTGCTCAGGAACCACGGCATCGCGCTCGCCGGCATCGCCCACGACACCCTGCTCGAGAGCTATGTGCTGGAGGCGCACGAGCGCCATGACATGGACAGCCTGGCCGAGCGGCATTTGAACGAGACCACGATCAAGTACGAGGAGGTCTGCGGCAAGGGGGCCGCCCAGATCGGCTTCGACCAGGTGGACCTCGACCGCGCCACAGCCTACGCCGCCGAGGACGCCGACCTCACCCTGCGGCTGCACCGCCACCTCTACCCCCGACTCAAGGCGGCAGTCGGCTTGGACTTCGTCTACCACCGCATCGAGATGCCGCTCGTGCCCGTGCTCGCGCGCATGGAGCGCACCGGGGTGTTACTCGACTGCGACCTGCTCAGACGCCACTCCGACTTCATCGCCGGGGAGATGCGCGCCCTGGAGGAGAAGGCCCGCGCCGCCGCCGGCGAGGCGTTCAACCTCAACTCACCGAAACAGCTCGCCGACATCCTGTTCAACCGCCTGGGGCTGCCGGTCCTCAAGAAGACCCCCAAGGGGGCCCCCTCCACCGACGAGGAGGTCCTGGAGCGGCTGGCCCTGGACTTCCCCCTGCCGCGGCTGATCCTGGACTACCGGGCGCTCGCCAAGCTCAAGTCCACTTACACCGACAAGCTGCCGCAGATGGTGGACCCCGCCACCGGCCGCGTGCACACCACCTACGCGCAGGCGGTGGCGGTGACCGGCCGGCTGTCGTCGGTCGAGCCCAATCTGCAGAACATCCCGGTGCGCACGCCGGAAGGGCGCAAGATTCGCGAGGCCTTCATCGCCGCGCCGTGCTTCGTCATCGTCTCGGCCGACTACTCCCAGATCGAGTTGCGGATCATGGCCCATCTGTCGGGGGACGCGAGGCTGCTCGCCGCCTTCCGCGAGGATGCCGACATCCACCGCGCCACCGCCGCCGAGGTGCTGGGGCTGGCGCCGGAGGAGGTCACGCCGGAGCAGCGGCGCATGGCCAAAGCGGTCAACTTCGGCCTCATCTACGGCATGTCCGCCTTCGGGCTCGCCGCCCAGCTCGGCATCGAGCGCAATGCGGCGCAGCACTACATCGACCGCTATTTCACCCGCTATCCCGGTGTCGCGCGCTACATGGCCGAGACGCGCGAGCGGGCGCGCGAGCAGGGTTTTGTCGAGACCCTGTTCGGCCGGCGCCTGTATCTGCCCGAGATCAAAAGCGGCAACATGAGCCGGCGTCAGGGCGCCGAGCGCGCCGCCATCAACGCCCCCATGCAGGGAACGGCGGCCGATCTCATCAAGCTCGCCATGATCGCGGTGCAGGACTGGCTCGACGCGGAGGGACTGAAGTCGCGCCTCATCATGCAGGTGCACGACGAGCTGGTGCTGGAGGTGGCGCAGCAGGAGCTCGAACGGGTCAGACTGCGGCTGCCCGAACTCATGAGCGGCGTGGCCGAGCTCGCGGTGCCGCTCAAGGTCGAGGCGGGCGTGGGACCGAACTGGGAGGCGGCGCACTGAGCCGGACTGCCCCGGCTGCTCCTGTTCCGGGCCAGTGCCCCAGGCGCTCACACCCCGCGCAGCAGCGCCTGGATGTCGCGCTCGAGCAGGGCCGGGTCGCCCAGGTTCAACTCCAGCAGCCGGCGCAGCTCGGTGGCGCTGTCCAGATCCATGCTCAGGCATTCGAAGCCGGCATAGCGGCCGTTTTGATACACCGGCCGCGCCTCCAGGCCGATCTCGATGTCGCGCGCCAGCCAGATCGAGATGCGGTAGGTCTGGTCGGGCGCGAGCTGCCAGTCGGAGCGGGCCTCCAGCAGACAGCCCTTGAGGGATAGGTCATGCAACTGGCAGGGCCAGTCCTGCCCGGGCCCGAACACCGTGGCGCGGGCGTCGTGGACGACGCGGTGGAAGCGGCGGTTGTCCATGCGTCGTTGCCCCCCCGGGCGGGCGGCTCAGGCGGTGAGCGTCTGCACCCCGTCCGGCGTGCCCATCAGGCACACATCGGCGCCGCGGCGGGCGAACAGGCCGTTGGTCACCACGCCGGCGATCTGGTTGATCTCGCCCTCCAGCGCCACCGGGTCGAGGATGTTGAGGTTATGCACGTCGAGGATGACGTTGCCGTTGTCGGTGGTGAAGCCGGCGCGCAGCACCGGGCTGCCGCCCAACCGGACGATCTGGCGGGCGACATAGGAGCGGGCCATGGGGATCACCTCCACCGGCAGGGGGAAGCGCCCGAGCACGTCCACCAGCTTGCTCTGGTCGACGATGCAGACGAATTTCCGGCTCGCGGCGGCGACGATCTTCTCGCGCGTGAGCGCCCCGCCGCCGCCCTTGATCATGCTCAAGTGGCGCGTGATCTCGTCGGCGCCGTCGACGTAGACCTCGAGCTCGCCCACCTCGTTCAGGTCCAGCACGCGGATGCCGTGTTTCTCGAGCCGCTCCGCGGTGGCCACCGAGGAGGCCACCGCCCCGTCTATCCTGCACTTGATGCGGGCCAGCTCGTCGATGAAATAATTCGCGGTGGAGCCGGTGCCCACGCCGATGATGCCGGCGGGGACATATTCGATGGCGGCGCGGGCGACGGCCCGCTTCATTTCGTCCTGGTTCATGGTCCCTTCTCTATCCACTTGTCGCCAAAAGCCCGAGAATAGCGCCATTCGCGCACGTTTCAAACCTGCCGCATGACCGACTACCTGGAAAGGATCCTGCTCGCCCGCGTCTATGACGTGGCCATCGAGTCCCCGCTGGAGGAGGCGGACAACCTCTCGCGACGGCTCGCCAACACGGTGTGGCTCAAGCGCGAGGACCTGCAACCCGTGTTCTCCTTCAAGCTGCGGGGCGCCTACAACAAGATGGCGGGGCTCGCACCGGAGCAGCGCGCGCGCGGCGTGGTCGCGGCCTCCGCCGGCAACCATGCCCAGGGCGTGGCCCTCGCCGCGCAGGTGCTTAAGTGCGAGGCGACCATCGTCATGCCGGCCACCACGCCGCAGATCAAGGTGGAGGCGGTGGCCAGACGCGGCGCCCGCGTCGTGCTGCACGGCGACGCCTACGACGAGGCCTATGCCCAGGCCCGGGCAATCGCCGATGCCGAGGGCAAGACCTTCGTCCATCCTTACGACGACCCGGACGTCATCGCCGGCCAGGGCACCATCGCCATGGAACTGCTGCGCCAGGCCCGTCACCCCGTCCATGCGGTGTTCGTGCCGGTGGGCGGCGGCGGCCTCATCGCCGGCATCGCCGTCTACCTCAAGCGCCTCAGGCCCGAGATCAAGGTCATCGGTGTGGAGCCCGAGGACGCCGACGCCATGGCGCGCTCGCTGTGCAGGAAGGAACGCGTGGCGCTCCCCCAGGTGGGCATCTTCGCCGACGGGGTGGCGGTGAAACAGGTCGGCGAGGAGACCTTCCGGCTGTGTCAACTACACGTCGACGAGGTCGTCCGGGTGGACAACGACGCCATCTGCGCCGCCATCAAGGATGTGTTCGAGGACACCCGCTCCATCCTCGAGCCGGCCGGCGCGCTGGGCGTGGCCGGCCTCAAGGCCTGGGTGGCGCGCGAGGGCGTGCGCGACAGGCACCTGGTGGCCATCGCCAGCGGCGCCAACATGAACTTCGACCGGCTGCGCTTCGTCGCCGAGCGGGCCGAGCTGGGCGAAAACCGCGAGGCCATCCTGGCGGTGTCCATCCCCGAGCGGCCGGGCAGCTTCAAGACCTTCTGCTCACTCATCGGCGGCCGCGTCATCACCGAATTCAACTACCGCTATGCCGACCCCGAGGTGGCGCACGTCTTCGTCGGCGTCCAGGTGCACGACCGGGCCGAGGTGGCGCGCCTGATGCAGACCCTCGAGCAGCACGCGCTGCCGGTGCTCGATCTCACCGACAACGAGATGGCCAAGCTGCACATCCGCCACCTGGTGGGCGGCCGCGCCCCGCAGGCAAAGAACGAGGTGATCTATCGCTTCGAGTTCCCGGAACGGCCCGGCGCCCTGATGCGCTTTTTGAACAGCATGAGCCACGACTGGAACATCAGCCTGTTCCACTACCGCAATCACGGCGCCGACTACGGGCGGGTGCTGGTGGGCATCCAGGTGCCGCCGGAGGAGATGGCCGATTTCCAGCGCTTCCTCGACGGCCTGGGCTACCGCTACTGGAACGAGGTGCGCAATCCGGCCTACAAGCTGTTCCTGGGCTGAGGGGCGGTCCAGCAATCGGCGCGCCGCCGGTTGATGCGCCGTCGCGGAGGCCTGAGGCCCGCGCTGCGCTCAGCCCCGTTTTCTTGACCTGCGTCAAGGTTTGCAGCACTTGCCGCACCTGGCCGCGGAGCTTTCGCTATCCTGAACGCGCATCACCCGACTTGCACAGGATAGAGGAGACCCATCATGCAAGCGCTGCGCGTTTTCGTTGCCCTGTTGTTCGCCGCCCTGTTCGCCGGCAGCGCCCTGGCAGTGCCGCCGGGCATGACGGTCGAATTCACCAAGAGCCCCTTGGGCAAGGTGGTGTTCGACGGCAAGCTGCATGCGGACAAGGGCCAGACCTGCGACAAGTGCCACACCGCCGTCTTCCAGATGAAAAAGGGCACCGCCCAGATCAAGATGGCCGACCACATGGAAGGCAAGAATCACTGCTTCGCCTGCCACAACGGCACGGTGTCGTTCAAGTCCGAGGGGAACTGCGCCCGCTGTCACAGCAACGAGTAAAGACGGACCGCCCTGCCTCCCGGGCGGGAGTCCATAAAAAAACGGAGGGCATGCCCTCCGTTGTGTGCCGCATGAGCCTATTTGGTCTTGCAGGTCTTGATCCCGAAAGGCAGATAGACCGGGCACCAGCCGATCGCGCCGGTGGCGAGCGGGACCACGCCGATCCAGGCCCATGCGGGCCCGCCCAGTATGGCCCAGACGACGAGGGCCAGCCCAACGACGATGCGCAGGATGCGGTCGATACCGCCGACATTGGTGGTCATGACGATCTCCTTTCAGCTGTGAACCCCACATGGGGATGGCGTCATCCTAGTCCGGACCGTGCCGGGCTTCGGTGACTTGGGTTACAAAGCGGCTTAGGCCCCACCTTGCCCAGGGGTTTCAGCCCGCCGGCCGGAGGGCCGCCTCGATGGCCTCGATGCGCGCGGCCTGCACGGCGTCGGGGATGGCCGCGGCGGGCACACGGCGCGCCAGGGCCCCGGCATCCACGGCGCGCGCGGCAGCGAGCGCCCGATACAGCCGGTCTGCCTGGACAAAGGGCCGTGCCTCCCACCCCGGCCGGCCGTGGAAGTCCGCCGCGCAGGCCTGCAGGAAACCCTCCAACCGCGCCGGGCGGCGAAAGGCGTCGCAGCGCTCCAGCAAATCGAGCAGCCCGGCGGCATCCAACCGCTCGGCCTGGTGCGCCAGGCCGTGCCAGCGCGTCACCGTCAGGGCGAGCTCGCGGCACTCCACCGGCACGCGCAGCCGCGCACTCACCGCCCGCACCGCCTCCACCCCGGCCGCCTCGTGACCGCTGTGGTCGGGCCAGCGCGCACGCGGCGTGAGCCCCTTGCCGACGTCGTGCAGCAGGGCGGCATAGCGCACGCAAAGGGGGTAGCCGCGCGCGGCGGCGGCATCCAGCACCCACAGCAGGTGCGCGCCGGTGTCGATCTCGGGGTGGCTCGCCGGGTCCTGGGGGACGCCGAAGAGCCGTTCCACCTCGGGCAGTAGCCGAGAGAGCGCGCCGCAGCTGCGCAGCACCGCGAGCATGCGCGAGGGCCGCACCTCCATGAGCCCGCGCGCGAGCTCCTGCCAGACCCGCTCCGGCACCAGGGCGTCCACCTCGCCCGCATCGACCATCCGGCGCATGAGCGCCAGCGTCTCTGCGGCGACCGCGAAGTCCGGCAGCCGGGCGGCGAAGCGGGCCACGCGCAGGATGCGCACCGGGTCCTCGGCAAAGGCGGGGGAGACGTGGCGCAGCAGCCGCCGCTCGAGATCCGCCTGCCCGCCGTAGGGGTCTATGACCTGGCCGCGTGCATCCTCGGCCATGGCGTTGATGGTGAGGTCGCGCCGGCGCAGGTCCTCCTCCAGGGTGACGTCCGGCGCGGCATAGACCGCAAAGCCCTTGTAGCCGCGGGCGGTCTTGCGCTCGGTGCGCGCGAGCGCATATTCCTCCTGGGTGACGGGGTGCAGAAAGACGGGGAAGTCCTTGCCCACCGGCCGGAATCCCAGGGCGGTCATGTCCTCCGGCGTGGCACCGACCACCACGTAGTCGCGGTCCTTGACCGGCAGCCCCAGCAGGCGGTCGCGCACCGCGCCGCCGACGGCATAGACCTGGATGTGGTCGGGGAAACGCACGGACGGAGGATTCACGGCGGGCAGCGACCCTCCCGCCCCGCGCTAACGGTGTGCCATCTGGCGATAGCGGTCGTAGCCGCGGTGCGGTCCGCTGCCGCGCAGGTAATCGATCACCGCCGCCAGGGCCGTGGGCTGGCCGAACACGGCCGGGAAGCCCGCCGGGCAGACGTTGTCACGCTGCATGGCATAGTAGTTGTCGCGCGTCATGAGCTTTTTGCCGGGCTTGAGCTCCATCAGCCGGGCGAACAGGTAAGACTGGGTCTGATCGAGCGGGATGATCCAGCGCTTCAGGCCCAGCGTGCGGGCGGTGAGCTCGAGCAGCTCGGCCAGGGTGTACACCTGCGGGCCACAGAGGGGATAGACCTGGTCGTGTGTGGCCGGCTCGTCCAGGGCGGTGGCGAAGGCGCGTGCCACGTCCCCGACATAGACCGGCTGGAAGCGGGCGGTGGCACCGGCGAGCGGCACGACCGGCGCGAGCCTCAGTAGCCGCGCGAAGAGGCTGAGGAAACTGTCTCCGGGGCCGAAGATGACGGAGGGACGGAAGGCGGTGACGGCGATCCCGGCCGCCCGTCCGAGCGCCATCACCTCGGCCTCGCCCCTGGCCTTGGTCTGCTGATAGAGGCTGCGCGAGGCGCTGTCGGCGCCCAGGGCACTCATGTGCAGCAGGCGCTGGATGCCGGCATCGACACAGGCCTGGGCGATCTTGCGCGGCAGCTCGACGTGCGCGCGCTCGAACTCGGCCGGCGTGCCGTGCAGGATGCCGACCAGGTTGATCACGGCGTCCATGCCCCGGAACAGTTGCCGCAAAGCGGCAGGGTCGTGCACGTCGGCCTCGACCACCTCGACGGTGGGCAGGACGGCCAGATCGATGATGCGCTGGCGGCGGCGCGTGGGCACCCAGACCCTGCAGCCGCGCGACGCCAGCAGGCTGACCAGATGGTGGCCGACGAAACCGCCGCCGCCGATGACGCAGATCTTCCCGTGTTTCATGCTGAGCGAACGTGGTTGTGGACAGGGGCCGATTCTAACCTCGGCCCGACCGGGCGCACAGGGACTAACCCTCGCCGCCCTCGCCCGCCGCCTGATCGGTCACGGCACCGGGTCGCGCGGGTACGACCCCCAGCCTGTCCTTCAGCGCGGTGCGCGCGAGCCCCAGACGCTGGCTGTAGTGCATGGCGTTGGCCATCACCTTCTTGACGTACTCCCGCGTCTCCAGAAAGGGGATGGTCTCGATATAGATCGCCCCCTCCAGGGGCGTGGCCGCCTGCCAGCGGCGCGCCCGGCCGGGACCGGCGTTGTAGGCGGCGGTGGCCAGCACGGGCGAGCCCTGCAGGTCATCGAGCACCCGCTTGAGATAGAAACTGCCGTAATGCACATTGGTCTCGGGGTGATAGACGTCGGCCCTCGCCCCGCCCCTGCCCGCCGCCTTGTCACCCAGCTGGCGGGCGATCCAGGCGGCGGTGGCCGGCATGATCTGCATCAGGCCCTGTGCCCCGACCCGGGAGCGGGCATGGGCCACGAAGCGGGATTCCTGCCGCATGAGGCCGTAGATCCAGGCCTCGTCCAGGCCGAACTCGCGCGCACGCGCCTGGGCCAGGTCGCGGTAGGGCGTGAGATAGCGCAGGTCGAAATCGTGCAGTTCGCGGGTGCGCTCGGCGGTGACGATGGCCCGGTCGTACCACTGGCGACGGCGTGCGATCTCGGCCGCCGCCAGCAGCGTGACGTCGTCCTGATCGCGTAAGGTCCAGTCCCACTCGGCCACCGCGTTGGCGGCAAGCCCGATGTCGCGCAGCATCAAGGCACGCCGGACGCCGGGCAGGGCCTCCACCCGGCTGACCTCGTCCTCGCTCACGCGGTAGTCGGCGGGCCGCGTCTCCAGCCGCACCGGCAACTCCTCATCGGCCAGCAGGCCGTAGTAGTGGTGATCCCGCGACAGGCGGGCGAAGATCTGGTTGGCCTGGAAGCCGGCCCCAAGCGCCTTGTGCGCCCGAGCCCGCCAGTAGCGCCAGACCGCCTCCTCCTGCATCTCCGCCGGCATGGCCAGGATGGTCTGCAAAAGCTCCGCCCAGCGGCCGGCGCGCAGGCTGGCGCGGGCACGCCAGGCCAATTGCGCCTCGCTGAGCCCCGCGATACCGGCGCGGGCGAACCAGGCCAGGGCGCGATCGTCATGACGGCGCGCCGCGTTGAGCGCGAGCTGCCCCCAACCGTAGCGCTGCGCGAGTACGCCATAGTTGTCCTGGTGACTCTCCCATAGGCGAACGGCCGCCTCCAGGTCCGATTTCGCCAGCTGGGTCAGGGCGTACAGCGCCACCTCCGCCCTGGCACGATTGTCCGGCACCTCCGCCACCAGGCGCTCCGGCGCCCGCTGGGCGCGGGCGAGGCTGTCGGCGGCAAGGCGTTCGCCCTCCGGCAGGCCGGCATTGATCTCGCGCACGAGGCGCAGATTGTTGGCATCCAGGGCCAGCCGCAGGCGGGCATAGCGATCCTCCACGGTGAGCACGCCCAGTTCGAACAGCCGCGCGAACAGGGCCTCGCAGCCGGAGGGTCGGTCACTACCGGTACGATAGAGCGCGAGCACCTGCGCACGTGTCGGGGTCTCGCCGCGCATGAGACCGGCCATAAGGTCGAGGCATTGCAGCTCCAGGTCCTTGCGCGCGAGCTGGGCGGACCAGGCGGCATAGACCGGCCAATCCCCCCGCCGGGCCGCCTCGCGCGCCAGGTCCGCACGCAGGGTCTCCGCCAGCACGCTGTCCGGATACTGCGCGATGAAACGCTGCCGCGCCTCAGGGTTGCCGTTGTTGGCCTTGAGCCGCCAGAACTGGAGGTAGGGCTGCAGGAGATGGTCGGCGGGCAGCTTGCGGGCGTGTTGCTCGAAGCGGTCGAGGCGCCCCTTTTGATAGGCCTCACGCGCGGCCAGGAAATCCTTTTCCCAGGCCAGGGCCGGGAGGCTGATGAGGACGGCGAGGAGGCAGGCGAGAAACGGAGAGGGACGGAACCGGTACACCAGAGGAGGGCGGCACAGCGGAAAGCCGCACTCTATAGCATGGCCGCCCCCCGCGTCCAAGACCGTCATACCACACCGTGCCAATGATCCTAAAAACCTCAGTTGAACGCGCCCGAAAGCGGGTTTGTGCGTGTGGGGGGCAAGGCGCGACGACGCCGCGGGGTCGGCGACTGCGTAGCGCGGAGCAGGGGCCCCGCAGGGGATGCGACCGCGGAGCAGGATGCGGGCGCCCCCGGGGCAGTCGCCGGCATCCCCTCCGCTGTCCGATCCCCGCTCACGCGGGGCCCCTCGGACGACGCTACGGGGCGCCCCCGCAAGGAGGAGCAACGCAGCCAGACGCGC
>JBBIKZ010000051.1:0-16478 GCA_037445185.1 Hydrogenophilales bacterium | reverse complement strand
CTCGCATGGCAAGTCCCCATTCGGTGGGCGCGGGTTCACCCACACCCGGCCCGCTGCATCAAGCTGGCCCGGGACGGGGTGATGTGGCAGACTGCCGGCCGTGCTGCCCTACGAACTCTGGATCGGCCTGCGCTACACCCGCGCCAAGCGCCGCAACCATTTCATCTCCTTCATCTCCATGATCTCCATGGCCGGTATCGCCCTGGGGGTGACGGCGCTGATCGTCGTGCTGTCGGTGATGAATGGGTTCCAGGAGGAGCTGCGCAGCCGCATCCTCGGTGTGGCCGCGCACATGGAGATCACCGGTCCGCAGGAGGTGCTCCTGGACTGGCCGGCCCTGGACGCACAGGTGACCCGGCACCCCGAGGTGCGGGGGACCGCCCCCTACGTGCGCGGACAGGGGCTGCTGGCCAACGGCTCCAACCCCCGTGGGGCCCTGATCCGGGGGATATTGCCGCAGCGCGAGGACCAGGTCTCGGACCTGTCCGCCGCCATGAAGTCCGGGCGGCTGGCGGACCTCAAAGCGGGCGAATACCGCATCATCCTGGGCCTGGAGCTGGCGCGCAGCCTGGGCGTCGTGCCCGGCGACAAGGTGGCGGTGATCACCCCCCAGGGCAGCTTCACCCCTGCCGGCCTGGTGCCGCGCATGAAGCAGTTCACCGTGGTGGGCGTGTTCGAGGCGGGCATGTACGAATACGACTCCGGCCTCGCCCTCATCCACCTCGCCGACGCGCAGAAGCTCTACCGGCTGGGCGAAGGGGTGAGCGGTCTGCGCGTGAAGCTCGCCGACATGGACCGCGCGCCTTTCGTCACACGCGACCTGGCGCGCAGTCTCGCGGGCGAATACTTCCTGTCCGACTGGACCATGAGCCACGCCAATTTCTTCCGGGCGGTGGCCATCGAGAAGCGCATGATGGCGCTGATCCTCACCCTGATCGTGGCGGTGGCCGCCTTCAACATCATCTCCACCCTGGTCATGGTGGTCACCGACAAGCAGGCGGACATCGCCATCCTGCGCACCCTGGGGGCAAGCCCGGGCAGCATCATGCAGGTGTTCATGGTGCAGGGCAGTCTGATCGGCGTGGTGGGCACCGTCCTGGGCGTGGCGGGGGGTGTCGCCCTGGCGCTCAACGTGGAGACCGTCGTCCCCCTGATCGAGCGCGGCCTGGGGTTGGACCTCTTCCCGGCCGACGTCTACTTGATCTCCGAGCTGCCTTCCAAACTGGTGTGGACCGATGTCGCCTGGATAGGCGGCGTGGCCCTGCTGCTGTCCTTTCTGGCCACCCTCTACCCCAGCTGGCGCGCCGCCCGCGTGCAACCGGCGGAGGCCCTGCGTTATGAGTGAACGGCCGGACACCGCGGTGGTGCTGACCTGCCGGGGACTCAGGAAAAGCTATTGGCAGGGACGCACCGAGGTGCCGGTGCTGACCGGCGTCGACCTGACCGTCCGGGCCGGTGAACGGGTCGCCATCATGGGTGCGTCCGGCTCCGGCAAGAGCACCCTGCTGCACATCCTGGGCGGCCTGGACCGTCCCACGGCCGGCAGCGTACACCTGGCCGGCCAGGATCTGTGGGCATTGTCGGAACAGGCGCGTGGGGACCTGCGCAACCGCTGCCTTGGCTTCGTCTACCAGTTCCATCACCTGCTGCCGGAATTCAGCGCCGTGGAGAACGTGGCCATGCCCCTCATCATCCGCCGCATGGTGCGCAAGGCGGCCCTGGCGGCAGCTGCCGAAGGCTTGGCCGAGGTGGGCCTCTCCCACCGTCTGACGCACAGACCGGGCGAACTCTCCGGCGGCGAACGGCAGCGGGCCGCCATCGCCCGTGCCCTGGTCACCCGACCGGCCTGCGTCCTGATGGACGAGCCGACGGGCAATCTGGACCGGCACACCGCCGCCCGTGTGCAGGAGCTGCTGCTCGACTTAAGCCGCCGCCACGGCGTCAGCTTCCTGGTGGTGACGCACGACCCAGACCTGGCCGCCCGCATGGGGCGCTGTCTGCATCTGGACGATGGGTGCCTCACCCCGGCCTGAGGTGTGAGAGGGGTGGCATGAGACGGGTGGCGTTGCTAGACTGCCCAAAAAAAGCAATTCGGGTCGTGAGGAGACAACATGAGAGCCATCGTCGCTGGGGCCTGCACCCTGTGCCTGGCTGTGCCCGTGCTGGCCACGGGCCTTCCGGAGGATGCCGCCATAGACCTCGCGGCGGCGATCAAGACCCTGACCCCCAAGGTGGTGGTCAACAGTGGCCGTCTGGAATGGGAGCCGCACCAGCGCGACCTGACCGCCTGGCCCACCCTGAGCCATCTCGACCGGCGCAGCACGATACGGCCGCAGCAGGCCGCCTACAGCGACCCCCTCAACGGTGATGCGGCGCGTGGCCGGGCGATCGCGCTGGATCCCGCCCGGGGCAACTGCATCGCCTGCCATACCCTGCCGGGGGAGGACTGGCCCGGCTCGGTCGGCCACCTGCTCTTGGGCTACAAGCGGCAGGGGCATGCCAATGCCTACGTCTACCAGCAGATCTACGACCGCCGCGTGCTCAATCCGAATACCGTCATGCCGCCTTTCGGCGCCTTCGGCGTGTTGAGCGACCAGGACATCCGCGATCTCGTGGCCTATGTGCAAAGCCTGGACTGAGGGGGGCAGGGTATGAAGAGAGGGGTGCTGCTGCTGTCCACGCTGGTCGCCGGGCTCGCCAGTGCCCAGGACCCCCCCGTTTACCGGGACATGGATCTGCCGGTCGAGAAATACGCGCCGCATGTCGACGGGGACATGACCCTGTCCGCCACCTATCCGTTCTGGAAGGACCGGAACAAGCTGGACTGGCGCATGGCGGGGGATCCGGAGGAAAACTGGAAACTGAACTGGAAGTTCATGGACCCGCCCTTCAACGCCACGGTCCATGGCGGTCACTTCGCCCTCGATCGGGGCGAGCGCCTGTACCAGTCCCTCAACCGGGACGGCCGCTTCGCCCGCTGTCTGGGGGCGACCAAGGGGAGGCTCAAGGGCCTGCGTACCCAGTACCCCATGTATCGCCAGGACCTCAGGCGGGTGGCGAGCCTGGAGACGGTGATCGAGCGCTGCGCCAGCGCCCAGGGCGCAGTCCTGCAGCATGGCAGCTACGACAACAGCGCCGTCTCCCTCTATGTGGCGAGCCTCAGCCAGGGCATGCCCATGCGGGTCGATGTGTCCAGGGGCCCCATGCGCGAGGCCTTCGAACGCGGGCGCCAGCTCTACCACACCCGGGCGGGCCGGCTCAACTTCGCCTGTTCCTCCTGCCACACCCGCAACGTTGGGCAGCTGGTGCGCGGCAGCCACATCACCACCCCTTACGGCGACGTCACCCACTACCCGGTCTATCGCACCCAGTACCGGTTGCAGTCCCTGCATCTGCGCATCATGGAGTGCAACCTGGACGCCGGTGTCCAGCCCCTTCTGCCCGGCAGCCAGTCCTACACCGATCTGGAGGTCTTCCTCAGCGCCCTGAGCAAAGGCTACCCGGTGAGCGTGCCCGCCGAGCGGAATTGACGCCGGCTCCGCGGCCGGATCAGATGGCGGGAGGTTTGACGCGCGCGCGGCGGCGGCGCAGGTAGGCGAGGACGTACAAGCGCCAGCCCAGCTGCACCAGGGCATAACCTGCGGCGGCCAGGACCAGGGCCATGATCAGCAGGCCGAGCAGAAAGCTCTCCCCCATGCCGAGGAACCATTGCCAGAGCTGGGGCAGGAGCTCACCCCAGTCGCCGCCCAGCCAGTCGAATGCGAAGGGCTCGAGATCGGTCCGCTTCTCCCCGGTGATGAAGGCGCCGATGTTGTAAGCCACGAAGATGATGGCCGGCCAGGTGAAGGGGTTGGACAACAGGGTGGTGGCGACGGCCACGGGCAGGTTGACCCGGAAGACGATGGCCAGGATCGCGGCGGTCAGCATCTGCAGGGGGCCTGGTATCAGACCGCCGAACAGGCCGGCGGCCACCCCGCCGGCGACGGAGTGGCGGTTCAGGTGCCACAGGTTCGGATGCTTGAGCCAGGGGGTGAAACGGCGCAGGTGCCTGTGACCGCGTACGGTCTCGTGGTCGGGCAGGAACTTGCGGAAATGCTTGCGCGGCATCCAGGAGAGGATCGGGGTCGAACCCGGTGCATTGTAGTTGATCCGACTCGCCATATTCGCCTTTGCCTTGGGCGCGGCCTGGCTGCAGACCCGGCCAGAGTTGCCGGCCCTGGCCTGGCTGTGGCTCGCCCCGCCCCTGTTGCTGTGGGTGGCCTGGCTGCCCGCCCGGGGGGGCGCGGTGTGGCTGCGCCGTGTGCTGATCGTGCTGCTGGCCTGCGGGCTGGGGTTTTTCTACGCTGCCTGGCGTGCGGAGCAGCGCTTGAACGACGCCTTGCCCGAGGTCTGGGAAGGCCGTCAAGTCACCCTCGTCGGCCGCGTGCTGGACCTGCCCGAGGCGACGTCACGCGGCTGGCGCTACCGCTTCGCCGTCACCCGCGTCGACACCCCGGGTGCCCGCATCCCCGAAATGCTGCAGCTCGCCGATTACCCACCCGCAGGCATCACGCCGCGCGAACCGACCGCGGGTGCCTGTCTGCGCCTGACGGCGAGGCTTTATCGCCCACACGCCCAGATCAACCCCCACGGTTTCGACTACGAGGCCTGGCTGCTGGAGCGGGGCATCGGCGCCAGCGGTTACCTGACGGCAGCCCCAGCGTCCGCCGCCGGCTGCGACGGCGCGCTGCGCGCCGCCCTGGACGGCAAGCGCCAGGCCATCCGCAGCCATCTCCTGCGTGCCCTCGCCGACAGACCCTATGCCGGCGTCGTCGTCGCGCTGGCCATCGGCGACCAGAACGCCATCCCCGCGGCCCAATGGACCCTCTTCCGCCACACCGGTGTCACCCATCTGATGAGCATCTCGGGCATGCACGTCACCCTGTTCTCCGGCCTGGTCTATCTGCTGGTCAGCCGGCTGTGGCGGCGGGTGTCACGGCTCTGTCTCTTTCTGCCGGCGCGCAAGGCCGGCCTGGGTCTGGGACTCACGGCGGCCGCGGCCTATGTCGCCCTGGCCGGCTTCGGTATCCCGGCGCAACGCACGCTGTACATGCTGGCCGTGGGCGTGGCCTGTCTGTGGAGCGGTTGGCTGACCTCGCCCACGCGCATCCTGGCCGCCGCCCTGCTTGCGGTGGTGCTCATCGACCCCTGGGCGGCGCTCGCACCCGGCTTTTGGCTCTCTTTCGGGGCGGTGGCGGCGCTGATGTATGCCGGCAGCGGCCGCCTGCGCCAGCCCCCCTGGTGGCTCGCCTGGATCAAGGCCCAATGGGCGGTCACCCTGGCCCTGACGCCGGCGCTGCTCGCCCTCTTCCACGAGATCTCACTCGTCTCGCCGCTCGCCAATGCCTTCGCCATCCCGCTGGTGAGCCTGCTGGCGGTGCCGCTCACACTGCTCGCTGCCGTACTCCCCTGGGATGGCCTGGCCCTGGCGGCCCATGCCGTCGTCGAGTTGACCTTGCGGGGGCTTGTCTGGCTGGACGCTCTGCCGCAGCCCATCTGGCAGGGTGCCCGGCCCGGCGCTGCGGCCGTGTTCCTTGCCCTCGTGGGGGCCGGGCTGCTCCTGCTGCCACGTGGGGTGCCGGGGCGCTGGCTGGGGGTCCTCCTCTTCCTGCCCTTGCTCTTCCCCCGCCTGGAACGGCCTGCCGCAGGGGAGTTCTGGGTCCATGTGCTGGACGTGGGACAGGGGCTGGCCGTCGTCCTGCGCACCGCGCGGCATGTCCTGGTCTATGACGCCGGCCCCCTCTACGCCTCGGGCGAGGAGGCCGGCAGCCGGCTCGTGGCCCCATTTCTGCACGCGCAGGGGCTGCGGCAGCTGCACCACCTCATCGTCACCCATGACGACAACGACCACAGCGGCGGCGCCCTGGGACTGGCGCAAAGCCACCCGCCAGCGGCGCTGCTCACCTCGCTCGCTGGTGTCGACCTGGCGCGCCTCAGCCCGCAGGGACAGGCCCTGCTCGCTGCCGTGCCCCGCGCCCGTCCCTGCAGCGCGGGCGAGACCTGGGACTGGGACGGCATCGCGTTCAGGCTGCTGCACCCGCCGGCGCATCACTACCGCAACCCCCATTACAAGGACAACGACCGCAGCTGTGTGCTCAAGGTCACCGGGCCGGGTGGCAGCCTGCTGCTGACGGCGGACATCGAGCGCCTGGGCGAGCTCAATCTGCTGGAGCGGCACGCGGGCGACTTGCGCGCCGATGTCCTGCTCGCCCCCCATCACGGCAGCAAGACCTCCTCCACGGCGGCATTCCTGGATGCCGTCGCCCCGCGCGCGGTGGTGATCTCGGTCGGCCACCGCAACCGCTATGGCCACCCGGCGCCGGAGGTGCTGGCGCGCTATCGTGCACGCGGCATCGAGGTCCTGCGCACCGACCGCGATGGGGCCGTAACCCTGCGCTTCACCACGCGGGGGTTGGAGACGAGCCGCGCCCGAGTGACCCATCGCCGCTATTGGCATAGGGATTTCCAGGCCGTTGCGGGTGGTGAGTCGCGCTAAGGCAGCCGGCCTGCCGGCTGTGGCGACGATGTTGGCCTGATCTCCCAGCGGCGCCACCGCCTGCCGCGAGGGAACCGTTAGCGGCTGGCGTCGGCCGTCAATGGGTCAGCTCGCGCCGGGAATGACCTGTTTGGTCACCGCCACGGCGACGATGTAGGCGAACACGCCCAGGGCGGCGATGAAGGCCTTGACCCGGACGGACTTGGTCCGACCGCGTTTGAGCGCCAGCGTGCCCAGTCCGATGTAGGCCAGGAGACCGATGATCTTGGCCACGATCCAGGGCTGCCCGAGCGGATCGATCTTCGCCGCCACCAGCATGCCGATGGCGGCGGCGAGCAGCAGGGTGTCGTTGATATGCGGCAGCACGCGCACCCAGGTGCGCTTGAGTTGGGGGGAGTCGATCAGCATCCACACCCCCCGCAGCAGGAACAGGGCCAGCGTGACGTAGACCGTGCCGATGTGCAGCAGCCGCAACAGGGTGTAGTCCATGGGCGTCGTCGTCAGGGCTCCTCGCGCAGCCCCTTGCAGTAGTTGATGAGCCCGTTGGTCGAGGCGTCGTGGCCGCGCGCCGGCTTGTCCGACTTGATCTCCGGCAGGATGGCGCGCGCCAGCTGCTTGCCCAGCTCCACCCCCCACTGGTCGAAGGCGTTGATGTCCCAGACGACGCTCTGCACGAACACCTTGTGCTCGTACAGGGCGAGGATGCGGCCAAGGTTGCGCGGCGTGAGCCGGTGGTAGAGCAGGGTGTTGCTGGGGCGGTTGCCGGGGAAGACCTTGTGCGGCGCGAGGCGCGCGATCTCTTTTTTCTTCAGCCCCTGCGCCTTGAGTTCGGCGCGTACCTCCGCGGCCGTCTTGCCGCGCATCAGGGCCTCGGATTGGGCAAAGCAGTTGGCGAGCAGCAGCTCGTGCTGGTCGTCGAGGGGGTTGTGCGACTCGGCGGCGACCAGGAAGTCGCAGGGGATGGGCCGGTTGCCCTGGTGGAGCAACTGATAGAAGGCGTGCTGGCCGTTGGTGCCGGGCTCGCCGAAGAGGATGGGGCCGGTGGCTACGCGTACCGGCTGCCCGTCGCGGGTGACGCGCTTGCCGTTGGATTCCATGTCGAGCTGCTGCAGATAGGCCGGCAGCCGGGCAAGGTACTGGTCGTAGGGCAGCACGGCGTGGGCCTGGGCGTCCCAGAAGTCGATGTACCAGATGCCGAGCAGGGCCAGGATCACCGGCATGTTGGCGGCGGCGGGGGCGGTGCGGAAGTGCACGTCCATGTCGTGGGCGCCGGCGAGCAGCTCCTCGAAATGCGTCATGCCCACGTACAGGGCGATGGGCAGCCCGATGGCCGACCAGAGTGAGTAGCGCCCGCCCACCCAGTCCCAGAACTCGAATAGGTTGGCCGCGACGATACCGAACTTCTCCACCTCGGCCCGGTTGGAGGACACGGCGACGAAGTGGCGCGCCACTGCCCGGCCGTCTTTGGCCTGAGCGAGCAGCCAGGTGCGCGCCGCCTGGGCGTTGGCCAGGGTCTCCTGGGTGGTGAAGGTCTTGGAGGCGACGATGAACAGCGTCGTCTCCGGGTTCACGCGTTTTAGGGTCTCGGTCAGATGGGTGGGGTCGACGTTGGAGACGAAGTGCACACGGATGTCGCCCTGGGCGAAGGGGGTGAGGGCCAGACAGGCCATGGCCGGCCCCAGGTCCGAGCCGCCGATGCCGAGGTTGACGACGTCGGTGATGGGCTTGCCGGTGTAGCCCTTCCAGCGGCGCTGGTGCACCTTGTGGACGAACGCCGTCATCTGCTTCAACACGCGGCGGATGTCCGGCATGACGTTACGGCCGTCGACCACCAGATTGAGGTCGGCCGGCGCGCGCAGGGCCGTGTGCAGGACGGCGCGGTCCTCGGTCAGGTTGATGTGCCGGCCGGTGAACATGGCCTCGCGTGCCTCCTTCACCCCCACGGCCTTGGCCAGTCGCAGCAGCAGCTTCATGGTCTCGGCGGTGACGAGGTTCTTCGAGTAGTCGAGCAGCAGGTCGTTGAGCCGCAGGGAAAAACGCTCGAAACGCTGCTTGTCCTGGCGGAACAGATCGCGCAGGTGCAGACGCCGCCATTCCTTGCGATGGGTGTGCAATGCCTGCCAGGCGGCATCCAGTTCGGGCCGTTTCATGCGGGTTCCTTGGTTGTGGGCGCGAGTATAGCCGGGATTATACCGCCGCCATCAGGACCGCCGCGCCGACACGAGCAGGTTGCGCGGCGTGAGCGCGGGCGGGCAGAAGGTGCAGACGACAACCCGGTAGCCGTGCGCTTCGAGATGGACGGCCATGTCCGCCACCAGCCACAGCTCCAGGGCGCGGCGAAAGGCCAGGCGCACCAGCTCCAGCCGGCGCACGCGCAGGGCCGCGCGCTCGCCCTCCGCCTGTAGCCGCTGCCAGTGAAGGCGCGCGGGCAGCGGCAGCCCTTCGCGCTTTGCCAACCGTTGGCACCAACCCTCGAAACCAAGGGCGAGCCAGGCCGCGGGCACCGGTTTCAGGGGGTGGTAGGGCTGGCCCGTGACCTCGCGTGCGAGGATCTGGAAGGCGAGCTTCCAGGCCATGGCGGTGCGGCTCGCGTTGCGGGTGCGCGCCGAGGCGGTCGCGGTGTCGGTCACGGCCAGGCGCAAGTCGTCGTGCGCAAGCCGCAGCCGGCCGCCGGCCAAAGGTCGGTAGGTCGTCTCGGCGGTGCGGTAGTAGCAGCAGGGGGCGAGGTCCAGCGCCGGACAGCCCTGCGCCACGGCTGCGGTGACGAGGCGGCGGTGCAGGTCGCCGCAGGCATGCAGGGCCACTGCATGGCGCCGGTGCAAATGGGCGGCGCTTCCGGGCTCGAGGGCATCGGCGCGGACGTAGGCGTGCATGTCTTCGACATGGCCCTGGCGGGTCAGTTCGATGCCATCTGCGCACAACGCCGGGTCGAGCTCCAGGCTGAGCACCGGGCGGTGCCAGGCCGCGGCGAGCAGCCGGCCCAGGTGGCCCTTGCCCGCGCACCATTCCAGCACGGGGGCGACGGGCCGGTCCAGGGCGGTGGCATAGGCCGTAATCTGCGCCTGCTTGCGGCCCGGGATGCCCCGAAAGAGCTGGGGCGGGGTCGCGGGCAGCGGCCGGGTTGGGCAGACCGGCACCTCGATCAGGGGCAGGAGCCTGGCCAGCTCGGGGAAATGACGGGCGAGCCGGCGCACCAGGCCGGGGGTGTCGGCGGCGAGCGTCTCCAGGGATGCCGGCTCGACGGCCAGGACCTCGCGCGCCAGGGTAGGATATGCAGTACACCAGGCCGGTTCTGGCTCGCGGAAAGGCTGCGGTCGCCAGAGGAACCGGTATTCGGTGAGCAGGTCCTCCAGGCCGGCCTTGCGTTCGCTGGGGCTCATGCGCTCGGCAGGTGCAGCTCGAAGCGGGTGAGCCCCGGCTCGGAGCGGGCCTTCACGCCGCCGCCATGGGCCTCGGCGATGGACTTGACGATGGCGAGCCCCAGGCCCGTGTGCTCGCCGCCCCCCTCGCGCCGCGCCGGGTCGATGCGGTAGAAGCGGTCGAACAGACGCGGCAGGTGTTCGGCCGGGATGGCGGGACCGGGGTTTTCCACCGCGATCACGGCCGCGGTCCCGGTCTGCCGCAGCGTCACCCTGACCGTCCGGCCGCGCCCGGTATGGCGGATGGCGTTGCCGAGCAGGTTGGCCAGTGCCCGCTGCAGCATGACCCGGTCCCCGCTGACCCGGGCCTCGCCCTCGAGGCTGAGGGTGACCCCCGCCTCCTCGGCCAGGGCCTCGTGGAACTCGATCAGCCGCCGCGCCTCCAGGCCGAGGTCCACCGTCTCACGCTGGGGCACGAGGAGGCGGTTGTCCGCCTTGGCCAGGAACAGCATGTCGTCGATCATGCGCGCCAGACGCTCGTATTCCTCCAGGGCGGACTCCAGGGTCTCGCGATAGGCGGCCGCATCGCGCGCGCGGCTGAGGACCACCTGGGTCTGGGTCATCAGGTTGGTCAGCGGCGTGCGCAGCTCGTGCGCGAGGTCGGCGGAGAAGTCGGACAGGCGCCGGAAGGCGTCCTGCAGCCGGTCCAGCATCTGGTTGAAGGCCTGGGCGAGTGATGCCAGCTCTGGCGGCAGGCCGGCCGCCGGCAGGCGCGCATCGAGGCGGCTCGCCGAGATGGAGGCGGCGGTGGCGCCCATCTCGCGCAGGGGGCGAAGCGCCCGTGCCGTCACTGCCCAACCCAGCGCCGCGGTGACGATGGCCGCGAGCAGCATGGCCAGGACCAGGCTGCGGCGGAAGAGGGCCATGAATTCGGCATGGTGACGGATGTCGAGGGCGACGGCCACGGTGTAGGCCCCCTGCTGTCCCCCGGTGGGGGGCAGGCGTGCGGCCAGGCCGCGGTAGGGTCGCCCCTGCGCGCTCCAGGTGATGAGGCTACGCTCGCTGCGGCGTGCCGCCTCGAGCAGCGGGTGGGGGAAGGTCTCGGTCGAGCTGGCGAACCAGATGCGGCCATCAGCGTCCAGCACCGCCAGGGCGAGGCCGTGATGTCCGACCAGGGCGTCGTCGAGCTGCTGCGGGAGCAGATCCAGGGCGGCAGGATCGCGGGCCTTGGCCAGCAGATTGGCGACGAGCTCGATCTTGCCGGCGAGCACGTGCTGGTCCATCTCGCGGAAATGGGCATCCACCGCCCGGTCGAGCGCAACACCCAGCGCCCCCAGCACCAGCGCGACGACGAGGGCGAAGAGCAGGGCGATGCGATGGGTGAGGGTGCGCGGGCTCACGCGTCCAACACATAGCCCATGCCGCGCACCGTGCGGATCAGCTTGGGCTCGAAGCCCTCGTCGATCTTGCTGCGCAGCCGCCGCACCGCCACGTCGATGACGTTGGTGTCGGAGTCGAAGTTCATGTCCCAGACCTGGGAGGCGATCAGCGCCCGAGGCAGCACCTCGCCGCGGCGGCGCAGAAAGAGCTCGAGCAGGGCGAACTCCTTGGCAGTGAGGTCGATGCGCCGGCCGCCGCGCGTGACCCGACGGCGAAGCGGGTCCAGTTCCAGGTCGGTCGCCCTGAGCGACTCCGGCATGGACGGCGTGCGGCCGCGGCGCAGCAGGGTGCGCACGCGGGCGAGCAGCTCGGCGAAGGCGAAGGGTTTGACGAGGTAGTCGTCGGCACCCAGTTCCAGGCCCTGCACCCGGTCTTCCACCCGGTCGCGCGCGGACAGAAACAGCACCGGCAGCGTCTGTCCGGCGGCGCGCAATGCCCTGAGCACCTGCCATCCGTCCATGCCCGGCAGCATGACGTCCAGGATGGCCAGGTCGTAGTCGCCGGTGACCCCCAGGTGCAGGCCGTCGGGGCCGGTGCGCGCCAGGTCCGTGACGAAGCCCGCCTCCTCGAGGCCCTGTTTTAGATAGGCGCCGGTCTTGGGCTCGTCTTCGACGATGAGGATCTTCACGGCCAGGGCGTGATCCGCGGGTTGGATGACGTAATTGTAATGCTGCCGTCAGTGTTGGGTCAGCGACCGGGGCGCAGGCTATCTCCCATCGTGATAGGTCTCGGCTACGGACATGCGCCAACTGGGCACCTCGAAAAACCTACTGCGCGCCCCGATTGCTGCGTTGGGCGGTGTTGGCTCCCTCGCCTATCTAACTGATATGTGGCTGCGCCGAAACTCGCCGTGGAAGGATATTTTCCATGGCTCGTTTTCTCGGTCGCTGCGCTCCGTCCGCCTTGCACTCGGGCCGCTCGCGACGGTTATTCGAGGTGCCCAACTGGGAGCGATTGCCCTCATCGCCCTGCTGTCCCCACAGGTGCAGGCGGACACGCCGCCGACCTATCCCCGGCTCGAATACCGGTCCGTCCTGGCCGGCTATCTCCCCTATCGTGAACGTGAGCTTATCGACTGGCGGGCGGCCAACGAATTGGTTGAGCGCCTCGGCGGGCACATGGGTCATGCGCAGGCGCCGGGTGAGCAGGAGCCGCCCGGCCACGGTGGGCACGATGCCTCCCACCGGCCGGCTGGGCATGCCGGAGGGCGGCCGTGAGCCGGACGCCTCTCGCCCGCTTGAGTCTCGCCCTGGCGGGGCTCATGCTGCTCGGGGGCTGCG
Organism: Hydrogenophilales bacterium; assembly: GCA_037445185.1. Classification (GTDB taxonomy): domain Bacteria; phylum Pseudomonadota; class Gammaproteobacteria; order Burkholderiales; family Thiobacillaceae; genus JANWZL01. The sequence goes on along the minus strand of JBBIKZ010000051.1, from coordinate 3,864 downwards.
CCAGCTTCAGCCCGGACGGCGGCATGAAGACGGTGCAGGACATCGTCCAGACTCGGCTGGGCGCCGCGCCCCAGCGCATCCAGGGCGAGGCCGACGCGGCGCGGATCGCGCAGGAGGTGGAGCGGCTGCTCGCCGCCCCCATCAGCGCCGACGCCGCCGTCGAGATCGCGCTCCTCAACAACCGCGGGCTGCAGACCCAGTTTGCCGAGCTGGGGATCGTCGAGGCGGAACTCGTGCAGGCCGGCCGGCCGCGCAACCCGGGTTTCAGCTACGGCCGCTTCACCCAGGGCGAGGAGCGGGAATACGAGCGCACCTTCCTGTTCGACCTCATGTGGCTCATCACCCAGCCGGCGCGCAGCGAGATCGAGCGGCGCCGCTTCGCCCACACCCAGCTCAAGGTGGCGGGCGAGGTGCTGCATCTCGCCCAGGCCACCCGCCAGGCTTGGTACGCGGCGGTGGCGGGCGAGGAGGCCGTGCGTCACCTGGAGGAGGTGGTCAGCGCCGCCCGTGCCGGGGCGGAGCTGGCCGCACGCATGGCCGAGGTGGGCAACTTCAGCCGCCTGCGCGCCAGCCGCGAGCAGCTCCTCTACGCCGAGCTCGCGGCGGAGCTGGCCAGGGCGCGCCAGCAGGCGGTGGCGAGCCGCGAGCGGTTGACCCGCCTCATGGGGCTTAAGGGCGCGCAGCGCGACTACCGCCTGCCCGAGCGCCTGCCGGCCCTGCCGGAGCGGCCGCTGGAGGCGCCCGAGCTGATCGCGCAGGCGATGCAAACCCGGCTCGACGTGCGCATGGCGCGCGAGGAAGCTGAGGGACTGGCCCGCAATCTGGGGCTTGCGCGCGCCACCGGCCTCGTCAACGTGCTGGAGGTGGGCTGGCTCAACAGCACCTCCAACGAGGCCCCGGTCAAGCGCGGCTACGAGATCGAATTGCGGCTGCCCATCTTCGACTGGGGCACGGCGCGCACCGCCCGCGCCGAGGCCCTCTACACCCAGGCGCTGCACCGTGTGGCCGAGATCGCGGTCAATGCCCAGTCGGAGGTGGCCGAGGCCTATGACGCCTACCGCGCCGCCTATGACCTGGCGCGCCATTACCGCGACGAGATGGTGCCGCTTGCCGAGCGCATCGCCGAGGAGAGCCTGCTGCGCTACAACGGCATGCTCATCGGCGTGTGGGAGCTGCTCGCCGATGCGCGCCAGCGCATCAGGGGGATGCAGGCCGCCAGCCAGGCACTGCGCGACTTCTGGATCGCCGAGACGAATCTGCAGATGGCGCTCAACGGCAAGGGCGCCGGCGGCGTCCTGCTGAGCGCTGGTGCGGGCATGGCGGAGCCCGCAGGCAAGGCGCACTGAAGGGGGACCCATGGATCGCCGACGTTTTCTGACCGCGACCGCGACCGCCCTGGGTGCCGGCGTGGTGTCCAGTACCAGCCTGGCCGGGTTGCCCGAGGCCGTGAGCGTCACCGATCCGGCCACGCGACCCCCGCTCGAGCCGCCCAACGGGCGCCCCTACCGGCCGGTGGTCACCTTGAACGGCTGGTCGCTGCCCTGGCGCATGAAGGATGGCGTCAAGGAGTTCCACCTGGTGGCCGAACCGGTCGAGCGCGAACTCGCCCCCGGCATGGTGGCGCGCCTGTGGGGCTACAACGGCAGCTCGCCCGGCCCCACCATCGAGTGCGTCGAAGGCGACCGGGTGCGCATCTTCGTCACCAACCGGCTGCCCGAGCACACCTCCATCCATTGGCACGGCATCCTGCTGCCCAACGGCATGGACGGGGTGGGGGGACTGACCCAGCCGCAGATCAAACCGGGCAAGACCTTCGTCTACGAGTTCGAGCTCACCAAGTCGGGCACCTTCATGTACCACCCGCATGCCGACGAGATGGTGCAGATCGCCATGGGCATGATGGGGCTCTTCATCGTCCACCCCCGGGACCCCGACTTCATGCGCGTGGACCGCGACTACGTGTTCCTGCTCAACGCCTTCGACATCGAGCCGGGGAGCTACACGCCGCGCGTCAACACCATGCTCGACTTCAACCTGTGGTGCTGGAACAGCCGCGTCTTCCCGGGCATCCAGCACCTGGTGGCGCGCACCGGCGAGCGGGTGCGCATCCGCGCCGGCAACCTGACCATGACCAACCACCCGCTGCACCTGCACGGGGTGGACTTCGAGGTCACCGGCACCGACGGCGGCTGGGTGCCCAAGTCGGCGCGCTGGCCGGAGGTGACGGTGGACGTGGCGGTGGGCCAGATGCGCGCCATCGAGTTCGAGGCCAGGCTGCCCGGGGACTGGGCCTTCCATTGCCACAAGTCGCACCACACCATGAACGCCATGGGTCACGACGTGCCGACCATGATCGGGGTGGATCACCGGGGGCTGGTCGAGCGGCTGCAGCGCGCTGCACCCGGCTACATGCTCATGGGCGAGCGCGGCATGGCCGACATGGGCGAGATGGAGATGGCCCTGCCCGACAACACCCTGCCCATGATGACCGGCTGGGGACCGTTTGGCCCGATCGAGATGGGCGGCATGTTCACCGTGCTCAAGGTGCGCGACGACCAGCCGCCGGACGACTACTCCGACCCCGGCTGGTACAAGCACCCGCCCGGCACGGTGGCCTACGAATGGACCGGCGTACCGCCCGAGGTGGAGCGCCGTGCGGCGCCGGCCGGGCAGGAACCCACCCTCAGGGCGGTCAAGCCCACCCAGCATCGGCATTGAGGTGCCAGCCATGCTGAAGACCCTTGCCCTGACCGTCCTGCTCCTATCGCTCGCCCTGGCCGGCAACGCGCAGGCACACGGCGACGAGGCGCACGCCAAGCCGGCGGGCGTCAGCAAGGAACAGCAGCCCTGGGGGATCGCGGGCGAGGGCAGCCGCGTCAGCCGCACGGTCACCATCCGCATGCTCGACACCATGCGCTTTCGTCCCGACCGCATCCGCGTGCGCCTGGGCGAGACCATCCGCTTCGAGCTGCGCAACGAGGGCCGCATGCTGCACGAGATGGTGATCGGCACCCGTGCGGCGCTGGAAGAACACGCGGCGCTCATGCGCCGCTTCCCCGACATGGAACACGACGCGCCCTGGATGGCCCACGTCGGCCCGGGGCAGCGCGGCGAGATCGTCTGGCACTTCAACCGCGCCGGCCGCTTCGCCTATGCCTGCCTGATCCCGGGGCACTTTGATGCGGGCATGGTGGGCGAGATCGAGGTCGTCCCGTGACAGGAGACTGGCTATGAAATGGGGGGTGCTACTGGGCCTGTATCTGCCAATCGCCGTGCTGGCGGGCGGCCTGCCGGTGGTGGATGTGTACAAGAGCCCGAGCTGCGGCTGCTGCAAGGACTGGATCCGGCACCTGGAGGCTAACGGCTTCAAGGTGCGGGCGCACGACACGGACGACGTGGTGCGCCACAAATACCGTCTCGGCGTGCCGCCCGGCTATGGTTCCTGCCACACCGCCGAGGTGGCGGGCTATCTGGTCGAGGGGCACGTGCCGGCGGGCGAAATCAAGCGCCTGCTCAAGGACAGACCGCGGGCGCGCGGCCTCACGGTACCCGGCATGCCCATCGGTTCGCCGGGCATGGAACAGGGCGCCCGCCGCGAGCCGTACGCGGTGCTGCTGGTCCTGCCGGACGGCACCACCCGGACCTATGCCCGTTATTGAACCCAAATCGTCCATTAGACCGGCCCGTGCCTTCGATCGACAGACAGGTATGCGAGTATCACGGCCTTCGAGACAAGGTGACGGCCTACGCGGGCCTCGCTTGCCCCTGGCCGGTCATTTTGCGCGCAACTGGCCACTGCGCTTTGCTTGCTTGAGACTCGCGGGGATGAGGAGAGTATCCCCGCTCGTCTTCTCGGCGAGGTGT